>CALALQ010000265.1 GCA_937925595.1 uncultured Demequina sp. | reverse complement strand
CCGCCTGGACGGAAGCCGACCATCCGACCTGTCACGGCCTCAGAGCGCCTCAAACAACCTGCGAAGCTCGGCGAGGCCCGTCTCGTTCGTCAGCGAGGCGAGCACCTTGCCCTGCGTGTTCTTCTCGCGCAGCTCGATGGTCCCCGCCTTGTGGTTGTACGACAGCGCGTACCGGGACTTATCGGTGCGGAACCACAGCACGTTCTTCGTCTCGCCTTCCCGCTCCATGACCTCAAGCGTGCCGACCTTGCGCCAAACGACCGCCCCAGCCAGCGCGAGCGCGATCAGGTCAACACCCCGAGCGTGGTGGTCGGCACGACCGAGCACACCCCTAAGGTACTCCTGCAATACGTCAACTTCGGCGACTTCGAGCGGCATGACGGCCTCCGTGTATGCGGCCGCATTCTATGAGCGCAGCGCATACGTCCTCGGCCCGACATTGACGACCGGCCAGCCCAGCAGCGCGAGCCGGTCGATGCGCACCCGGGCGCGCTTCGCGTCCACGCCGAGTCGGGTGGCGATGGCATCTAGGGTGCAGGGATCACTGCGGAGCATGGCCAATACCGCCGCGACCTGCGAGCCCGGTCGCGGCTCGATCGGAACCGCGGCGAGCTCGCGGGTGCGGGGCGGCGGGGGCCGCTCGCCCCGGTAGGCGGCGCGGATCTTCGCGAGCGCCGACTGATGCTGCTGCCGAGCCCACTCCTTCGTCTTGCCGAAGCGGTGGCCTATGTCTTTGTAGAGCAAATCATGGGACCTGAGCGTGACGACGCGCCGCTCGCTCTCCGTCAGCCCTGCCGCCTTGACGGCGTCCCGCAGTCGCTCCGCTCGGTCCTGCTCCCGCTCAGCCTCCTGCGTCGCGCGGTGGGCGGCGACGGATCGGGTGCTGTCGCCCAGCGACACCACCTCCGCGCCCGCGCAGACCACGGCCCGCTCGTGGGCGGCGCGGCGTGCCTGCCGTGTGCGGAGCCGACTGATGGTGCGGCAGACTGCGCGCATGGCGTAGGTCGAGAACTTCCAGCCGCGGGCCGCGTCGAAGTGCCGCGCGGCATTGACCAGCGTGGCGAGCCCCTCGGCTTCGGTCTCCTCGTCACCCCGGGCCACCGATAGCACAAGCCCGACGTTGTACCGCACCACCGCATCTTCTAGGTCTCGGGCTCGCACGGCCCAGGTCGGGTCCGCGGTCTCGTGGGCGCGCTTGCGAGCGAAGTTCAGACGGAGGAACAGAACAAGCTCCTCCTGCCTTGTCAATAGCACGGCGGGGCGTGCGGGCGGGCGCGCGTCGGCGGCCCTGTCGAGTTGCACGTCGGGAGGCGGCGGAAGTTCGGGCGCAGTGCGCCAGATTAGTTCCTCAGCGTCGGGCAGGTCGAAGGCCGAGTGTTGAACGAACGGCGGCGGCACTAGCGGGCATCCCTCTTCGCTCGCCACAGATCGCGGATGAACCGGCGCTCCTCCGTCTCGCGGATGGCCTGATCGACGACCCCGCTCCGCCACGCGCTCGGGCTTGCGAGCGGGACGTCGGGGGCGGCCGTCCCAGCCAGACGAGGCGCGGCGCAGCCCGCGAGGGCCACCGCCAGTACCACCGCGCACGCCGCCAGTCGCTTCGCGCTCAGAGCCATGCCTCGAATCGTCGAGGCCGCAAAGCCCGGGACAACCACACTCACTTCGCCCCGCGCCGCCCTGGGCGCGGTCCCTCTGGTTCGGTGTTCGTCCGGTCGGGCTCCGGGGCAGCGGCGTGCCAGCGCCCGTCCTCGCCCAGGTAGGTCACGTAGCCGTTGTGCTTGGCGAGCAGCTTGAGAGCATCCCGACAGTCCCGGACCTGCCAACCGAACCGCGACTGCATCTCCTCGATCGTCATGCCCCCGCCCAGGAGGGCGGCGAGGAGGTCGCCGCGCTTTGTGCCCGGGCGGGGAGCCTTCTCGGGGCCGGTGGGGACGTGCCGCACGGTGCGGGGCTTCCGCGGCCCGGAGCGGCGGCGAGGAGCCGCCTCCGGCTGCGCGGCGGGCTCGGCCGGGGCCGCGGCCGCCTTGGCGGCCTCCGCCTCCTCCACGGCCGCGAGCACGCGGCGCACCGCCGTCTTCCTGTCCGAGAACTTCTTGACGGGCGACTCGGGGCGGAGGCTGTTGTACAGGGCGGCCAGGTCCGCGAGGGACATCGACTCGATCGTGCTGCGGTTCATCGCTTCGCTCCTTCGCCCGGGCTGCTGGCCAGGGACGCGAGCGAAATCTCCGGCACGATCGGTGTCGCGACAAACCTCGTGACGTGATACCGCGGCGGTTCGCGTCATGGAATGGTGCCTGCGCATCGGCTCCACGACGCGGGAGCGAACGGCCTAGCCCAGCAGTGGGTGAAGAACAGGGGCGAGGGCGGCGACGTTCGCAGCGAGCGACGTTGCCGTCGTCAGCCTCTCGATGCCTGCCCAGATAGCGCGAAGAACCGGACGGTTCGGTTCGGGCTTCGCCAACTGGCTCTGCATCGAGTCCACGTCGGCCACGATCGACAGCTTCGCCGAGTCGTCCACATCCGCGGCCGCTCGCACCGCATCCTTAAACTCGATCAGCTTGTTACCGATCGACTCGTAGCGGGCGTCCACCTGGTTGTTGTCGCCCAGCGTGATGATGTTTTGGCCGGTCGCGTTGATGTTGATTCCTTGGAACTTCGGCATGGTGTACTCGCTGTCGCCCTCGATCTTGGTCACGCCGGGCGAGGTGATTCGGTAATACACGGCGGTGGCAGGGCGCATCGTCCCGCCGGGCGTCTGAAACATCTTCTGCTCTTCCTCGCGCCGTACCCAGCCCTCGTCGATTAGGTAGGTGAGGGCGCGGGCGATCTCCTGCTGGGAAAGCCCGTGCAGCACCTTGAGTTCCTTTCGGACGACGCTGATCTTGGCGGCGATGCCGTTCTTGCCTCGCTCCCCGCGACCCTTCTTGTAACGGTCGTAGAAATAGCGGTGAACAAGCTCGCGAATCTGCTCCTCGGTACGCGGGGGTGCCTTCGTCTTGGCCATGTCTGAACTCCGGTCGGTCTCCGAAGCAGACAGCCCACGAGGACGCCCGCAACAGACCTGCGTCGGTTGCGGCAAGCCGCGCGCCAGCGAAACATGCCCACGACCCACCCCGCAGCCGGCCCCGGCCTGCCAGAAGTGGTTATAAGGCCACCAGCGGCTGCCGAAATGGCAGAGATTGTGGTCCGAATCGTTGGGCCTACAGGATATGGTGTACTCGACAGATTGTCAACAGGTTGTGCAAAGTTAGTCGACAGAGCGCGCAAGCGCCGCCCCCGGGGCGCGCTCCGTCGCGGGGGACGGCTTCGAATCCCGCCGCGCCGGTACACGCAGCGCGGCGGGCGGCCGGGGACACGCGCCCCGGCTGAAGAAAACCGGCCGCCGGGCGGAGTTGGGCCCAGCGACCGGCTGCAGTTGCTAATCGTCGCCCGCCCGGTGGTACGGGTGCGGCCCGAAGTCCTCCTCCTCCTCGGCCCGGTTCCGCGGCTCGGGCCTCGGTCCGTAGTGCTCGGGCGGCACGACGACCACCTCGGTCCGGATCGGCACTCCTCGGCCCCGGAACAGCGCGAACAGGCACAGCGCCTCGGCGTCGCCCGCGAGCACCGCCCGACCGGGGTTCTCTGTCGTCACGTCCACGAGCTCCGACGGCGCGCCCATCCGCGGCAGGAAGCCGAAGTACGCGGCGACGGGCGCGACGCGGGCACCAGCGCACTCGCACGCGGCGCGGATCAGGCCCAGGTCGCGCTCCCCCGCCTCGCCCAGTGCGGCGAGGGCGTGCGCCGTCTCTGGCGCCACGATCGCGGCGAACACTCCGGCGCGGAAGTCGTCGTACTGCATCACTCACTCCCCGCGGAAGCGGCCGCGCGTCGTCGGGTTGGCGGGGTCGCGAGGAACGGCCGCGCCCTCGAAGTACGTCGGGTTGTAACCGCTTGGCAGGTCGCCGCTGCCAACCTGTACGGCGGGCCAGGACGCCGGGATCTTCGTGCCGCCGGGTGCGTTGGACGCAGCAAGAGCGCGGGCCGCGGCCTCGTCGGTGCCGGAGGCCAGCACGGCGGCGATGCCGCTGCTGTTGCGGTCGCTCGGCAGGGTTTGGCGGATCAGGAACGTGGCCATGGTTGTGGGCTCCTATGCGGGGTGCGGATTACTTTCAGCGGCGGCCGGGCATCGCCCGGCCGATGGCGTCGGTGTCGGTGGGCTGGGCGCTCGCCGCCTGCTGCCGCAGGCCCAGCGCGATGCGCCCGGTCGAATCGGGGCGGCCGCCGCGCTCCAACTGGCGGTTGGCGAGCAGCATTGCCTGCAGCGCCGCGTCGGCGCGCTTCGCGGCCCGGGTCAGCCCCTCGTGCTCCGCGCCGACGAACTTCGCCGCGAAGTCCAGCGACGGGAACAGGCGGCTCTCCTTCGGGAGCGAGTCGTTGCGGCTCACCACCGCGGCCGCGAGGGCGCGGTCGTTGGTCGCCAGGGCCTGCCGCGCATAGGTCGAGAGTTCCGCGGGTCCGGCGTGCGCCAGCGCGGCGACATACTGCGCCCGCCGCGCGTCGGCGACGGTCGTGCCCGAGAGGTAGGCCGCCGGGTTCGGGTACACGTGGACCAGCGCCGCGAGCGCATCGGCGTGCGACTTGGCTTGCCGAAGCTGCTCGGTGCGGTCCTTCTCCGAGTTCTTGAGCAGGTCGGTCGTGAACGCCCGCAGGTCGCGATCGACCGCGGCCTTCACCGCGCCGACGATGCCCTGCACCTGCGACTTCGGAACGCCGGGCGGCACGATGGACGAGTGCTGCGTCTCGAACCGCTCGCGCGCCGCGGTCACCGCCTCGCTCAGGTTGCCAATGGTTGCCCGGAAGGAGGTAACGAGCGCCTCGGCCTTCTCGGCCAGCGCCTCGGCGGTCCGCGGGTCCGGGAGTCCCGTGCCGACCGAGATCATGTCGAGGTCCATTGTCGGAACCTCCGCGGATCGTCCGTCCGCTGCCCGGGTGGCCCCAGCCGTTAGGGGCCGCCGTCGGCCCGGGTGGGCTCGGCGATCGGGAATCTCTTCCCGACGCGACGTGCGCCGACAAACGACTCGGCGTCACGACGTCTCGCGGAGACTCACCCGCGCGACAGGCCGCCGCGGTAGCCGGGCCTCCCGGCGGGCGGGGGCTCGTGGCCCGGGTGGGCGAGAACGACCGGCCCGCTGTCGGTGTACGCGGGGCGCTCCGGTGGTGGGGCGCGGTCGGCGACGTCGTGCATCGCGGAAAGGTCCGGCACGTCGTATCCCAGACGCGGGCCGCTCCATCTCGCGACCCACTGCTCGGGGCTCAAGGGGCGTGGGACGACAAAGCCGTTGCCCAGGATGCGTGGCGTCTCGCTTAGCACCCGCACTTCCTCGGGCGTAGCGACACCGGCGGCGGCGCGGAGCGCGATCAGGTCAGGGCTGCGCTGGCGGGAGCGCGGGGCGGGCTGGGACGGTTGCGACGACTCGGGCATCGGCGGTCTCCCTGCGGGCGTCCTCGACCTTGTCGAACAGGTCCAGCAGCGCCCGCTGGTCCGCGGGCGACAACAGAGCAAGGTCGCGGGCCGTGACGTTGAAACCCGGCTCGGCCGCGGCGAGTTCGTGGGTGTGCTGATGGTCGTGCGAGATCTGGCCGCTGATCTGCTTCCGCGGAGCCCACCGCTCGTCCATGCGCTCCAGCGCCCGGAGGAGCAGCAGGTTCGCGTCGCGCATGTTCTCCTCGACGCCGATCTGGTTGCCGTTCTTGTCGAAGATCGGCCGCCGGTTCGGCGTGCGCAGCCGCTCCTGCAGCAGGTTCTCCAGGTCGCCGATGTAGGCGTCGATGGCCTCCTGCACCGCGGCCGCGAACGTCGGGTCGCGCCTCATCTGGTCTCGGAAGGTCTCCGCGCCGCGGCCCTTGCGGTCGGGCCTGTCGTCGTCGCCCAGGTGTGGGCTCGCCAGCGTGGCGGCCCGGCGGAAGCTGCCGGTCTGCCGCAGCACGTCGAGGAACGCCCGCTTGCGGGCCTCGGTCATCGGGGCGTGGTTGCGGGTGGGTGCGCTCACGACGAATCATCTCCGACCCGCACACCCGCGGGCAGGTGGCGTCGGCCGCGCACGCGATCACGCGAATAGTCGTGAGACGACGTGCGGCGTCGGTGCGTGGTTGTCGCTCGGGGGAGGGGCACCCCCGGTCCGAAATGCATCAAAACTCAACGACTTCACCGCCTCCACCGGCTTCACCTGCTTCGCTCGCTTCACCACGTCCAACGACTCGTGCGATCACCGCGACCCGCGCCGCCCGCGCAACATCACCTGCTCCACGTCGCGGCCGCCTCCACCGATTCCATCGCCCACCGGCGACGTCGGAGCGGCGGAGTACTGATCGGCAGGTCCAACGTCGTGGGGCCTGTGTCGCAGGCTGCTAGGGCCGCTCTGCCGCGGGCGGCAGCGCCCAGCGAGGCGGCGAGCAAGGTCGCAGCACGGGCGGGTTCGCCGTGGCGTCTTGGTTTCGGGACAGGGGCGGCGGGCGGGTCGCCCACGTCCACTTGATCGCGCACGTCGCATCGGCGGCGCTGGTCCAACGACTCCACGTGATCCAAGAGATTCACCAGATCCACCGACTTCACTAGATCGCGCTCGTCCACGCGGCAGGTGCATCGGGTGGAAGGGCCGGTCGCGACGGCTTCTTCGCCCGGGCGGAGCCACTTGAACCACTTGATCTTCTTTCAAAGAAGAAGTAGTCCAAGTGGTGTTCTCCGCTGTGTTTCACTGGGCACACTTGGACCACTCGGACCACTTGATCAGATTCTGGTCGCTCGCCCGGCCTCCCCGGGGCTCGCAATCTCGCGCCAGTCCAAGTGTCCGAGTGGTCCGAGTGGCTCCGGAAATACCGTGCATCGCAGGCCCGAGCACACGAAATCCACGCCCCAACGGCCACTTGATCCTCCGGGCAGACCGAGTGGCCAGACCGAGTGGCGGCCCGCCCTACGCCCGCTCGTCGTAGCCCGAGAGCCGGTCGCTGACCGCCCAAGTACCGGCGGCGTCCGTCCAGCCCACCGGCCACCGGCGTTCCTCCCAGAGCTTCCGGCACTCCGCGAGGGTCGGGAGCTCCCAGTAGTTCCGGCGGTCCCCGCCGTGGGTCGGCTGTCGCTTCTCGAACCCCATGCCCGGGCGCTTCCCGCCCCGGTCGTGGTTCCCCTGCGGCTTCCCGAGCACGGCCGCGGCGGTGTGGGCGTTGACGCGGTCCCCGCGCCGCAGGTCTGCGGCCCAGCGGACGAACTCGGTCGAGTACATCCGGGCTCGCCCCGTGGCGGCATCGACGCTGCCGCACGGGATCTCGCCCGACGTGAGGCACTCAAACCACGCCGCCTCCGCACCGCGCAGCGAGTGCATCTGCTGCTCCCGTAGCGCGTCGGTCTTCGGCACCTTCCGCACATTGAAGCCCTTGAGGTCGTAGGTGAGCAGTAGGTGCAGTAGCGCCTCGCGGCCGCCAGCGTCCATCTGCGTGGTGATCGCCGCGAAGTAGGCGTGGTCTTCCTTGTGGGCGTTCCCGACGTCAAGGATGAGGAACCGGCGGTCGTCCATCGCGGTCGGCACGACCCAGTCGTCGTTCGAGGCCATCATGAGGTGCACGCAGTTGGCGCTCGCCTCGGCATCGACGCCCTTGGCTTCGACGGTCAGGAGCTCCTCGGTGATGAGGGTCTTGAGGACTGACTCGTGCTTCTTGTCGCCCGCGTAGAACGCCTCGTCGCCGAACAGGAACACGCAGTCCCGGAGGTGGGCGTTGAAGGAACCCACGAGGTGCTTGGGGTCCGTGACCTGCAGGAAATGCCGGCCGAACAGGGAGCCGAAGACCTTGGCGACGTAGCCCTTGCCCGTACCCATGCCACCGCGGAGGACGATGGCCGAGTAGCCCGGCGATGCGGGCTGCTGAACGGCCCGGGCCATCCAGCCCAGCACATAGTCGTACAGCAGGCTGTCGCCCATGCAGACGACGTCCCGCAGGTGGGCGAGGAACAGCGAGCAGTCTCCCGGCCGCGCCTCGCACGCGAACCCGCGCCAGAGGTTGTACGCGCCAGGAACCTCGATGCCGGGCGCGAACACAAGCGTGTCGAACTGGCGACGCTGCTGGTGCTGCAACCACCACTGTCCGAGCGGCTTGGTGATCGGCTGGCCTTTATCAGTGACTCCGATCTGCACCTGCTCGTGCATATATCGGTTGCGGAAGTCGTCGAACGACTGGCGGGTAATCTTGAACCGCTTGAGGACGGGGTCCCACACCTCCTCGACGACGCGGGTTTTGCCCGCCCAGTTTGCGATGACGGCGTGCCGTTCGTTCAGTCGTCGCAGCCAGGGGTCAATGGCCTCCTCCTTGCCGCGCTCGATCTGCCGGATAGCGTACTTCTCGGTGGCGCTTCCCTTGTCGAGGACAGACGCGCTGATACCGAAGGCGGGGTCGGTGATGATGGCGTAGATGGTGTCGTCGTCGAAACCCGCGCGGACCATCGCGCAGCACGCGAACAGCAGCCACTCGGACCGCGAGCCCCCGAACCTGTTCGGCTCGTCGGGGTCGAGCCCCTGCACAATGACCACGCGCGCTTTCGGTGCCAGTTTGTCGGAGCCCGGCACCGCGTCGATGTCGCCGTTGTACCGGCGCACGTTCCCGCTGACCTTTACCCTCTGGGCGACTCCGGCAGCGCCGACGTCCTTCGCCCCGGCGGCCTGCACCTCGGGTGCCTTCGTAAACTGCCCGATGTCGTACACGCGCTCCGGGTGCCATTCGACGACTTCGGCCAGCGCCTCGATCCGGCCCTTTACCTTCTTCTTGCTGTCGGGCCGGTTGACCGTTCCGGGCAGCCGCATGATGCGGTCGATGTTGTGACAATGATCGGCACCAAAGACGACTTCCAGTTGCAAGTTCCAGCGCTTAGCGTCGTCCGCTGCCGCCTTCGAGCCGTCTAGCTGTACAGGCTCGCGGAGCTTCCAGAACCCTTGGTATCCGCCTCCCGAGAACACCACCAACGTCGGCGGCGGGACGCCCGCGGGCAGGTTCGTTGTGAGGCGCTCGCGGATGCGCCGCTGCTCGGCGGCGGCGTCCTCGCCCTCCCGCGGGTCGAGGTCCACGTGCAGGCAGACCATCGACTCGATGTCGGTGGCCTCGGTCTTCTTGCTGCGGCCGTCGGCGGCGGCCCGGTCGGTGTAGGCCGGGAACGTCGGGTTGACGGAGAAGTAGATGTTGCGGTGCGCACCCTGGGCTTCAAGCCATTTGCGCAGCTCATCCTCCTGGTCGGCCCGAAACGCGCAGGTCTCGATGCCCGTCTTGTCCAATCCGATGGCAGTGAGAAGCCACGGACCATCCGGCCGCCAGCGCCGGAGGAACCCAATCGAATCGTCGTATCGCGGTGTCGGGCTCGTCACAGGGCACCTCCCTGCTCGGGCGCTTGTCGCCCGGCCGAACCTGCGAGAGACTTCACGCGATCATGCACCGGGCCGCTCGCCTCGCCGGGCTGGCGACCCCTTTCTCCGCTCGGCGATACCCGAGCGGCGACAAACCGCCGGACACGCCCGGCAATCTCGACATCGACGCAAGGCCCAAACACCGGGTGGTCCATCGCGGCGACGACGACGCCCGACAGCGCCTCGCGACCGTGATGCACGACCACGGAGCGGCCGGGTGCAAACTTAGAGGTGCTCCGCGGCATCAGGCGGCCCCGCCTTCCCGGCGCAGCATCGCCTTGCCCTCGGCTGTGTTGCTCACCATCCGCTGGGCGACCCACTCGCGCAGGTCTTCGATGCTGTAGCGCACCAGCTTCCGCGAGAGCTTGGCCCAGCGGGGGCCGCGCCCCTCGCGGCGCATCCGCTCCATTTCCTTGGCCGAGATGCTGAGGTACCGCGCCGCCTCCTCCGTCGTGAGGAAGCCGACGCCCGCGGGGCCTTCGGGCAGGGGAACAGTCTGTACGGACATGGCAAGACCACCATCGCTATCGCGACCCGATTAGGGATCACAACTGCGGCAGTCCTGTGCCCCGGGCAAGGCGACGATTCGCGGGGGCTCGCGTAACGACTGTGCCGCTGGGCACATCCGGGTTGCCTTAGGACTCGCCTCTGGTCCCGGTCAGGCCGGTTCCTCGGGTCGTTCCTGCGCCTCCGCGGCAACCGAGCGCGGCGCAGTGGTCATGCCTATGTGAAGAAAACGATACCGCCCGTGCGCCCCCGGGCAACCGCCGCACCCCTCGATTGCGAAGATCGCGTTTCCGGACTGCCCGAGAACACGACCGCGGCGGCGGGGTCCACCTTTCTCTGGCCTTGTTCAAGGCGGCCTTGAGTGCGCAACCCACATGTTCTACTGTGCTTGGCGCGTGCAGAGCGGGCGATTACAAAAGCGCTGCTCTACCGCTGAGCTAAGCCGGCTGACGGGGAAGTCTAGGG
>CALALQ010000264.1 GCA_937925595.1 uncultured Demequina sp. | reverse complement strand
CCACCGCGTCGGAAAGGCCCACGGTGTCCGCGAGATAGTCCGACGCTCTGGTCAGGGTCCCGCCGAGCGCGGCAAGGCAGTACGCGAGTCCTCCCGCGGCGCCCGACCCGGGCGCATCCGACAGGCGATTGGGTCCCAGGAGTGTCCCCTTGGAGCCGATCGCGTCACCCGTGGCCGCAATCCCCCGCCAGCGCTCCTCCTGCTGCTGGGCCGCGACGGCGAGTGCAGCGTCGGACTCCCTGCCGGAGCGCAGCGACGCGCTCATGCCGTTGAAACCCAGGAGGGGCCGCTCCGAGGTGACAAGGACGCGCATGGGAAGCTTCGCGAGCGCTCGCTGGGTGGCCGTGGGGACAGGCCCCCACACGTCGACGGCGTCGCCTGCCGGGGTCGCGTCGCCAAGCGGGATGATGACTGCACCCTGGACATCGCCCGAAGCGGCGAGGCCAAGCAGCGCGGTCGCGAGGTCCTGAGGGTTCCACCGCGTCTCGCCTCCCTTGGGGCTCAGCAGCAGACCTGCAGAGGTGGGCGTGGCGAGGGCTCCTCCCACGCTCATGCGGTCAGCACCGAAGGCGTCGGCGGTGCGTGGGCCGCCATCGCCGACGACGAAGACTTCAAGCGTCGAGTCAGAGGCTTCACCCCACGCGCTCGCGGAAATGCGCGCGACGTCACGGAAGGAGTCGACTCCGGGCCAGCGGTCGATGCCCATGACTGCGCGCATGGACTTAAGTGTGCCGTGCCTGGCGTGAGACAATGTCTCTATGACGCAGACGTTCGTGGAACCTGGGTCGTCACCCGCACTGCTCCTGCTCGGCACTCGCCGCGACCCGCTCTCGGAGCGCGGTGTCGACTGCCCTGGCGGACTGCCGGCGGCGTCGGACCCGGATCTTGTCGAGCGCGCGCGTGCCGCGAAGGCCGCGCTCGGCGACCGTGTGTTCATCCTTGGGCACCACTACCAGCGTGACGAGGTCATCCAGTTCGCTGATGTCACCGGTGACTCCTTCAAGCTCGCTCGCGATGCCGCGGCGCGACCGGAGGCCGAGTTCATCGTCTTCTGTGGCGTGCACTTCATGGCGGAGAGCGCCGACATCCTCACCTCGGATGCCCAGCAGGTGATCCTGCCCGACATGGCGGCCGGCTGCTCCATGGCGGACATGGCGAACATCAACCAGGTCGACGACGCGTGGGCGCAGCTCGAGGAGGCAGGCGTCGCCGCAAAGACCATTCCCGTCACGTACATGAACTCCACGGCCGCCATCAAGGCGTTCTGCGGCCGCAATGGCGGCGCCGTGTGCACGTCCTCGAATGCGGAGGTCGCGCTGCGCTGGGCCTTTGACCAGGTGGGCGGGCTCCACAGCGACGGCAAGGTGCTGTTCCTGCCCGACCAGCACCTGGGCCGCAACACCGCGGTTCGCCAGCTGGGACTCAGCCTCGACGACTGCGTGCTGTGGGATCCCCGCAAGCCGCTTGGCGGCAACACTCCCGAGCAGCTCGCCGCCGCTCGCGTGATCCTGTGGAAGGGCCACTGCTCCGTGCACGGCCGCTTCCGCAAGGAGAATGTCGACGCCCTGCGTGAGCGCGTGCCGGGAATCAACATCATCGTTCACCCCGAGTGCGCGTACGACGTCGTTGAGGCCGCCGACTACGTGGGATCGACCGAGTACATCATCAAGACCATTGAGGCCGCCGAGCCGGGCACCCAGTGGGGCATCGGCACGGAGCTCAACCTCGTGCGCCGCCTCGCCAACGCACACCCCGACAAGCCCGTCCACTTCCTCGAAGACACCGTGTGCTTCTGCTCGACGATGAACCGCATCGACCTGCCGCACCTGGTGTGGGCGCTCGAGTCGCTCGTCGCCGGCGAGGTGCCCAACCGCATCGTCGTCGATCCCGAGACGGAACGACAGGCCAAGATCGCCCTCGACCGCATGCTCTCCCTCCCTGCCGTGAACCCGGCGAAGGACTGAACCGAAAGTAGCCATGGCCCGCAAGACTGAACCCACCCCTGTCCCTGCCGAGCCGGAGCAGGCGCCCACAGCGTCGGGCAAGAAGGGCGTTCCCACGCCCAAGCGCAAGGACCGCGAGGCCGAACGCAAGCGTGGGCTTGTGCTCGATGTGAAGAGCGACGCGAAGGAGCGACGCGCTCGCGACCGCGCCCGCCGTGAGGCCGAATACCAGGCGCTGCGCACCGGCGACGAAAGGAACATGCCGATCGAGCACCGCGGACCCGAGAAGCGCTTCATTCGCGACTACATCGACGCGCGCACCTCCATTGGCGAGTTCCTGCTGCCGATCGCGCTCGTGTTTGTGGTGCTGACGCTGCTGCCGCCGTTCAAGTCCGGCACGTCAGGCGCGATTCTGATCCTCGGCTTCTACGCGATCGTCATCATGGCTGGCATCGAGACGTTCCTCACGATCCGCCGCCTCAAGAAGGCACTGATTGAGAAGTTCGGTGAGAAGAAGGTGCCGCGCGGCTTCACGTTCTACACGATGTCGCGAGCGCTCAACCTGCGCCGCTTCCGCACCCCGCGCCCCAAGAACCGCCGCGGCGAGTACCCGGTCTGACGAGCCCCGACCGGCCCGGGAGCCGCTTCGTGGGAACGCTCGGCACGAACGCTCCGCACGGACGATGTGAACCGTGGGGCTGGTGAGGCGCCGGGACGGCCATTTCGCGTCCCATCTGTCACTTCTGTCCCATCGTCCGTGCGGAGCGGTCCGACGCTGGCGCACCTGAGGCGGTTTGGTTACCAAGCGGTTAGCCTTGGGGCATGGTCAACTATCGCTATCTGGGCAACTCCGGCCTCAAGATCACGGAGATCACCTACGGCAACTGGCTCACCCACGCATCGCAGGTGGAGAACGAGCAGGCCGCCGCTTGTGTGAAGGCGGCGCTCGACGTGGGCATCACGTCTTTCGACACCGCAGACGCCTACGCCAACACGGCTGCAGAGGTGGTGCTTGGCGACATCCTCAAGGGTGAGCGCCGCGACAGCCTTGAGATCTTCACGAAGCTCTATTGGCCCGTGGGTCCGCGCGGTGCGAACGACGGCGGACTGTCCCGCAAGCACATTATGCGCTCCATCGAGGGCTCGCTCGAGCGCCTTCAGACGGACTATGTGGACCTGTACCAGGCACATCGCTATGACCACTCGACCCCTCTCGAGGAGACGATGAGCGCGTTCGCGGACATCGTGCACCAGGGAAAGGCGCTGTACATCGGCGTCAGCGAATGGACCGCGGAGCAGATCGCTGCGGGAGCCAAGCTCGCTCGCGAGCTAAAGATCCCCTTCGTCTCGAATCAGCCGCAGTACTCGATGCTGTGGCGCGTCATCGAGGCTGAGGTCGTTCCCACGTCCAAGGAAGAGGGCCTCAGCCAGATCGTGTGGTCGCCCATCGCGCAGGGAGTCCTGACGGGCAAGTACAAGCCGGGCGCTCCCCTGCCGGAGGGCTCGCGAGCGACGGACGAGAAGGGCGGCGCGAACATGATCAAGCGCTTCCTCAACGACGACGTGCTCACCCGCGTGCAGAACCTGCAGCCCATTGCCGATGAACTCGGCCTGTCCCTTGCCCAGCTCGCGGTGGCGTGGGTGCTGCAGAACGACAATGTGGCCGCCGCGATCATCGGAGCGTCGCGCCCCGAACAGGTCGTGGAGAACGCCAAGGCCTCTGGCGTGGAGATCCCCGCAGAGCTCATGGCCAGCATCGACGAGGCCCTGGGCGACGTCGTGGAGCGAGACCCTGCCCGCACTGCGGAGGCGAGCCCGGCGTCGCGCTGAGCCGCAACTCTCCCTTGAATGCGATGAGGGCCCCGGCTGCTTAGCCGGGGCCCTCACCTCAAAGGAGAAAACAATGCATGTACGCCTGGCAGGTACGTACATCCATCCCAACGCGCATCTGCCGCCAACAGTTCCCCACGTTTCCGGAAACTTCCACCCACTCCTTGTTGCGGTATCTGAGTGTCGCGAAACGGCCGTTTCGCGACACTCAAGTACCGCAACCGGGTGGTGCGCGCCGCTAGCGCACCTAGCGCCGCTCGCGCCGCCGCTACCGCGCCGCTAGGGCCCTATTCAGCCTCGCGACCCACCATGGGCCCTCGTAGACGAACGCCGTGTACAGCTGCAAGAGATCGGCTCCGGCATCGAGGAACGCCCTTGCATCCGCCTCGCCGGAGATCCCTCCCACACCGATGATCGTGAGCCTGTCCCCCGCCCGCTCGCGGATGCGCCGCACCACCTCAAGCGCCCTGTCCCTGACGGGCGGACCGGACAGCCCTCCAGGACCGCGATCGTGATCGATTGTCGTATTCGTCGCGACAATCCCGTCCAAGCCCAGCTCGAGCGCAAGGTCCGTCACGGCATCCACGTCCTCGTCGGCGAGATCCGGCGCGATCTTCACCAGCAGCGGCACCCGGCGCTCCGGCACGGCCTCATCCGCGGCGCGGCGCACGTGCTCAAGAATCGGCCGCAGCGCGTCCACCGACTGCAGGTCCCGCAGCCCCGGCGTATTGGGAGATGACACATTCACGACGAGATAGTCCGCGTACGCGGCGAGCGTCCGGGCCGAGTAGGCGTAGTCGGCGGCCGCTTCGTCGGCCGGCGTCACCTTGGTCTTGCCGATGTTGACCCCCACAACCACCTGCCGCCCGCGAGCTGTGGAGCGCAGCCGGGCCAAGCGTCGGGCCATCGCGTCAGCGCCTTCGTTGTTGAAGCCCATCTGATTGCGCAGGCCGTGCACATCGAGTTCTCGCCACGAGCGCGGCTTGGGGTTGCCCGGCTGCGGGCGAGCGGTGACTGTGCCCACCTCAACGAAGCCGAAGCCGCCGTTGGCGAGACCCACCACCGCCTCTGCGTTCTTGTCCATTCCCGCCGCGAGGCCAACGACCCCTGGGAACGTCAGGCCCATCGCCTTGACTCCCGCGTCGAGCGAGCGTCCCTTCCGGAACATCCACCGCAGCCTCGCGAAGGCCATCACCCCGATGCGGTGCGCCCTTTCGGCGTCGACGCGGCACAGCACATGGCGATAGAACGCGCGGTACATGGCTCCACCGTAGTGCGGGTTAGGCTCGCTTCATGACGTCTTCTTCACCTAGTTCCGACGCAATTGCCACCCTTTCCGCCGACGCCCTGATCGTCGGCATCACCTCCGAGGGCACGGTCGCCCCGCATCCGCAGCTTGCGGACGACGCTCGCGCCGCTCTCGACGCCGCCTTTGGCGCGCTGGAGGCGAGCGGCAAGCACTGCTCCACCACCGTCGTGCCTGGTGCCGACGCTGTTGCGGCCACGCGGGTGGTGGGAGTCGGTATTGGGTCCGGTGACGCCAACGACCTCCGCGAGGCCGCCGGCTCCGCCTCGCGCGCCGTGGGCAAGAAGGCCGAGCGCGTCGTGGTGGCGCTGCCCATCGCCAGCGACAGCGACGCTGCCGCCGTGACTCAGGGAGTGCTGCTCGGCTCCTATTCCTTCACGGCGTACAAGTCGGAGCCCAAGACCGTGGATGTCGAGTGGCTCATCGCGGGCGCGTCAGAGGACGCCGTGACACGCGGAGAGATCGTCGCCGCCGAGACCAACGCGTCTCGCGACCTGGTCAACACTCCCCCGCTCGACATGTACCCCTCCGTCCTCGCGGACACGGCGGTGGCACTTGCCAAGGAGCACGGCCTCGAGGTCAAGGTGTGGGACGTCGACGCCCTCAAGGAGGACGGCTGCGGCGGCATCCTGGGCGTGGGCCAGGGCTCGACTCGCCCGCCGCGACTCGTGCGCATCGCGTACAACCCCGACGGCGCCAAGAGCACCGTCGCGCTCGTGGGCAAGGGCATCACCTTCGACACGGGTGGCATCTCAATCAAGCCGTCCAAGTCCATGGAGACCATGAAGTCGGACATGTCCGGGGCGGCGATCGTGCTGCACACCGTTGTCGCGGCCGCTCGCCTTGGCCTCGGCACCGCGGTCACCGGATGGCTGTGCATCGCGGAGAACATGCCCGGAGGCGGGGCCCAGCGCCCCTCCGACGTCATCCGCATCCACGGCGGCAAGACCGTCGAGGTGCTCAACACCGACGCTGAGGGTCGCCTTGTCATGGCCGACGGCCTCGCGCTCGCCGTCGAGGAGAACCCTGACGTGGTGCTCGACGTCGCGACCCTCACGGGAGCTCAGGGAATGGCGCTCGGCACCCAGACCTCTGGCGTCATGGGGGACGACGCCATTCGCGATGAAGTGATCGAGGCGGCAAACGCCGCTGGCGAGCCCATGTGGCCCATGCCGCTTCCCGCGCACCTGCGCGAATCCATCGACTCGAAGGTCGCGGACATTCGCAACATCGGCGACGCCAACGGCGGAGGCATGCTCTCGGCAGGACTGTTCCTCAAGGAGTTCGTCGGCGACACGCCGTGGGCTCACCTCGACATCGCGCGCCCGGCATTCAACGAGGGAGCGCCGCACGGCACCGCTCCCTCTGGCGCTACCGGAGCCTCGCTGCGCACGCTGCTGCGCTTCATCGCCTCACGGGCGTAACCCAGACTCAGGCGACGCCCGGCGCTGTCTCAGCCACAGCGTCGGGCCGCTAGAGCTGTTTGCGGTTCTTCTCGTTCCACTCCCGCATGCGCGAGGGGTAACCGGAGAGGTTCACGTCAAAGGCGGGGATACCCAGCTTGTCGGCCACCTTGCGCGCCGCGGACTGGTCGGGAACTCGCCTGCGCGTCCATTCGCCGGTGTCCGCAACGACCACCATGGTGGTCTGCGTGACCCGCGTGGGAGGCTCGATGAATGCCTCGCAGCCCTCATGCGATTCGACGAACGCCTTGAGGTGCGCGATGGTCTCCGCCTGTGCGTCCTTGCCGGAAACAGGCGCCCCCGATTTCTTCGCTTTGCGCGAGAACAAACCCATGCGCCCAGGTTAGCCGCCGTTCGCGGTTCGCGAGTCGGTCTATGAGTGGCAAGATGGACATACCGACTGTCTGTCCTTACAAGGAGACCCCATCGTGACCGAGTCCACCCCTCACTCGTTTGACGTGCTCATTCTTGGAGGTGGCAGCGGCGGATATGCCGCAGCGCTGCGCGCCTCGCAGCTGGGTTTGAGCGTAGGACTCGTCGAGGAGGCCAAGGTCGGCGGCACGTGCCTGCACAACGGCTGCATCCCCACCAAGGCGCTGCTGCACGCTGCGGAACTCGCTGACAACGCCCGCGAAGGCTCCAAGTACGGCGTGCTGTCCGCTCTCAACGGCATCGACATGAACGGGGTCAACGCCTACAAGCAGGGCGTCATCGACCGCCTCTACCGCGGCCTCCAGGGCCTCGTGAACTCTCGCGGCGTGACCCTCATCGAGGGCCGCGGCCGCCTCGTTGGGCCCGATGCCGTCGAGGTCAACGGCGAGCGCTACACCGGTCGCAATGTGGTTCTCGCCACCGGCTCGTACGCTCGCTCGCTTCCGGGGCTCGAGATCGGCGGTCGCGTCATCACCTCCGACCAGGCCCTCGAGCTCGACACCGTGCCCACGAGCGCGATCGTGCTCGGCGGTGGCGTCATCGGCGTCGAGTTCGCCTCGGTCTGGAACAGCTTCGGCGCGAAGGTCACGATCGTCGAGGCTCTGCCCCACCTCGCCCCCAATGAGGACGAGGCACTGTCGAAGGGCCTCGAGCGCGCGTTCCGCCGCCGCGGCATCGACTACAAGCTTGGCGTTCGCTTCCAGGGCGTTACCCAGGACGACAATGGCGTGACCGTCACCCTTGAGGACGGCACCACTCTCACCGCCGACGTGCTGCTCGTCGCGGTTGGCCGCGGCCCCCGCACCGAGGGCGTCGGCTACGAGGAGCAGGGCATCCGCATCGATCGCGGCTTCGTTCTCACCGACGAGCGCCTCCACACGGGCGTCGCCAACATCTATGCGGTCGGCGACATCGTCCCCGGCCTGCAGCTCGCCCACCGCGGCTTCGGCCAGGGCATCTTCGTCGCCGAGACGATCGCGGGCCTGAACCCCGCTCCCATCGTCGAGGCGAACATCCCTCGCGTCACCTACTGCAACCCCGAACTTGCCTCCGTTGGCCTCACCGAGGCCAAGGCCAAGGAGACGTACGGAGACGACAAGGTTGTCGCTCTCGAGTACAACCTCGGCGGCAACGGCAAGAGCCAGATCCTCGGCACGCAGGGCTTCATCAAGCTCGTTCGCGTGGTCGACGGTCCGGTCGTGGGAATCCACATGCTCGGCGATCGCATCGGCGAGCAGATCGGTGAGGCTCAGCTCATCGTCAGCTGGGAGGCTCACCCGGACGACGTTGCTCCCCTCATCCACGCCCACCCCACCCAGAATGAGTCGCTC
>CALALQ010000263.1 GCA_937925595.1 uncultured Demequina sp. | reverse complement strand
ACTGCACCCTCCGGTTGCTAAGGCGGAAAACCGCCTTCACGGCAAAAAAACGTGGGGGGATGAGCAGGAAATGACTCTATTACCGGCACGAAAGGTTCCGAACATGGCACGCACCGTCAAGAACACCAAGACCGCCGAGCAGCGTCGCGCCGAGGCCGACGAGCTGCAAGCGAAGATCGCGGATCAGGTCGAGGCGCTGCGCGAGTCCGAGGCGTGGGCGCGGTTCCTGGACTTCACCAAGGCATTCCACCGCTACAGCATCAACAACCTGTTGCTGATCTTCGGACAGTGCCCCGAGGCGTCCCACGTCGCCGGTTACCGGACGTGGCAGAAGCTCAACCGCCAGGTGCGCAAGGGCGAACGCGGCATCCGCATCTACGGCGGTCGCGACGTGCGCGAGACGGTCGAGAACCCCACCACCGGCCAGGAGGAGGAGCAGCGCCGAACGATGTTCTTCCCGGTGTCCGTGTTCGACATGGGGCAAACCGACCTCATCGACCCCGAGGCGGGCGACCCCGCCGACATTGCCCGCCCCCTCACGGGCGAGGACAGCGCCGGGATTCTCGACGCCGTGACGGACTACCTCACCGGCCAGGGTTGGACGGTCGAGCGCGAGAGCATCCCCGGCGGCACTCAGGGATACACCGACCCCGAGACGCGCCGCGTCGTGCTGGACTCTGACCTCTCCCCCGCCCAGGCCGCGAAGACCGCCCTTCACGAGGCCGCTCACGTCCTGCTGCACGCCGAGGAAGATCACGCCGAATACGTCGAGCACCGCGGCATCAAGGAGACGGAAGCCGAGAGCGTCGCCTACGTCGTCGCCGGGATTCTCGGACTCGACACCAGCGGCTACAGCGTCGGATATGTCGCCGGGTGGAGCAAGTGCGACGCCGAGACGATCAAGGCCACCGCCGCCAACGTCCGCCGCGCAGCTCACACCCTGGCCGACGCACTCACCGAGCAGCCCGAGGCCGTCGCCACCGTCGCCGCCTGACGGCAATAACTCTATTTCCGGCAACACCAGCAAGGAGGAAACCGTGAGCATGGATACCCTGTTCGACCTGGCCGAGTTCGAGCGCGAGGCTGTGGCCGCGACCGCATGGGACGGCGCGCCCCTGACCTACACGACGAGCTACTACAGCCCCGCCGAGCTGGATGCCGCATTCGAGCGCTACCGCGCCGAGTTCGGTCACTTCGGATGCGTCCCCCGCTCGCACATGTGGAACCGCAACGAATGGAACGCGGGCGCGCGCGTCGTCACCGAGGACGGCCACGAGCTGCACACCTTCCACGCGGACACGAGCTGTCGGCAGGCCGACCACGACCACAGCGCCGCCCCGCTCCCCAAGGGCGGCGGGTATCTCGTGATCTGCCCCGGCTGCGCCTGGCACGTCATCGCCGACGACGAAAACGCCGGGATCGAGGCATGGCACGACCACGCGATGCCGGGGTGGCGATCCCTGCCCGTCATGCCGCAGCTCACCAGCGACCGCACCGACGAGAAGAAGACCCGCGCCGCCGCCGCGAAGTGGTGCGCGAAGAACTACCCCGCCGAGTGGCAGCGCCCCGGCTCCCCCATCCGCACCGTGCGCGGCCCCCACCAGGGCCGACACGTCGAAGGCCGCTCCCCGTTCGGCGGGTACGACCTCGCCGCCGACCACTGACACCGAAGGAGAACCCCCGTGGACACCCTCACCCCCGCCGCCGTGGCCGAGCTGCTGGAAGACCTCGCGCAGCTCCTCCCGTTCCCCACGTCCGTCTATACCGACATGGGCGCGGAGAGCTGGACGCCTCAGCTGTATTTCGGGCCGCTCGACGAGTCGAGCGGCCTCCCCAGCCACCGCGCCGGGATCGACGCCGACACCGTGCGCCCCGTGTGGTGGATCGACCTCGACACCGGAATGCGGACGATCCTCCTCGACGAGGTGACCCCCGACGACGTGTGCAACGTCGCCGCCCGGATCGCGTCCGAGTACCCCGAGCACCGGCAATAACTCTATTACCGGCAACACCCCCATTACCAACAGGAGAACCCATCATGCGACTGACCTTCCCGGACGGATCGGCCCTCGACGTCGAGCCCATCGGCACGACCAGCAAGGGCGCGCCCGTCGTCGACGACGACACGGCATTGCAGATCGCGGAAGCCTGGCAGGACGTCCAGGGCATCGACGAGTACCGCGGATGGACCGCACCCGACGACGACAGCCAGCCGGTGCCGTACATCTTCGGCAGGGTCGCGCCCGGTTCCATGACCCGCGTGACGTTCGACGAATGGCCGGTGATCTACGACCCCGCCGCCGGTTTCGACGGCGAGAGCAGCGCCTACAGCCTCCACGCCTTCCCGTACGAGCTGGACATATCCGAGTGAGCGGGAGCGGCCCCCACGGGGGCCGCTCCCCCGTCCCGGCATCCCGAGGCCAGGCACCACCACGGCGGCCGGCAGCGGACGGAGCCGCCGCCGGCTAACGGACGGTCGGACGGAGCCGACCGACTGTAAGGGCCTGACGGCCCGTTGTTTTGCCGTGAAGCCTTCGGCAGCATCCGGTCGATCGGCCTCCACGCAAGCCCCCGCTGACGCGGGGGCCGGCTCCTCCGAGACTTTCGGCACGCGGTCGCTGCGCTCCCTCACATCGCGCCGAAACTCTCTCCCCCACCGCCCTCCGGGTTGCGCTCCACCCGCTCTCCCTCCGCGGCACATTCGTGCCTTCACGGCAAAACAACGAGAGGGAGAGAACCCATGAGCACCAGCAACTACAGCCGCGGGGACGCGATCATGCTGGACGAGCGCCCCGGCGTCGTCATCGAAGACCTGGGCCGCGGAAACCTCCGCGTCTCGACCTTCCCCGGTCAGGAATCCCTCATCGGGGATCGTCACTCGGGCCTGTCCCCCGTCGTGCGCGACTCGGCGGTGTGGGTTGAGCGCATCCGCGAGATTCGCGACTACTTCGGCATCCCCACCGAGGGCGACCGCGAGCCGTGGCGCAGCCGCCGAAACCCCGAGCTGCGCGCCAAGACCCCCGACGCCTTCCCCGAGGCGATCTTGACGTGGGGCGTCGACTACCGCCCGCGCACCAACTGACCACCCGTAAATAACTCTATTCCCGTCAATAACCCCATTACCGGAGGACACCATGACCGCCATTCAGGAACTCACCCCGACCACGCACCCCGAGCTGTGGGCGCTCCTCGCGCTCGGAGACGACGCCCCGGAACGTCTGTGGGTCCGCGGCGACGTCGACGCGCTCACCGCCCGCCAGGCCGTCGCCGTGACCGGATGCCGCGCGAGCACCGCCTACGGCGAGCACGTCGGCGGCGAGCTGGCCGCAGACCTCGCCAAGACGCACACCATCGTCACGGGCGGCGCGTACGGCATCGACGCCCAAGCCGCGTACGCCACGCTCAACAGCAGCGGAACCGGCGTCATCGTCGCCGCGGGCGGCGTCGACCGCGTGCACCCCCAGGGACACCGGGGACTCGTCGCGCGCATCATCGAGACGGGCGGCGTGATCGTCAGCGAGGTTGAGCCCACCGAGCCGCCCAACCGCTACCGCTTTGGGCGCCGTCAGCGCCTCGTTGCCGCCCTCTCGGCGGGATCGGTGATCGTCGAGGCTGGGTGGCGCAGCGGATCGCTCAGCGTGGCGACGTGGGCGCGTGAGCTGGGCCGTCCTGTCGGGGCCGTGCCGGGTCCGCTCACGAGCCCGACCACATCGGGGGTTCACGCTTTGGTCAGGGGTGGGGCAACGCTCATCACGTCGGCCGACGACGTGCGGCAGATGCTTGCCTGAGCAGATCGGGGGCGGCGCAGCCGCGCCGCCCTCCCCCGCGGTCGATTCTCGAGAACCGGTCACGACCACCGCGGCCGGCAGCGGACGGAGCCGCCGCCGGCTGATGGACGGCCGGACGGAGCCGGCCGACTGCAAGGGCCTTCGGCCCGTTCTTTTGCCGTGAAGCCTTCGGCAGCGTACGGTCGGCCAACCTGCGCGCTAGTGCTTTCGCGGCATATCCTCCCTCGCTGCGCTCAGTCCGGTATTCCACGGTCACTAGCACTCCGGCCGTCCTCCCTAGCGGCGAATGAATTCGCCTTCACGGCAAAAAAACGAGGGGGAGGAGAGGAACAATGAGCAACATGATTTCGGGGGAGCTGGTCGTCTACAGCAAGCCGTCGTGCGTGCAGTGCACCGCGACCTATCGCGCGCTGGACGGCAAGGGCATCCCGTATCGCGTGGTCGACCTCAGCGAGAGCCCGGAAGCGCTGGAGTACGTCAAGGAGCTTGGCTACACCTCAGCCCCCGTCGTCGTCGTCGACGATGAAGACCACTGGGCGGGATTCCGACCCGACCACATCGACCGCGTGGCAGCTCACTACGCCGCGTGACCCTCACCCGTAAATAACTCTATTCCCGTCAACACAGGTATTACCGACACCGGAGGATGACATGAGCACCAACAACCTGACCCCGTACGACACCGGCGACCGTTTGGAGCCGCAGCTCTGGCCGCTCGGGGAAGACCCCGACAGCTATGGGCGCGTGGACTTCGACAACGACGAGAGCGCAACCGTCCTCACGGCCTACGTCGAGCGCGAGGGCGACGGATACGCGATGCACGTTACGGGCATGGCCGAGCCCCTGAGCCTCGTCGTCGACGGAGGCGGGCGCGTCGTCCCGGTCAGCGCCGAGCTGGTCGAGGGCATCGACGAGCTGTTGAGCATGGCGCAGCGTGGCCGCGAGGACTTCGAGCACCAGGCGAGCTTTGGCGACTACACCGCCGAGGATCGCGCCGCCGCAGATCGCCGCTGGATTCTGGCCGAGGCCGTGGCAAATCTCTTGCGCGGAGAAGCCGCCAGGGGTTGACGGTAATAGAGTTATTACCTAGAATAGAGTTATTACCAAGGAGGACAGCATGGCACTCGAAACGCTCACCATCACCCGTCTGGCCGATCTTCGATTCGGGGACCGGATCAAGAGCTGGGACGGCAACACGTACAACCCGCCCCGCCGTGTCATGTACGAGCTGGGACCGATCGAGGCCGGTTCGCCCGTGCAGGGCGTCCGACTGGAAAACCCGAACCCCGACAGCACCCTGGAATACGTGCTGTACCCCTCGCAGATGGACGGACGCCGTTTGGAGGTCGAGCGCTACATCGTCTGACCGAAGAAATAACCCTATTCCCGGCAATACCAGTACCACCGAACGAAGGAGCATGACATGAGCTACATCACCCGCACCGGCAACCTGGCCGCTACCCCCGAGCTGCGCCAGGGGGAGCGTGGCCCGTACACCTACGCGCGAGTCCTCGTGACCGACCGCATCAAGCAGGACGACGACACCTACGCCGACGGCGCGACGATCGGTTACGACGTCGCCGTGAGCGGCAGTGCGGCCGTCAACCTCGTCGACGCCGCCGAGGCGTCCGGGAACATCCGTGTCACGTTCTCGGGGCGCTACCGCGTCACCGAGTACAAGGGCGAGAACGGCACCCGCGTGCAGCACCAGGTGAACGCCGACGAGGTGAGCGTGAGCCTCCGCGGGCAGCGCGTCCGCGTCGAGAAGGGCACCGCCGGCACGGAGGCCGGCTCCGAGGCCGGCTACGGCGACGACACCCCGTTCTGATAGACGAACCGAGGGGGGCGCACGCGCCCCCCTCCTCATCGTCTCTCCCACCAGCAACACCCGTAATAGAGTTATTACCGTCAATGGAGGTATTTCATGCCCGCTCGCATCCTCGCCCTGTGCAACCAGAAGGGCGGCGTCGGCAAGACGACGACCACGTTTCAGCTCGCCCGCGCGGCAGTGAAGGCCGGTCGCCGTGTCCTCGTGATCGACAACGACCCGCAGGGCAACCTCACCAGCGATATCGCGGGGGAGCCCCTAGAGCCCACTGACCCCGGCCTGGCCGACGCGCTCAGCACCCGCGCGCCCCACACGCTGCGCGAGGTCATCGTGCCCGGTATCTGGCCCGGGCTCGACGTCGTGCCGACGTCGGGGCGTTCGCTCGGCAGCGTCCGAGACGAGCTTGTCGGAGCCGGTGTCGGCCGCGAGGCGCGGCTACGTGAAGCCCTCGCAGACGTCCGCGACGACTACGACCTGATCTTGATCGACTCGGCACCCTCACTCGATCAGCTCACGATCAACGCCCTGAGCGCGGCTGACGGTGCTCTGATCGTCACGCACTCGAAGAAGTACAGCCTCGACGGGCTCGGGCAGCTCCTCGACACGATCGCGACCGTCAAGGCCTACACGAACCCCGCGCTCGACGTCACCGGAATCATCGTCAACCAGCACGAGGACCGCACCGTGGGCGGTGCCGCATGGCTCGACGAGCTCAACACGTTCGCGGAACACCGCGGGCTGCGCCTGATCGGGCGACCCATCCCCAAGCGCGTCGTGATCGCAGACGCCACCGAGGCCGCACGCGGCCTCGACGAGTGGGGGAGCGCCGAAGCGACGGCGCTCGGAGCGATCTACACCGAACAGCTCGCCGTCATCGAAGGAGAATCCGCATGACCCGTCCCCCCCGCCGTCCTTCCGCCCTCGCAGGTGCGAGCGCGTTCGATCACCCCGTGACGGCAGAAGCGCCCCAGGAGGCTCCCGCAGCCGTTCCGGCTCCCGCAGCACCCGCCGCGGCCCCCAAGGTCGCGACAGCGCCGCAGAGCGCCGCTGAGAGCACGAAGCCCGCGCCCAAGGAGAAGCCGAAGAAGCTCACGATCTACCAGGAGCCCGAAGACACCAACCGGATGCGCGGCGCGATGGTCGGCACCATCCAGCACGAGGGCTTCAAGACCCTGTCCAAGTTCGTGCAGGAAGCGATCATGGAGAAGGTCGAGCGCCTGGAACAGCGCTACAACGGCGGCGAGCCGTTCCCCGCAGTCGGCCCCGGTGTCATCCCCGCGGGTCGGCCAATGGGGGAGTGACGCCGTGATCGGTAGGTCCGTTGATGCCGGGAACGTTTACAGCTCCGCGCGAGACGCTGCGCGTCTCGCCGTCACCGAGGGGGAGAATTTCGGCCTGACCGACGTCGCCACCGAAGACCAGTGGGTGAGCATCATCGCCACGGGGGCCGGCGTGCTCGCCGTAGCCGGCTCGCTGCACGGCGTCATCGACGCGCTGCGCGTCATCGGCGCAACCACGGCCGACGTGCTCAGCCAGGACGGCAGCACCGGAGGCGCGCCCCTCGACCCGTTCGCCGTGGCGCTCGCCCGCGGGTGGGTAGCCAACGCAATCGGTCTCGACCTCGACGAGGAGGGCGCGCAGCGGCTCGTGTCGGCCGAGCTGGTCGACCGGGGATGGTTGATGGAAACGGGCGCGATCGCGCAGCTCGTCCTCTCGGTCGTCCTCGTCGGCGCTCACGCGGCCGAGAAGGTCACCGACCGGCGCCGATGATCCGCGCTGCGCGGGATCTCTGAAACGGTCGGCGGCGACCATTTCTCGAGCGTCACTTTCGGTTGCTCGTCGACGGCCCCGTGGCCTTGACGTATTCCGCCCAGGTGCATTCGACCGCGAGGCGCATCGCGTCCTCAGGGAAGTACCCGATGAGCTGACGCAGCGCCGGGTCGTGATCGAAGGTCACCGAGCGCAGCAGCTTGCGCCCGTGCACCTCGACGACGCGGACGATCGCTATCCGCTTGCTCTTGTCGAAGATGAACCACACCCCCGGCTCGGGGGAGCGCTGTAGCTGCGACATGGGCGACCACACTTGCACCATGCGCGGCCCCCTACGCCTCGTTGACGGTCACGAACCGTTGATCCCGCCACCGGGCACGCCCGCCGAGATGATGACGCGGTGCAGCCGCTCCGTGGCCGTTTTGAGCGACGTCGCCCAGCCGAGGACTTCGCCGCCGGCTACCTCGACCCGGTAGCGCGGCCCGTCGTCGGTGCGGCGCAGCTCGATCGTGCCGGCCACCTTGTCGCGGGCGTCGAGCATCACCCAGTGAGCGGGTGACGTCTCGCGCGCGAGGAGCTGGGGGTGCCAGCGGGGGCCGTCGTCGCGCATGTCGTCAGTATCGAATATGTGTTCGATAGGTGCAAGTCGCCAGAGCTGGGGCCGGCGTCGGCCGGCACCCCGCCGAATGGAGCGCCGACCGACTCGCCCCCGGTCGGACGTGGCTCGTTCCAGGGGTTGCGACCATTCTCGCGCAGAAGGCCCCGCACCCGGCCGGCGCGAGTCGCGTGGGGGGACGCGGGGGGGCAGCGCCGACCGGGCAGACCAGACCCTACGCGGACGATCCCGACGAGGGATGCAGCGCCGCGGCGACGACCGCCGCCAGGCGCTCATCCGTGATCCGGTAGGCGTACGTCGTGCCCTCGCGCCGAGCCGACACCAGCTTGGACAGGCGGAGCTTGGAGAGGTGCTGCGACAGGGAGTTGTCCGAGCCCGGAAGACGCGCGTTCAGCTCGCGCACCGTCAGCTCGTCGACGTCGAGCAGCGCACGCACGACACCCAGCCGGATCGGGTGGCCGAGGAGCGCGAACAGCGTTGCAGCGTCGGCGGTGTCGGCATCCGGCTCAGTGTCCATCCGTCGAGGTTATGACGATCTTCGCAACCGCTCACGAGCTGCGCGCCGTGGTGCACAACCGATCGGTTTCGCACCACCCGCGGAGCCGTCGACGAGGTGCCGGAATCTCGCGGATCGTCGCGGTGCAAAACCCCGTCGCAAAACCCGAATTGGTGCGAAATTCAGTAGAGCCCTTTTGCATCATTTGGTAGACTTGGGGGGTTGAAGGGAGCCACCGTGGCCGAGTCTCAGATGAAGATCGAGCAGCAGTACCCGGAGCTGTTCGCGCAGCTCGACGCCAAGCAGCGTCGCGCCGTGGTGCAGTCACTCGCCGCCGGCTGGCACGAGGGCTGGGAGCCCACGCGCGAGGACGTCGAGAACCTGACGGACTACGTGCGCGGCGCGATCGACGCGGACGAGTACGACCGTCGTTCGGATGCCGCAGCTCACCGCGCGGCCGAGGCGTCTCGACGCGCCGCCGGCATCGTCGGCGCAGCCTGACGTGGCCGACCAGTTCGACACCTGGGAGTCGTACTTCTACCCCGAGACGATCAACGGCCTGACCGGTGTCGGGACGCTGCGCAACAAGTTCGACGAGCGCGACTTCTTCGAGCTGAAAGAACGCGAGTACGGGCGTACCGCCCGCCGCGGCGCAGAGCTGGAAGCGGGGATGGTCGATATCCCAAAGACGTTCGACGCGGAGCACTTGAAAGCGATCCACCGGCACCTATTCCAAGACGTCTACGACTGGGCGGGGGAGTACCGAACGGTCAACATGTCGAAGGGTCCGGGACGCGAGTTCGGTCGCGTCGACAACGGCGAGCTGGACCGCTACCTGTCCGAGGTGCACCAGCTCGCGACGTCGACCGACTGGGCCTCGATCAGCCGTAACGACTTCATCGCCACCAGCTCCACCGTGTTCGCTTACGTCAACCAGGCGCACCCGTTCCGGGAGGGCAACGGCAGGACGTCGAAGCAGTTCATGCACGACCTGGCCGAGGGCTCACCGTTCCGGTTTGAGTTCGACCGGGTGACCCCCGAGCAATGGAACCAGGCATCCGCCATGAGCCGGCCCGACCTCGACAAGCACGCCCCCGATCCGACGTCGCTCGTGCCGATCTTCAACGCGATCAGCGTCGAGAAGCCGGCCCCCGCGGCCGACCCTCTTGCAGACGTCCGAGCCGTCATCAGCGGCAGCTACCAGCGGTCACCGAAGGAGGCGACCCGGGGCGCCGGCCAGAGCGGCCAGCTACCGCCCCAGGCGCGCCGCAGCGGCCCCGGCTACATGTCCGACCGGTTCCCGACAGGTGGGCTCGAGAAATGACCGTGCCAGGCATCGTCATCATGGCCGCGGGGAGCTTGACGATCCTCGTCGGGATTGTCGCCCTGTACCGCACCGCACGGCACGTCGACGAGCTGCGCCGCCAGCGCGCGACCCTCGTCGCGCTCGTGATCTTGTACGGCGGTTTCCTCGTCGGGTATCTCGGCGTGTGCGTCGACTCGGGACAGACCCCGAGCGCCGCCGTCATGATCTTTGTCGTCGTCGCCGGGGGAGCCCTGGCCCTGTGGGGGAAGAACATTCAGCGGGCATCCGAGGCCCGTCGACAGAGCGAGGAGGAGCAGCGATGACGAAGGTGATCGGGTACGCCCGTGTCTCGCGTCGGGAGCAGAACCCGGAGGCGCAGGAGGCCGAGCTGCGCGCGGCCGGCGCTACCCGTGTGTTCGTCGACCACGGCGAGTCCAGCCGTATCGCTGCGCGCCCTCAGTGGGTCGCGTGCCTCGACTACCTCCGCGAGGGTGACACCCTCTTGGTGCGCCGCCTCGATCGTCTCGGCGGCAGCGAACGGATCATCCTCGACACGCTGAACGAGCTGCGCGAACGCGGCATCGACATTCGGAGTCTGACCGAACCGCAGATCGACACGACAACCCCGATGGGCCGTGCCCTGTTCGGGATCGTCGCCGTGTTCGCAGAGCTGCGCATCGACACGATCCGAGAGAACACGCAGCGCGGCATGGACCACGCCCGCGCCCAGGGTAGGGCGATCGGTCGACCGTCGAAGCTCAGCGCCGATCAGCTCACGCAGCTACGCCGCATGCGGGAGGACGACGGGTTGAGTTTCGCGCACATCGGGCGCGTGCTCGGCGTCGACAAGTCGACCGCCTCCCGCGCCTACGCCGACCTGTCTCGCGACGTCGACGAGCAGCAGCCGGCAGCGTCCTAACCGGACGTCATCACCACTCTTTCCCCGTCCCCCTGATACATGCCGCCCTTCACAGCACGACACCCCGTCAAGGGTGCGGCTTGCCGCATCAAGGAGTGACGCGAAGCGCCCTTGACGGGGTGTTGGGCTGTGACACAATCCCGGGCATCAGAATGAGGGGGAGTCCTCCCAACGAGGCCGCGTAGCGGTCGGTCAACTAGGGTCCCGCTGTCCACCTGTGGGCGGGCGGAGCCCGTAGGTAGCTCGGGCCGTCCACAGGTGGTCAGGGGGATACGTTAGCCGCCGTACGACTGACCCTCGCCGCCGTTCTCGGCGGCGTCGGCCGGCGGCGTCGCCGCGGCCTCACCCGATGACGACTTACGCGCATTGCGCTGTCGCGGTGCGCGCTTCTTGCCCGCCTCCGCGAAGCCGATCTTGCGCAGCTCGGCGGGCGTCCAACCGGCGTCGATCGCGGCGCTGTAGGCGCGTGCGTCGTCACGCTCCGCGGCGTCGACCTTCTCGCGCTCCTCGCGCTCGACCTCAGCGAGACGAGCCGCCGATTCGGCGCGCACGTTCGCGACGTTCTGGCGCGACTGTGCCAGCTCGCGAACCGACGTCAGACGGTTATCCATCGCGCGCTGTGCGCGCTCCACTGCTTCTTCCGGGGAGAGTTCTTTAGCCATGCGCCCAGCCTACGGATGCAGCGCCGTCCGCGCGAGGTTCCTCGCGCTTGCAGCAGGACCGTCGCGGCGGAGCCGCGACCACTCCCGGCTGTCGCCGTGAGCGACCTCGATTCGAGTCCCGGACGGAGCAAGCTAAAGGATCAGGTGCCCTGATCCCACTTGACCCCTCGACAGGCGTCGAGAGGTGCGGCACACTAGAGGTGTGCGGTCCCCGCGGGGGCGGGGTCGCTGCGCTGGGCCGAGGAGAGGGGTTGCCATGTCTGACGAGTCGACGAACGAGCGTCAGCGCGGCACGGGCCGGCGACGTCGTATCGAGGGCGGTCGTCCGGGCCGTCACAACGTGCGGACGAGCGTCGAGGAGGAGGGCGCATTGCAGCGCCTCTCGCTCGCCGCCGGAATGACCGTGCCGCGTTACCTCGTGGAGAGCGGCCTTGCGATGGAGTCGGGCGAGACGATCACGGATCGGCGCTCGACCATCACGAAGCTGTACGAGCTGCACCGACTCCTCGCGGCTATCTCGAACAACGTCAACCAGATGGCGAAGGCCACGAACGCCACGCGCGAAACGCACCCTGAACTGTTCTCGACGCTCGCCGCCGTGCGCAAGACCGCGATGCGGATCGACGAGGTTTCCGACGAGCTGAGCTTGACGTGATGCCGAACATCACGCGGGGCGATCGCATGTCGGGCCTCGTGACGTATCTCGTTGGCGGCGGTCGCCACAACGAGCACACCGAGCCGCACCTTGTCGCGGGTGACGATGCGCTCATGGCCTGGTACGACGACGCCGAGTTGAGCCGCGACAGCGGCCTAGCGATCGCGCGTCACCTCGACCGCCCGCACAAGCAGCTCGGGGTCGACGTCAAGGGCGGGCACGTCTGGCACGCCTCTCTCTCGCTGCGGGCCGAGGAGGGCATCAAGACCGACGCCGAATGGAACGCGATCGCGACTGACTTTGTGGCCGCGATGGGCTTCGACGACAACGACGGCACGAAGGCACCGTGCCGTTGGGTGGCTGTCCGTCACGGCCTGTCGAAGTCCGGTAACGACCACGTGCACATCGCCGTGAACCTCGTCCGCGAGGACGGCACGAAGGCATCCACCCACCTCGACTACGTGCGCGCACAGAACGCCGCGCGAGCGCTCGAAGTGAAGCACGGCCTAGAGCTGTTGGAGTCGACCAAGGGCGAGCGCGCGACGCGCGGCTACAGCCCCGCCGAACAGGCCAAGGTCGAGGAGCGGTCGGCACTGTTCGCACAGCGGAAGTACGAAGCTCACGCCGCGCAGATCGGCGGCGACGTCACCCCCTGGCACCAGCTTGACCCGCGCGAACGACAGACACGCATCACGGCCGAGATTCGTCTCAACGCACCCCGCAACGACCTTGCCCGCAAGGTCCGCGCGTGCGCGAGCGCGAGCGAGAACGAAGCCGAGTTCGTGCGTCGACTGCGCCGCTCTGGTGTCGTCGTCCGACCCCGCTTCGCGGACGGTCAGACGGACGTCATCACCGGCTACTCGGTGGCCGCGAAGCCCGCACCGGGGGAGCGTCCCATTTGGTACGGCGGCGGTCACATGGGCCGCGACCTCACCCTGCCGCGATTGCGCGCCGAGTGGCCCGACAGCCCGACCGGCGCGACGGATGCCGCGGCCGAGTGGAACGCAGCCAAGCGCAACCAGCGACCCGTCTCACCGGGACGCGAGACGGCCGAACCCGACCCCGAGCTGTGGGATCGGTACACCGCCGAGCTGGGCGAGCTGCGCGAGACGCTGCGCTCCGTCCCGCTCGACGACCGCGACACATGGGCGCGTGTCGCGCGGCAGACGTCGGGGGCATTCGCGGCGTGGTCCAACGCCGTCGAGGACGTACCCGGCGACCTCGCCGCGGCATCCGACGAGCTGGCGAAATCGGCGCAGACCTACCGCGGCCACACGAAGCCCCAGAAGGCGGGGCGGGTGTCGGCCAGCGGTGCGGCGATGCTCCTCGCCAGCGCCGTCCGAGGCGGGCAGGGAACCGCCGCGCAAGCCGCCATGCTGCGCCAGCTCATGAACCTCACCCAAGCGGTGTACGACGCCGCCAAGGCCGCGCAGCAAGCACGCCACGCGGAAGCGATCGCTACCGACATTCGCGCCCGTCTCGTGCGGGTCCGCGCCGCCCTGCCGGCGACGTCGACGACGGCCACCGCGGCCACTGCCACGAAGACCGAACCGCGCCGCATCGACATGTCCGCGACCATCGACGAGGCCACGCGCGAGGCGCTGGAAAAGATGAACCGGGCCGAGGAGAACCGTCGCAAGGGAACGACCTCGCCGCTCCCGTCGACGATCGAACCGACCCGACCCCGCACGACCACAACCCCGCGGCCCGACCGAGGCCCGGAACGATGAGAGGAGCACGTCATGGCCGATGAGAGCGACGGCATTTCCGAAGCGTTCGAGGGGCAGCTCCGCGTCGCGGTGACCGCCGCCGGCCGCGTGGGCGAAATCATCGCCCGACAGCGCGAGGAGGCAGCTCGACGCGCACAGGCGGCGAGCCAGCAGGAAGCACGCGAGCTGACGTCTCGGATGAACGCCGAACGGCAGTCCGCGCGCGTTGAGCTCAGCGGCGTCTACCGGAACGACTGGTGGGAGCGCGCGACCCCCGAGCAGATCGGCACGACGCTCGCCACGGCGCGCGCGTGGGGCAACGAAGACCCCGAGGCCGTGCGCGCCGAGGGACGCATGCGCGACGAGCTGCGCACCCGCTACGGCGTCGACGTCGACCAGGCCGGCGGCGACCCCCAGGCGGTGCAAGCAGCCGTCGACGCCGAGCTGTTGCGCCGGCAGTCCGAGACGGAACGCCAGCGCGGCACCGGCGAGGAGGCAGAGGCGGCGCTACTGATGCGCGAAGCCGACCGCGCCGACCGTCAGGCCGAGGCCGCGGACCAGCGCGCCGAGAACGCCCCTGAGGGCTCCGAGGAACGCACCCAGGCACGCGAGGAGGCACAGTCGCACGAGCGCGCGGCCGAGTCCGCGCGTGCCGAGGCCGGCCCCAAGTACGACTCCGCAGAGCGACGTGAGAACGACGCGAACCAGCTCGAAGCGAAGGGCATCGACCGGGAGGCCGTGGCCGCGAAGATGCACGCCGACGTCGGCAACGCCAAGCCGGCCACCGAGGCCGTCAAGGGCGCACCCGCGACCGCGGCGAAGGCGAAGCCGGCACGGTCGGCCGCGGCGCGCGTGCAGCGTTCCGAGCTGGGTCGCTGAGCGCCCGTCTGAGCGCACGAGAGAGGGACCGGGCCTAGTTGGCCCGGTCCCTCTCTCTTTGCCGCTCAGGGCGTCTCAGACAGCCTCCCGCACGTCAGGGAACAGACCCTCAGGCGGCGGCGCGTACGGCAGCGGCTCGCCCTTCTCGTTCGTGTTCTCGCGGTCCTTTCCCTCGCCTGCCGCGGCGAAGGGACCATCCGTGCTGAGCAGGATCGACATGTGGTGCTCGGCGTGGTCGCGGAACCACACCGACATGCCCGTCTGGGCGTCCTGGCGCAGGTGCTCCCAGGCGCGCCAGAGCGCGTCGAGACGCGCGACCGCTTCGGCGTACTTCCACCACTCCGCGGCCCACATGACGCGCTGACCGTCGACGCGGCGCTTGTAGTTGGGGAGCAGGAAACCGCGCACGAACTCGTCGACCGAACCGAAGTACAGCTCGGGCTCCTCGTCGGCCGGCTCGTCGTCCAGCTCGTCGAGAGCGGCGCCGACCGATCGACGCGCGGCGGTGGCCGCTTGGGCTTGCAGCTCCTCGATCACGGACGGGTCGAGCTGTTCGGCCACCTCCGCGTCGACGACCTCGTTTACGACGTCGCGGACGGCCTTTTGCAGGGTCCGCGCGATCGCCGGCCGCGCCATGCTGTCGACGACTTCCGCGACGTCGAGCCCGAACATGCGTCCGGGCTCCCGCTCCTCGCGCTCGGCGGTCAGCTCCTCGTCGACGTCGAACGGCTCAGCCTCGATCCCGTCGTCGCCCCAGTTGTCGCTCATCAGACGGCCTCTCGTTCGTTCTCCGCGCGTGCGACAGCTCGCACGGACTCCTGAGCCTCGTTGATCGTCCGCTGCGCCGCCGGGTCGTGCGCGGCGATCGACGCCTTGACCTTCTCGGCGTGCGGCCCGGTCATCCACGGCTGCGTGCGGATCAGCGTCGGGCGGTTCCCCGAGGACAGCACCACGGCGCGTCCTTTCGGCATCGCGGACAGGTCCGCGACGTCCAGGATGCGCTCACGGTGGAGCTGCTGGTTCACGCTGCGACCGCCGCGCCCCGAGGACACCGAGGACGCCTGACGGTCGTAGTCACCGATTAGCTTGGAGAGCGATTCGAGGAAGGTTTCTTCGGCCACACCGCCGCCGTAGACCTTGACGTTGGAGGCCGACCACAGCTTGCGCATGCCCGACTCGCCCCACACGTCGATGCCCTGTGACCACGACTGCAGAATGGTCATCAGGACGATTCCGCGCGAGCCGTAGTGGCTGTAGAGGTTCGGCAGCTCACGCCACCGGCATACGTTCGCCGCCTCGTCGAGCACCCCGAGCAGGGGCACCGCGAGACGGCCCCCGGGGGATGCCGCGGCGATTTCTTCCGCGGCCTCGACGACGGCCACCGTCAGCGCCGTCACGAGCGGGCCGGCGGTGCCGCGGCCCTCCTTGGACAGCGAGTAGAGCGTGCCGCCGCCACGCACGAACGCGGCGGGGTCGAACTGAGGGCGAAGGTCGGTCTGCGTCAGGGGGTTTACCCACGACGCCACCTGACGGTTCGTGAGGCACGACGCCATTTGCTGCGCCGTGCCGTAGATACCGCCGCGCTGCTTCTCCGGGGCGGTGATGACACCGCGCACCTGGTCGGCGGTGAGCCGGTAGCCGTGCCGATTCAGGATCGACACCGGCTCGTCTTCCGTGGGGCGCGTCAGCCAGGCGTAGACGTCGGTGATCGGTCGACCATCGAGCGCCGCGGCGAGCAGGAGCCCCGCAAGGAGATCCTGCCCCGCCGGGTCGAAGTAGGCATCCGTCTTGGCTCCGGGGTCGCGTGAGCCCGACGCGAAGTGATCGGCCAGCTTGGCCGCTTTCACCTCGTCGGTGACGTAGCTGAGCGGGTTCCACCACCACGACGGATTCTCGAGCGCGATTCCCTGAGGATCGAACACCCAGACCGGGCCGGCCTCCTCGCGGACGTCGCGGGTGGCATCCACCACGTCGCGCTTGTTCGAGGTGACGAGCACGCCGCCGGGGGCGTCGAGGATCGCCGGCACCGCGCGGGAGGTGGTCTTACCGGTACGCGGCCCCCAGATGTCGATGTGCATGTCCTCCCACGTGCCCCACAGCGGCATCCCGCCGACCGTCTTACCGATCGGCACGCCCAACACCGGCTTGCCGTCGACGCCCTTGACACCGAGACGCTCGGCCGACTGCACGGCGTTCTGTCGACTCAGGCCGGCGACGTCCTTGCCGCGGCCCATGTACGAGCTGGCGCGGTCGACGCGGGTCCGACCCTTCCGGTAGCGGACAATGCCGACGATCGCGAAGACCGCCAGGGCGAGCAGGACAGCGCCGAAGACGGCGATGATCCACGTCGCGGATGCCGGCCACGCCACGCGCCCGAGGATGAGTCCGAGCGTGAGCGCGAACGGGTCGGACGGCAGCTCGGCCGCGGTGCCGTCGAGCTGCGCACCGAGGCGCACCGCAACGTTGGTGAGGATGAGCCCCCCAACGACCACGACGATGAGCACGAGCAGCATCAGCGTCTCGGCTCCGAAGCCGCCTGGATCGCGGCGGCGGTTGTTGGGGGTGCTCATCAGACCGTCTCCTTCTCGCGTTCCTCGTGCTCCTCCACCAGCTCCTCGACGACGCGCAGCGCACGGCGCGAGGTGCGGGACTGTTCGTACCACCGCTGGTTCGTGTCGCGGATGGAGCGCTCAGCCTCCGTGAGCTGCACCTGTACCGGGATGCCCGGTCGGGTGCCGACCTTCACGAGGAACTTCCCTCGCCCGGGAGGGTCGACCTCGCGGCCCGTGGCGGCATCCCACGCGGGCGGGTCTTGCCACCCGGTCAGTAGCTCTTGCTCGGCCTCAGAGAACGGGATGACCGTCGTGAGCTCCGGCATTTCGGTGTACGGCAGACCGCCGCACATGACCATGCCGGCGCGCTCGACGAAGCCCTTTGCCTTCAAGCGGTCCTCCTCCGGGAGGGCGCTCAGGTCGGCCATAGTGTGCGAAATCATGGCCGTGCCGACGCCCACCTGTCGGTTGAGTCGGGTGAGGAAGTCCACGCGGTCGACGATGCCGTTACCGGCGCGCAGGGCTCGCCACAGCTCGTCCATGATGACGAAGTAGTGCCGGCGCGGTTCCAGCTTGGCGTCCGCGAGGACGTTCGCGATGTTCACCGTCGCGAAGCCGTTCGACCAGCACGCGAGCAGCGTCGCCGCTCGCAGATCGCCCTCAGCCTCACCGATCGCGGAAATGTCGTAGACCACCGGGCGGTCGAGCGCCATTGGGTTCGTCGTGTGGTGTGAGAACACACCACCGAGGCGACCCGAGCCGTTCGCCAGGGCGAGCAACGACGCTTCGAGGCCGCGCGTAATCTCCTGGTACTTCACGAAGTCGCCGCGGTCGACGGCCACCTGTCGCAGCTCCTCCGGGCCTTCCTGCACGACGCGCAGCAGATCACCGAGCACCGGAATGCCCTCCATCTTGCGGTCGAGCACGCGGAGGGCCTGGTCGATGATCGACTCCTCGACGTCGGAGGGCTGCGCCTTCCGCTGGATCGTCAGCAGGGACGACACCATCGCCAGGCGGCGACCGTGGGCGTCTTCCAGTACCTCGTTCGCCTCCTTCTGAAAGCCCGCGTCGATGAGCCGCTGAGCGGCCTCCTTGGCCTCGCCGGGGTCGAGCACGTTGAGGTATCCGCGCCCGCGGCCGAGGGTGATGACCTGACCGCCGAGCGCGCGGATGACCTCCACGTAGTCGGGTCGCAGATCGCCCAGCACGAGCGGCTGCACGCCGTAGCCGGCGAGCCCGGTCGCCATGCGAGCGACCGCCGTCGACTTGCCGAGTCCCGGCTTGCCGAGGACGAACAGCGACGGGTTGCTGATGAGCTTCGCCCGCTGGAACCACGAAATCGGGTCGGCGCAGAGCGTCGCGCCCGTGTGAATGTGACGGCCCAGCGGGACGCCCACCATCGGCGTACCGGCGCCGATCGCGTACGGCCACAGGCCGCAGGTCTGCACCGTCGTACCGCGCCACTCCGGGACGGGTTGCAGGTACGTCGACATGCCGCCGCCGGGGCCGCTCCACCCGCGAGCGGTGAGCGACCCACCGGACGCCGAAGCGCCCGATTCGGTGTTCTTGCGTCCGGTGCGGACGAAGATCAGCGCACCCACCACGACGAGCAGGATCAGCCCGCCCAGGGCGAGCAGCGCAATCAGATCAGGGCTCATCAGACACGCTCCCTCAGCGCCGCGGGGACAGAGACGTGTTTGGTCAGCACGAGCCCGAGGGGCAGCGCCGCGGCAAACGCGCTGTCCTGTGATCCGTACACCGGCCGAAGCCGAAGGCGAGCCGTTGCCCCGAGGTTGTCGACCGCCGCGCGAGCGTCGGCCTCCTTGCTCGGGTCGATGACGGTCGCGGTCACGAGGATGCCGAAGTTCACGAGGCCCGCGCCCGATGCCTCCTCCGACTCCGTGGCCTGAGCCGAGCGCAGCGCGAGCGAGTCGCGCGCCGCCGGCTTGCGGCTGGACGTGGCCTTGAACTCCGCAGCTCGCACGTCAGCCTGCACGAGCGCCGCCGCGCGGGCGGGGTCGATCGGCTTGTAGAGCAGCGTCACGCGCTTGCGCGCAATGTCGCGGTGCGGAGCCAGCAGACGCGCCAGCACGCCCGACTGCACCAGGCCGCGAGGGGCCTGTGTCATCTGCCAGGTGACGGACGTTGCCGAGTCGTGCCGGTAGCTGTCCCAGTTGGCCTGAGCAGCCGTGGGGCCGACGTCGGCCCAGTTCAGATCGGGCACCTCGCCGTTGGCGTGGGCGTCGTCGATCAGCGTCGCCGCGGCCGGGTCGTACGCGACGAGGATCGTCTCGCACAGCTCCTGAGCCGTCAGCGGGTGCGCCGCTCCCGCGCCGGTCGCTTGCAGCGTCGCGGTGAGGCCGGGAAGGCGAGCGGCCAGCTCGCGCCCCATGTCCTCCGGGGTGCGGGGCTTGGCACCCTTGCGCGGTGCCGCGGCGAACGTCAGCGCGACGTACGCCTTCACCGTCGACGAGCCGGCGGGGTAGTTCATCACGACCTCACCGAGCATTGCTTTCGCGAAGTCCGGTGCCTCCGGGTCGGTGTTCGTCTCCACCTCGCGGCGCAGCCGGCGACCCGAGTCGGGAGCCGTCTCGATCGTCACCTGAGCGGCCTCCATCCCCGGCTCATCCGCCAGGTTGCGCAGCCAGTGACCCCAGTCGGCCACCCAGAGGTCGACCTGTTCCTGGTCGACCAGGGCTGCGCCGTCAGGCTCGGTGCCGATCACGATCGAATACGTCTTCGCGTGGGGGTTGTAGATCATCGCGAACGGGCGGGCGTAGGAGTCCTCGTGCTCGGAGAGCCGGGACTGAGCTGCGAGGCCGGGGAGCTGGTTCGTGCCCCACTCCGAACGCCCGAGGGGGCCGGAACGGTACACGTTCGCCTTGCGCCGCTTCGTCGACGACCACGCCGCACGGTTCGCCGCGCGCGAGAGCACGCTACGACCGTCGCCGTCGCGGATCGTCAGGAGCAGGATCATCCCGCCGAAGACCGCGGCGGTGATGACGGCGTTGAGGATGTTCGTCGTCATCAGCACGACGATGACGATCAGCAGCGCAACGAACATCAGGCCCGTGCCGACCGTGCCGAGGCCGAGGAGCCCCGGCGACGTCGGCTGACGCCAGTTCCCGTAAGTGCGGACGCCCTTACGGCTTGTCTCTACGGTTGCCATCAGCTCCCGCTCCCTTCACCCGTTGCTTGGTTGCCTACGTTCTTCGCGGCCCCCGTGGCCGCTTGCACACCCTGAGCCGCTGCGCCGATCGCGACGCCCGCGGCCATGCCGACAGGGCCACCGGCAGCGCCGGCAGCAGCTCCGCCCGCTGCGCCACCACCGGCAGCAGCGCCGCCCGCGGCAGCACCGCCGGCAGCTCCACCACCCGCAGACGCCGCAGCAGCGCCCGTGCCGCCGCCAGCGGCACCCGAGGACGCCGCAGCCCCCGTCGTACCGCCACCGCCGCCACCGGCTGCGCTAGACGCTTGTGCGGCCTGAGGGGCCGACCCGCCGCCGCCGTTCGAGCCCGAAGGCCCAGCAGCTCCGGTCGAGCCCTGACCGCCGGTCGCGCCGGGACCGCCGCCCGCCGAGGAGCCGCCGCCCGAGCCGGTCGCGAGGCGACCAGCCGCAGCAGCACCCGAGGGCAGCGCCATGATCGCCGCAGCTCCCAGCGCCCCGCCGGCACCCGCCGACAAGGAGCTGACGAGAGGCGTCACGAACCGCATCAGAGCGGGCATCGCGAACAACGCGAGCACCATCAGAATGAGGCCCGTGAGCACGGCGATGAAGCCCGTCCCGTCGTCCTGGAAAACGTTCGTTCCGACGAGCTGGAAGGCAGCGGCGTAGACGATTGCCGCGGCGGGCTTGTAGAGGATGAAGGCGACGAGCCAGCCCACGTTCTTCTTGAACCAGTTCTTGCCCATTTCGGTGTTGGTGGCCGAAGCGGACAGCGGCAGGATGCCCGTCAAGATCACGAGCATTCCGCCGCGGGCGATCATCAGCACGATCTGAGCAGCTGTCGCGAGGATCGCGATGATGCCGAGAATGATGATGAGCATTGCCCCGAGCCCACCCGTGTTCGGGTTCGTCGTCAGCGCGAGCAGCGTCGCGATGTTCTCACCGAAGCACGCCGAGTCGGCTCCCACGTCGCAGCTCAGCGCGCCGTTGAGAATCCACACCGAGAACGAGTCGAAGGCCGAAATGAGAAGGCCGACGATCGTTACGCCGGCACCGGCAACGACGATGAGGGTCAGGAGACTCTTCACCGTTTCCTTGCCCGGTTCGGCGCGTTGCTCCCACGCCATGCGGACGCCGCCGATGATGACCGACACGACCGCCGCCGCTCCCATGTACCACCAGAGCGACGACTGCAAGAACAGCACCGCGCCGCCGGCACCCTGAGGGCCGCGCGGCAGCAGCCCCGACACGAGCGCGGTCGCTCCGCTCATCAGGAACACGGCACCGAGCACGATGCCGAGCCGGCCGGCGGCTTGGAAGCCCTCACCGTTGCGCATACGGGTGGCGATGAGCGCACCGAGCAGGATGATCGAGATACCCGCGATCACAATCGCGATCCATGTCACCCAGCCGAGCACCGTAATGATGCCGTCCGAGTTGGGCGCGGTCGTTCCCGCTGCGATCGACGAACCGCCACCCGTACCAGTCAGGTTCGGCGTGCCGACGTTCACCCACAGGGTGCCGAGCGATCCAACCGCCTTCCCGAACGCTTCGAGTACCGCATTCGCGAGGTTCTCGATTGCGTCGCCTACAGCTCCCTCGACTATGTCGCCAATGCACTCAGACGGGGTGAGAATGTTGCAAGCCATATCAGGCTCCCCACGCGATGTATCCCGAGGTGTCGGGGATCGAAGCAAAGTCGAACGGCGCGGGGTTGTTCGCGTCGATCTTCCAGTCGCCGTCCTCCCACACCAGGGCGTAGACGGCCGATCCGGTCACGGTCTGACCCTCTGTCGAGCCCCGCACCGCGAGGTCGATGCTGGCGGTCTTACCGTCGTAGGACAGCACCTTGAAGCCCACGAGCTGCAACCGGACGCCCGAGGTTTCCGACCCCGTGTTGGCCTCCGCGAGCAGCTTGTCTCGATACGTCCCCGAACTCAGCGCCGTCTCGATCCAGGCGCGCGCCAGGGTCGGGTCAGCCGGAACCGCGAGGGCGGTCGCCGCCGCGAACAGCGCGCCCGTAGGCGAGTGCTGGAAGCACGTCGGGACGCCCTCTGAGGTGGTCGCTGCGGGGCCATACGTCTTCGACGTGGGGTAGGCCACCGTACGCACGTACGCCCATTCCGCGGTCGGCGGTGTCGTCACCCGTCCGGACAGCTCCACACCGTCGAGCCCACACGCGCTAGCGCCGCCCGCGACCGCCGATTCACTCGGGGTCGGGGCGGCGCTAGCGGAGGAGCTGGACGACGGGTTGCCCTCAGGGGGCGCGGCGTCGTTCCCGCGGTTCAGGTTGAGAACCGTCAGGAAGACGGCGGTGATGAGCAGCGCGGCCACCACGACCGCCCCGACGATGAAGCCGGGGCGGGCGAATGGACTCTGCTGGGTGTCGTCGTCCTCAGCCATGACGGCTCCTTTCTCAGGCTCCGGCGAGGATGCCGATCAGCGCGGCACCACCGCCGATGACGATCGCGCCGGCCATAGGCCAGATGATCTTGGGGAGCGCGTCGTGACCCTCACCGCGGCGGAAGCTGACGGCGATGAGGATTCCGCCGACGATGATCGCGCCGCCGACGACGACGTACCCGATCCACTTCAGCCACGACAGGATCGTGGTCACCCCTTCGGTCCCCGGCGGCTGCTGGGGCGGGGGGTTCGGGATGACGCCGGCCAGCACGTTGGCCGTCTCGTTCACGGAGTGAAGCACTTCGATCGCGGACATGACTTGCCTTTCAGTTGGTGGTGCCGGCGGCACCGATTCCGGGGATTGCGCTCAGCTCGTCGATGACTCGCTGGACTTCGCGCGGGATGGGTGAAGCGGTGGGTTCGTCGAGTCGCCAAGCGTCGACCCACGGCACCGTCCAGGTGCGAGGGCCACCGCCGCCGACAACGGCGAGGAGGTCGCGCAGGGCGCGAGGCATGCGACCGGGCGCGTCAGCCATGACGACGAGCCCGAGGACGTTGGAGGGCGTCAGCCCTGCACCCCACTGACGGAGCGCGTTCTGTGCAGCGCGGAGGCCCGAGGCGTTCGACCGCGCGACGATGACGACAGGTGTCGGCTCGCCGTTCGAGCTGCGCGGCCAAGCGTGGCCGGCGGCGGCTGACCATCCCGGCGCGAGAGCTGCCAGCGTCGACTCACCCGAGCCGCCATGCGCCCCGAGCCACCACACCGCGGGCGTCGCCCGCTGGTCAGCGATCGGGAGCTGGTCGACCTGATCGGGTGCGGGTACGCCCCGCTGTGGTGCCACAGGTCCGAACGTCGACGGGACGACCGCGATCGGTACGTCCGTGTCAGGCGGCGGCGTGGTCGGACGCGACAGCCACGGATTCTGCGGGTCGCTCATCTTGCCCCCCTAGGTACAGTGAGATTTGCCGTTACACGGTAACCCTACTCCCTTACCCCCCAACCTAGGAAGGGCACACCCGAATGTTCCCAACCATGTACAAACCTAGCCAGATTGGTAATATTGGGCCATGCAGCCGTCAGGAGGACTCACCGTGACAGACGACGCCGACGCGATCGACCGTCTATTTCAGCAGAGCCCTCCGACAATCGGTCCGACCGAGGTAGCGCAGCGTCTCGGCGTATCCCAGAAGAGCGTCTACACCTGGCTCAAAGACGGCCTGATCCCCGGATACAAGCTCGGCACGAACTGGCTCATCATCACTGACGAGCTGAAAAACGTGCTCCGCGCTGGGGCGAACAAGCACACGCCCACGGGGCCTGTGATCGTCGTCAAGCCGACCATCGTCGAAGGAGAGTGACCGTGAGGAAGATCGGGACCGTCATCGTCGTCACCGCCGCTGCCGTCGTGCTCGCCGGATGCACGGGGACCGCCAGCACCCCCGCGCCCGCGCCGACTCCCAGCGGGAGCACGTCTGGCCCGATCTTCCCCGACGCCTCCACCATGACCCCGGCTCCGCGGGGAGCGGTCGACGAGGACTCAGGAGAGACGCACGGGCCGCGGCCCGTGCCCGTCTGGGATGACGAGTCGCGCCAGAGCGCGATCGCCGCGGCGGATGCCGTGATGCGCGCATACGCCCGCCCCGATCTTGGATTCGACGCATGGTGGGCGCAGCTGCAACCTCTCCTCGATCAGAAGGCCACCGCCGACTACGCCTACATGGACCCCTCGCGCATCGTCGCGTCGAGCGTCACCGGCCCCGGCACGATCACCGACGAGACGAGCGCCTACGTCGCTTACGTCGACGTCCCGACCAACGCCGGCACCTACAGCGTGATCCTCAGCCGTGCGGACGCTGACAGCCCGTGGTTGGCAAGCCGCTTCATCGTCCCTGAGGGTGTGAACTAGCGTGGCCGGGCCTAAGGGGGGCGGGGCCTACGCGATCGCAGCGGTGCCGATCCTGGTCATCGGCCTGTTGCTCGGTTTCGTCGTCGTCGGGGGCGACAACTGCGAGCCCGCCGGTGCGGCGGGTCCGAATTCGAGCGTCTCGATCGACCCGAACTCGGTTCCCCAGACCGAGATTGCGGGCTACGGCCACGAGCAGCTTGTGAACGCTGCGAACGTGATCCAGGCCGGCAAAGACCTTGGCCTGAACGTTCGGGACCAGACCATCGGCGTCATGACGGCGATGGGTGAGTCCAGCCTCCGCAACATCGACTATGGCGACTGGGAAACCGGCGGCGTCACCAACCCGGACGGCACCCGCACGACGTCGATCGGCCTGTTCCAGCAGCAGGACGGATGGGGCACCCGCGAGGAGCGGTTGAACCCCTACATCTCGTCGACGAAGTTCTTCCAGGCGATGATCCAGAAGGTTCCCGACCGGGAATCGCTGGAACCGACCATCGTCGCGCACCGCACGCAGATCAACGCCGACCCGTACCACTACGAGCGATTCTGGGACGGCGCAGTGCAGATCGTCGAGGGTCTGACCGGCGTGAAGACGGGCCTCAACCCCGGCGACGGCAGCGCCAGCGGCGGCAAGTGCGACCCGATGGTGCCTGGCGGCGTCAACGCGCAGGGATGGGCGTCCCCGGGTGCTGGACCGATCACGAGCCCCTACGGTTTCCGCGTGCACCCGATCACGGGCGACGTGCGACTGCACGCCGGCACCGACCTGGCCGGCGGCGGATGCGACGGCCCTATCTGGGCCGCTCAGGACGGCACCGTGACCTTCCGCGGCTTCGACGGCGGCGGAAACGGCGTGATCGCGATCGACCACGGCGGCGGCGTCACCACCCGCTACCTGCACATGTACGACTCCGGGATGCTCGTCAACGTCGGAGACAAGGTGAAGGCCGGCCAGCAGATCGCTCGCGTCGGTAGCAGTGGCGGATCGACCGGTTGCCACCTCCACTTCGAGGTGATGGTGAACGGCGAGAACGTCGACCCCGAGCCGTACATGGCCGCGGTCGGCATCCAGCTCGGACAGTGAACTAGGAGACGACCATGACCAGCATCGACGTAGCCCCCAACGCGTTCCCCAAGATCGACGCGCACCTTTCTGCAGACGGCACCGCGAAGGTGTTCATCAGCGGCACGCCGCACGACATTGCAGCCGCCGACCTGCCCTCAGCCCGCGCCGAGGTGGTGGCCCTCATCGCTCAGACCGCCGCGCAGCTCGGGCGTCCCGTGCGCGTGCAGACGTTCGGCCCGGACGGTCAGTGGCCGCTCATCGTCCACGCCGACGGGAGCGTGGACGAGGACGCCACGCAGCCGGCGCGACCGGCACCGATTCTCGAGGACGACCCCGCCGTGGACGAAGACACCGTGATCCCCTCTGCGCCGATCCCGGCACCCGCCGCGGCATCCGGCCTCCCCGCTGACAGCAGCGCGTGGACGAGCAAGCCCGCAGCGGTCCCGCCGATCGCCAGCGTGCCCGCGGCCGAGCCGGTCGCCGCCGCTCCCGCCGCTCCCGTTGCTCCCGCCGAGCCGACTCGACGCGAGGCGCGTCAGTCGTTCCTCACGCAGGAGAACACCGAGGAGCCGGCAACGCAGGGGTGGCGCGGGTCGCTGACCCGCTTCGGCATCCGCATGAGCCCCAGCGAAGCCGAGCGCGCCGAGCGTGCCGACGTCCTCGCCGTGTCCCAGCACTGGCCCGGGCCGCGCACGATCGCCGTGGTGAACGGCAAGGGCGGGGCCGGCAAGACCCCGACCACCGTTCTCCTCGCCGCCGTGTTCGCTCGATACGGCGGATCGGGCGTGCTGACGTGGGACAACAACCAGACCCGCGGCACGCTGGGCTGGCGCACCGAGCAGGGCAAGCACGAGGCGACCCTTCTCGATCTTCTGCCCCAGGTGCCCCGTCTCCTCAGTACGGGTGCGCAGTCGGCCGACCTGAATCACTACGTGCACCACCAGACCAAGGACAAGTTCGACGTGCTGCGCAGCAAGCCAATGGCCCTCGCGCACGAGCAGCGCGTCGAGCCGAGCGACGTCGACGCGATCCACGACGTCGCCGCGAAGTATTACCGCCTGATCTTCATCGACAGCGGCAACGACGAATCGGACCCGATGTGGCTGCGCATGATCGACAAGACCGATCAGCTCGTGGTCGCCACGACCACGCGCGACGACCACGCCGAAGCCGGCGCGCTTCTCCTCGAAGCGCTGGCCGAGCGCGACCAGGGATCGGCAGAGCTGGCCCGTGACGCCGTGGTCGTCGTGAGCCAGGCCGACCCCAAGGCCACCGCCGCCGAGCTCGCGCACGTCGCGGACGGCTACAAGAGCCTGGCCCGCGCCGCGGTGACCATCCCCCACGACCCCGCAATGGTCGACGGGGTGCTGAACTACGGGGCGCTGCGCCCCTCCACTCAGCGGGCATGGCTCGCTGCCGGTGCAGCGGTGGCGAAGGGCCTGTGAAGGCCACACAGCCCGTCCCAGGGCTCACCCGCGTACCGACCTGGCCCCGCCTGGTCGCAGAGCTGCACGGCGACAACACCGGCACCCTTACCGTCAACGGCACCAGCCGCGCGTGCGCGGCCGAGTCCGTCGCCGCCCTCAGGACCGGGCTCATCGCCCGCGCCGTGTCCTACGCCGTGCAGCTCCGCCGCCCCGTGCGCCTGGACGTCACCGAGGCCGCAGCGAGCTACCAGCTCGCCGTGCGTCCCGAGGGATACGTGCAGCTCGTCGACGCCGAAGGCATCATCCCGGCCGCGGACGGCCTCAGCGTCGACGAGGGCCGCTGCCGGCACTGCCGGCGGCTACAGCCGGTCACGTCGACAACGTGTATCCAGTGCCACATCGAGGAGCCGTTGCGCGTCGAGGTCGCCCCGCACGGTGAGCCGATCGACGCGCCGCCGGTCCCCGTCGACGCTCCCGAGGAGCTGCCCGCCGACGTCGACGAAGTGGTGCACCTCCGCGAGGTCGCACCCGCGCCGGCCCCCGTGTCGACGACGGCACCCGCTCCCGAGCCCGTGCCGGCCCCGGTCGCGCCGCCGATCCGTCGACGCGCAGCCGCTCCCGCTCCCGCTCCCGAGCTGGACGACGACGTGGAGGCAACGCGCGTGCGCCGCCCCGCGACACCCTCGCTGCGCCTCGCGTTCACGACCCAGCGCAGCATCACCGCCCCGAGCAGTGTCGTGATCGGGCGTGACCCGATCCCGAAAAACGGACAGCACCCCGTCGCCGTCGTCAGTCCCGGTCGACAGCTCTCCCGCACGCACGCGGCGATCGAGGTCGACGAGCACGCACGGATCGTCGTCACCGACTTGAACGCCCCCAACGGCGTCGAGCTGCTGACCACGCCGCCGCAGTGGCTCACCCCCGGAGAGCCCACCGTCGTTCCGATCGGTGCACGGCTGTTGCTGGGCGACGTCGAGTGCGTCGTCACCCTCGCATGACCCGACACGCCGCGCCGAAGCAATTACCTAGGACTAGGACACTCGCCCCTAGTGTGGTTCCCATGACCAGCCCCGGAGGATGCAAGCGCGGCGTTTCCGCCGTGCGCCGCCCGCGTGGCACCCCCACCGTTGGGGTGCAGGTCGATATCGCTCCCGACGTGAAGGCGATCCTCGACGGCTACCACGCCGCCACCGGCCTTCCCCAGTGGGCGCTCATCGAAGCCGCAATCCGAGCCGGCAAGCCTGGCCCGAACGGCTACCCCGAGAACTGGGAGCTGCCCGTCAGCCCACAGACTCCGCTCGAACTCCCTCAGGAGGCATCGACGAGAGCCGCATAAACGAGCAGACCCCCCGCCTCTAGGAGACGGGGGGCCGAAGCTAAGTGCCTGATCTTCTGAGTTTGGCGACCGGTAGATCAAGGCAGTTCCAGAAAAAGCCGGTTCGGGACCGGACCTTCGCTGTACCCATCGAGCGAGCCCGAAAGGTGGTGCCATCATAGCCCGTAACGCTAGTGATATCGAGCATTCGCGCGCCGATTCTTGGGCGCTCACCGTTGAGCTGAGCCCGCGCCCCCGCGTGCGCGTGGCCGTGGCCGACGCCTACGGCACGATCCTGAATCGCTACCTCGACCGCGAGCTGCGCGATCGCGCACCTGAGCGCCCGTGGGCGATGTACCTCGCCGGCACCGATCAGCGGTTCCGGTTCCTCGCGTTCGACCTCGACGCCCACGGCGACGCCGCCGCGCCGCTGCGCGACCTCGACGTGCTCACCGGCCACCTGGTCGACGCCGGTATCCCCTACCTGGTGTGCGAGTCCGGTCCTGCCGGCGGTCGTCACGTATGGGTGGGCCTTGCCGAGTCGGTCGACGCGGCCACCGTGGCCACGCTCAATCGCCTCGTGAAGCACCTATGCCCGAGCCTCGACCTCTCGCCGCTGTCGAACCCCGTCACCGGCTGTGTACGGCCCCCAGGATCGCCGCACCGCGACGGAGGCGTGTCGACACCCCTCACGGGCGCGCTGGCCGTCCTGACGGCCCCCCAGACGCCCGCAGCGGCTATCCGCGCGCTCGTGTCCCGTCTCGCTGCGCTCGTCGACGACGCCGAGCCCGCAGACACCGAGCAGGAGCGGCCCAGCGGCCCGCTGCCGGTCGATCAGCACCGCCGGCTGTATCTGCCCGGTCGACGTCGCGAGCTGCCCGCAGTCAGCGCCGCAGCGCTGGGCGAGCTGCCCGCCGGGGGCGACGCCTCCGCGCAGCTCTGGCGCGTCCTGATCGGCGCAGCCTCCGCACGCTGGCACCACGCCGACGTCGCCGCCCTCGTCGACGACGCAGAGGGTCTAGAGCACGTCCGCACGCGCACGAGTCGCCGCGGCCGCACACCGCGGCCGCGGCGTGAACAGGCCGCGGTCCTCGCGCGTCAGTGGGACAAGGCCGTGCGCTACGTCGCCACCAGCTCACGCCAGATCGGGGACGATCCCACGTTCGACCGGCGCGCCGACAGGATCGCCGCGCACGTGCGCGACGTCCAGGAGCGCGCCGACACCGCCGCCGGCCGCTGGACCCGCGGCGGTGGCCCCGCCGATCGCCGCATCCTCGACGTCCTGTGCGTCATCGCCCTGCACGCCCTCAGGGGCACCGTGGAGGCCGACACCCGCCGCCTGGCCCTCCTGGCCGGCGTCGGCCGCGAGACGGCCCGCACGGCGCTGCTGCGCCTGGCCGAAGACGGGTGGATCGCCCACGCCGCCGCGGCCGAGGGACCGCGCGGCGCTCAATGGACGATCGACCCCAGGAACGTTCTCCACAGCACCCCGGATCACGCCCGGTCACAAGCGGACCCGCGCCCCCCAGGGGCCGGGGCCGCTGAGAGAACCCAGCTCCTCGCAACGATCACCGCCCGCATGACGGATGCCGCGCACGACCTGTTCACCTCAACCCGCCCCGCGCTGGGACACCTCGCCGGGAACATCTACGCACGCACCGACCACACCCCGGCCACCCTTGACGACCTGGCCCGCACCATCGGCGCCGGCCTCGTCCGCACAGCACGTCTCCTCGACCGCCTCGCTTACGCCGGCATCGTCGAGCCGACGCCGGCCGGATGGGTGCGCAGCTCACGCAGCACCGTCGACGCCGCGGCCGAGCGGTTCGCGATCGCGGGACGTCTCGACGCCCGCGCAGCTCGCTACCGCGTCGAGCGCGAGGTGTGGGCCTGGTGGAAGGCCGAGGAGACGTGGATGCACGCACCTCGTCGACCCGACGCGAGCCGTCGACCGGCGCGCGGGCAACTCTCCCTTGTCCCCGAGGACGGGACGCACGCCTACGGCCCGCACCCGCGCCGCGGTGACGGCCGACTCGACTTCGCGGAAGCCCGCCGCATCGTCGAGCACGAGCGCGCGGGCACAGCCGCGCGGGAGAGCGCCCCTGAGCGCGTCGACGGAGATCTCCGCTCGAGTAATTTCGTCGAGCCCGCGGCCACCGTCGAGCCCGTGGAGCTCGACGACACCGACCGGATGCTGGCCCGTCTCTTGGGAGCTGTCCGCATCGCGTGAACCGCATAATTCCGCGGTTTTTCGACGGCGATATTAACTTTATGGGCCCTAACGTTGATGATCGTCGCGCGAGCGCAACGCTGCGGCCCTACGGCCCGCTGACGGAGCCGGCTACGCCGGCCAGCTAGGGCCTTCGGCCCGGTTTTTTGCCGTGAAGCCTTCGGCGGCTCCCTCCGCTGCGCTCCGGTCGTAGCTACCTCCGGGCTCCGTTCAAGTGGCTACGCCACCGGCTCC
>CALALQ010000262.1 GCA_937925595.1 uncultured Demequina sp. | reverse complement strand
CTCCCGCCCACAGGCCCTTGCGGCCGATGTGAGCGGCGGCCACCGCTCCGGTTGCGGCATCGTGAAGCAGCAGCGGGATGCAGTCGGCGGCGATAGCCGCGAGTGCCAAGCCGGGGACATCGGTGACGAGGATGTCGGCGGGAGGCACCTCAGCGTCGGGCTGCGTGACCCGATGCACCTTGATGCCGTGAGCCGCGTGCAGAAAGGTGACGGGAGCTCCGGCCGCCTGCTTCACGATGGCGCGATTGCGCGCCACCACAGCAGGGTCGTCGCCGACGTGCGTGGCGACGTTGAGGCTCTCGTATGGCGCGCTCGACTCGCCCCCCGCGCGCGTGGTGAAGAACGCCCGAACTGGCAGCCCGGCGTCGATCACTGCTAGCGAAGGAACTCGGGAACGTCGAGCGAGTCGTGGGTGACGCGAGTCGTCGAGATGTCGATTGCGTCGGTGTCCGCATCCGCCTCGATGGGCTGGGGAACGGTGCTGTCCTCGACGGGAGCCTTGACGGGATCGAGTTCCTCGGCGGCCGGGGCCGGCACCGCGTTCTCGAAGCCACCGATGGCGCCCTCGTGCTTTCGGGTGGTGGGAGCACCGCCGTCGAAACCCGCGGCGATCACCGTGATGCGCAGCTCGTCGCCAAGGGAGTCGTCGATGACCGTTCCGAAGATGATGTTCGCCTCGGGGTGGGCCGCTTCGCGCACCAGACGGGCCGCGTTCTCGACCTCCTTGATACCCAGGTTGGAGCCACCGGCAATCGACAGCAGCACGCCGTGAGCGCCCTCGATCGAGGCCTCGAGCAGGGGCGATGCAATGGCGCCCTCTGCGGCCTCGAGCGCGCGGTCCTCACCGCGAGCGGAGCTGACGCCCATGAGGGCCGTTCCCGCCCCCTGCATGACCGACTTCACGTCGTTGAAGTCGACGTTGATGAGGCCGGGCGTCGTGATGAGGTCCGTGATGCCCTGCACACCGCCCTGGAGCACCTGGTCCGCGGCCGCGAAGGCGCCAAGCACGCTGAGCTTGGCATCCGCGATCGACAGCAGGCGGTCATTCGGGATGACGATGAGCGTGTCGACCTCTTCGCGAAGCTTCTCGATGCCGGCCTGCGCCTGGTCAGCACGGCGTCGGCCCTCGAAACCGAAGGGGCGGGTGACCACGCCAACGGTCAGTGCGCCGAGGTTGCGGGCGATGCGCGCCACAACAGGGGCGCCGCCCGTGCCGGTGCCGCCTCCCTCTCCCGCGGTGACGAAGACCATGTCCGCGCCACGCAGGGCCTCTGCGATCTCGTCCTCGTGATCCTCGGCTGCCTTGCGACCCACCTCGGGGTCGGCGCCGGCGCCCAGGCCGCGAGTGAGCTCGCGGCCGATGTCGAGTTTGACGTCGGCATCAGACATGAGCAGCGCCTGCGCGTCGGTGTTGATCGCGATGAACTCCGCGCCCTTGAGGCCGACGTCGATCATGCGGTTGACGGCGTTGACGCCGCCGCCGCCGACTCCGACGACCTTGATGGCGGTGATGTAGTTCTGCGGTGCGGCCATGATGCCTTCCCCTTCAACCTTAACGTTCAACTTGAGGCTTATAGTTATGTCAAGTTGTCCTGCATTGAAGGTACGTCGCCGCCCGCCGTTATCGGCGCAAATGCGCGCGTGTCGCGGCAAAGTGCTGACAGCAAGTTGAGACCGTCGTGACACTGACCAGCCCCATCCTCCCTCGCTAGCCTGACTGGCGCCGCATATGGACATTGGGAGGGACGTATGGGCTGGATCGCAACCCGACGCTACGGAGCCGCGACACTGGTCGCCACCTTGAGCGCAGCGCTCGTGGGCACCGCAATCGTCGCTACTCCTGCGGACGCAGCGGACCCCATGGACCCCATCTACCAGGCAACGCTCGGTGTGACGCACCCGGACTTGTTCTGTCAGGTGTGGCCCGTGTGGAACGACGATGTGATCGAGGTGGCCCCTGGCGCCGGCCCCTACGGCGAGTCGTTCCGTTTCACCACCACGTTGAGCAACGTTCATCCCGACAGGGACGCAGACGACTACCGCATCATCTTCACCTATGGCCATCCGAGCGATGGCATCGCCTACAAGGTCGATGGCAGCCAGGGCCCCGGCTCCGCACTTCCCGACGGCTCCAACGGGGAGGTCAACGCGTCGTGGTGGTTGGGGGGACCCGGAGATCCCCCGCAGTCCGTCGGGATCCAGTTGATTGGTCGCGTCGATGATGGATGGGAGCTGGTGCACACCGGCTCGGTGCCCATCGACGGTTCCTGCACCGTCCCCGTCCAACAGGTTGCCGGGCCGCTTGAGTTCACGCTGAATAACGGCGCGGCTGTGGTGTCTGGATGGGATGCACGCCTGGACATTGCGCCGCGGCCGGACATCTTTGACTACGCGTTTGGCGGCCAGACGGCTCTCAGATGGATCTGCGCATGCAGTCTGATCTTTGACGTCAGCCTGAGGCTCGACGGCGAAGAGGTGTGGTCCGCCACCTCGAACCAGCCGGGCGGCATGTACGTGCCGATTCCGCCGTACACAGAGGGCGCAACGGCCACGGTGGCGATTACCGCCACCCCTCACCCGGATGACCCCCGCAGCCAGTACTGGACGCCGGTGACCGTCGAGTCTGAGCCGGCGGTGGTGCAGCCCCCTGCGCCACTTGTGGGCACACTCCACCTCTACCCCGCCGACCCCACGCCCGTGACCTTCCCCTATGCCAACACCTGCACGCCCGCAACGTGGATGGAACCGGGTGAGCAGCTCTGGGTGTCGCCCATGACTGGTGGCTGGGGGCTCGAACAGGGATCCCTGCGGTGCTATCCGTACTGGGACCTCCAGCTGGACTACCACGGTCTAACGCCAGAGCCGGTCTCCGAGGTCACGTGGTACGCCGACGGCGAGCCGCTGTCCACTACGGGCAATCCGCTCACGATAACGGACCAGATGTGCGGCAAAGTCATCACCGCCAAGCAGACCTGGCGCACTCCACGGTTCCTTGCCACCGAGCTGACCTCCGTTGCCACGGAGCCCGTCGAGTGCACTCTGGACATGACCGCCGTCACACCTGTGATCACAGGCACGCCCAAGGTGGGCAGCCCGCTGGGAGTCGACCTCACGGGGTGGCTGCCAGTCACCGCGACGTTCGACTACCAGTGGCACCAGACGACCGACGCTGCGGGCACTACCAAGCCGATCTCCGGTGCCACCGGCACTACCTTCACGCCAACACCAGCTCAGGCTGGCTTCAAGGTGTTCGTCAGCGTCACGGCGACCGCGGACGGGTACCGCGACGAACAGCGGGTCTCGACCCCGGTCTCGATCCCCGCGAGCAAGCCCACCGCCCCACGCAGCCTCAAGGCCACCGCCAAGTCCAAGGCCGTCGCGCTGACCTGGTCCGCACCCTCGGCAACCGGCGGCAAGGCCATCACCGGCTACCGAGTGCAACGCTCAACCAACGGCACCTCGTGGACAACGGTCAAGACCGTCACGACGCGCTCGTACACCGTGACGGGCCTCACCAACGGCAAGAAGTACTTCTTCCGCGTGATCGCCGTGAACAGCGTGGGCTCCTCCCCTGCTTCAGCAACGGTGACCGCGGTGCCAGCCACCAAGCCCAGTGCCCCCCGCTACCTCAAGGCCACCGCGAAGTCGCGCGCCGTCGGGCTGTCCTGGAGCGCCCCCTCCTCCAGCGGCGGGTCCGCCGTGACCGCCTACAAGGTGTATCGCTCGACCAACGGCAAGAACTACACCCTCGCCAAGACCGTGACAGGCAGGTCGACCACCGTCACCGGGCTCACCAAGGGCAAGAAATACTGGTTCAAGGTGATCGCGGTGAACAAGATGGGCAACTCGCCAGGATCCAACGTTGTGGCGGTCAAGCCCAAGTAGGGCGCGTCAGCCGTTCTTCGTGATCGGCAAGGTGGGGGCGGAAACGTCGATGACGTCCGCCTTTGCCGCCTGCTTGGACTCCAGCAGCACCGTGAGCACCTGAGCCTTCACGTCGTTGTCCTCCGCGCTTCCCCATTCCACCTTGGGTCCCTTGCTGAGGCTGAACGAGACCGAATCCGCCGTCTGAGCGCTGATAGAAGTGATGCGGGCCATGAGTTCTGGCGGCATCGCGTTGATCACCGTAAGCGCAGCCATGAGCGCCTTCTTGTCCGGCGTGTCGACTGGAACATTGAGGACCGGCAGGTCCTTGGGCTTGGAGTCGGCTCTGCCCACCTGCACGCCCTCGTCGTCGACGAACGCGAAGCCCCCCGAGCGCTCCGGCACCGCCGCGACCGGTTCCCGCGACTCGAGAGTCACGGTGAGGCCATCTGGCCACGAGCGCTGCACATGCGCTTGACGCACGCCAGGGATGTCCTGCAGTTCGCTCGCGAGGTGGCCGATGCGCAGCGTCGCGAGCGACCCGCCCTCATGCGCATCAATGACCTCGCGCACCTCGGTGGGGTCAACCACGGTGCCGTAGCCGGTCACCGTGACCTTCTCAGGATCCAGCGCGAACGCCGGCGACAGCAGCACCACCCACACGAGCGCCGCGGCGATGATGACGTAGCCGAGCCTGCGTCCCCACGTGATCGCGAGCCGCTTGCGCTGAGCCGAGCGCCGCTCTCGCTCCCGCTCGTCCCTCACCTGGGCTGGGTCCACGACCTTGGTCTTGGCGCGCTCGAGCACGGTTCCCAGCGCGTTCGCGGTTCCCTTGGCGGCGTCACTGATCGCGTCGCCTGCCCGACGCTGCGGCGGCGTGGCCTGTCGCGTCACCTCTCGCTTGGGGCCCCTTCCGCGTGCCTCCCTGGTCGCCGTGCTCGCCTTGGGAGTGGTGGGGCGCTGAGCGCGGGGCTTGTCTCGAGGCTCCTCGTTGACGCGAGTCCACGCGGGCACAGTGGGCCGCTCCGGGCGGCGCGGGGTGCTCATCGCTGCTCCAACTCGGTGAGAATCCAGTCTGGAGCCTTGGTCACGGTGCCGGAGCCGACGGTGAGGATCGTGGTGCCCGGCCTCGCGCGCTGCGCCGCGATGCTCGCCGCGTGCTCGAGGGAGTCGGCGACGGTCGCCCCACCGGGGATCGCGTCCGCGATGAGCTCGGAGTTCACACCAGGGATGGGGTCCTCGCGGTCTCCGTGGACCGGCGCGAGCACGATGTCGGCATCGTCTACGGTGAGCGCCGCGGCAAAGTTCTTCGCGTGCACCTGCGTGCGCGTGAACAGCGCGGGCTGAAACAGCACCACGAGGTGCCCGGCTCCGGCGGCGCGAGCGGCGGAGATGACGGCCGCCACCTCCGTGGGGTGATGCGCATAGTCATCGATGACGCGCACTCCCCCGGCCTCGCCGCGGAACTGGAAGCGCCTGCCGGTGCCCCCAAAGGTCGAGAGCGCCTCGGCGGCGCGAGCCGCGTCTACGGGGGCGTCATCGGTGCCCATCGACACCGCGGCTGCCCACGCTGCCGCGGCGTTGAGGCGGTTGTGCGCACCAGGCAGCGGCACGGCAAGGGGGTGTGTCGCGCCAAAGCCGGTCACAGCGTCGGGCCCCACAGCGACGTCGAAGGATTCCCCCGTGCCATAGGTGATCACGCGCACCCCGGCGGCCGCGGCGTCGGCGGCGATGCTCGCGACAACGGGGTCAGCGGTGTGCGCCACGAGGATCTCGCAAGAGCGCGCAAAGTCCCCGAAGGCCGTGTGGAGGTTCTCGACGGTGCCGTAGTGGTCGAGATGGTCGGGCTCGATGCTCGTGATGATGCCGACGCGCGGGTGGTAGCGAAGGAAGGAGCCGTCGGATTCGTCGGCCTCAACCACGCCGATTCCGGCGGATCCCGCGTACCCGCCGGCCACCGCTCCCTCCACGCCAAAGACTCTCGCGCCCACGGCGAAGCTCGCGTCGACGCCCGCTCCGTGCAGCGCCCAGGCCGTCATCGCGGAGGTCGTCGTCTTGCCGTGCGAGCCTGCAACGGCGACGAGGGCGAGGCCGTCGAGCGCCCACACGAGCGCCTCCGAGCGGTGCAGCACCCGAATGCCGAGCTCGCGGGCGCGGGCCAGCTCCTCGTTCGTCTCGCGCACCGCGGTGGAGATCACCACGGCATCCGCGCCATCGACGAGCGAAGCATCGTGTCCCACCCGCACGTCCATGCCGGCATCACGAAGTGCCTGGAAATACAGGCTCTCGCCGCGATCCGTGCCCGTGACGTCGACTCCCTTGGCGGCGACCAGTCGTGCGACTGCAGACATTCCGGAGCCGCCCACCCCGATGAAGTGCCACCTCACCGCAGCACCCCCTCAATGAGGTCGGCGAGGCGAGAGGCGCCGTCCGGGATGCCCACTCCTGCTGCGGCCTTGCGCATCAACGCGGCGGCCTCGTCGTCAAGGAGCAGATGCTCGGCCTCCGCCACAATCCGGTCCGCGCTGAGCTGCGCGTCGCTGATGAGTCGCGCGGCCCCGGCGGCGACCGCGGAGCGCGCATTGAGCGCCTGCTCCCCATTGCCGATGGGCAGCGGCACATACAGCGCGGGCAGCCCCAGCGCGGTCACTTCGCTCACCGTGTTGGCCCCAGAGCGGCAGACCACGGCCGACGCCGCGGCAAGGGCGTCCGCCATGTCATGGGCGTATTCGAGGACTTGGTAGGCGTCACGGTGGTCCTCGTGCAGCGCGGCCTTCGCCTCTTGCGCGGGAGCGTCCTTGCCGATGCCGGTGAGGTGGATGACGTGGATGCCGCGGGCCACAAGCGTGGGCACCGCGGCCGCGACCGCCGCGTTGATGCTCGCGGCACCGAGCGAACCGCCAAAGGCGAGCAGCACCTTCGCGTCAGCGGCCCAGCCGCGAGCGGCGCGAGCCTTGGCGACCAGGTCGTCTCGCGTGGCGGGGTCGCTCATCGCCGTCACGAGGTCGCTGATCTGGCCGCGCATCGGCAGGCCGGTGACGTGTCCGCGCGGGAGGTCGGTGTCGGGGAAGGTCGTCGCCACCGCCGCAGCGAACTCGGCGCCGTACTTGTTCGCGAATCCCGGCTTCGCGTTCGCCTCGTGCACCACCACCGGAATGCCGGCCTGACGAGCGGCCCTGTATACAGGGGTGGAGACGTAGCCGCCAAAGCCCACCACAGCGTCGGCCCGTGCCGTGGTGAGAAGCTCGCGTGACTGGGCGGTGGCGCGGCGGAACGCGACCGGGAAGCGCAGCGCGTCGAGGTTGGGACGACGCGGGAGCGGCACGCGGTCGATGAGGCGCAGCTCGACGCCAGCACGTGGGACCAGCTCGGTCTCGATGCCTTGGGCGGTGCCCACGGCCGTCACGGTGTGGCCGCGCGCCATGAGCTCTTCTGCCGTCGCGAGCAGCGGGTTCACGTGGCCGCCGCTGCCTCCGCCGGCGAGGACGACATTAGCCACGCCGCCCCCTGGAGATGACCGCGAGCGAGCGGCGCACCACGGACGGCCGCGCGGCGAATGCCTCCGCCGCGCCGGGTTCGGATCTCGCGAAGGCCATGAGCACGCCCACCGCGGCCATCGACGCGATGAGCGATGAGCCTCCAGAGGACACAAGCGGCAGCGGCAGTCCGGTGACGGGCAGCAGGCCAACGACCACGGCGATGTTGATGCACGCCTGGAGCACGATCCACGCGCCGATTGCGCCGCCCGCGATCTGCACGAAGGGGTCGCGAGAGCGGTGCACGATGCGGTTCACGGCCACGGCCATCATGCCGAAGGCAAAGAGGACCAGCAGGGTGCCGATGAGGCCGAACTCCTCACCGATGATCGCGAAGATGAAGTCAGAGTCCGGAACGGGAAGGCCGCCCCACTTCTCGCGGCTCATACCGGGGCCGAGCCCCCAGATGCCGCCCGAGGCGAGCGCCCAGATGCCGTGAGTGGTCTGCTGGCAGTCTCCCTTGATGTCGCAGCCCTCAGGGTTGAGCCATGTGGCGATGCGCGCGGTGCGTGTTGTTCCCTGGGCGATGAGCATGACGATGCCCGCGCCGAGCACCACGGCGGTCATCGCGAAGAAGCGGATGGGAAGTCCTGCGATCCAGTACGCGGCGCACACGATGATCGCGAGCACCGTCGCGGTTCCCATGTCGCGGCCGGCGAGCACCAGGCCGATCACGACGCCGGACATGATGCCGCCAGGGATCAGGATCTGCTTCCAGGTGGTGAGCTTCTTGCGGAACGTCGACAGCACCATGCCCAGGTACAGCGCGAGACCGAGCTTGGCGACCTCGGAAGGCTGGAAGGTCACGAGGCCAACCCTCATCCAGTTCCGGTTTCCGCCGGAGGAGATGCCTGACGTCAGCACCACCATGAGCAGCGCGATCGAGCCGAACAGGATGGGAGGCGCGAGTCGCTTCCAGGCCACCACGGGCAGCCGCGAGCCGAGCACCATCGCGACCAGGCCGATCGTGAACGCCGCAAGCTGGATGATGAACAGCGCGTAGGGGTTGCCGCCTGTGGCCTTGAGCGAGTCGATCGATGACGACGACAGCACCGAGGCAAGGCCGACGATGAGCAGGATCCCTGCCGACGCTGCGAGCAGGTAATAGGTGGCGGCCGGCGACTGCCACGCGGACGCCATAGTGCGAGGTCTGGCGTCTGCCGTGGCAACCATCAGCCCTCCAAGCGCCTCACCTCAGTGGCGAACGCAGTGCCCCTGTCCGCGTAATCGCGGAATTGATCCATCGATGCACTCGCCGGTGACAGCAGGACCGTGTCCCCTGCCCGTGCCAGCGAGCGAGCGGCCTGCACAGCCCGCTCCATGACAGTGTCTCCCGGGGCAATCGCCTCTACCGGGATATCGGCGGCGTGTTCCCTGAGAGCGCTTGCGAGAGGCTCCTGATCCACGCCGATGAGGACCACGGCGTGCAGGCGGCCCTTGATGGCGTCAATGAGCTCTCCGAACTCCTGTCCCTTCGCGAGCCCACCCGCGATCCACACCACGGAGTCGTCGCCGAAGCCGCCGAAGGCGGCCTTCACGGCGTGCGAGTTGGTGGCCTTGGAGTCGTCGACGTAGGTCACGCCGCCGATCTCGGCGACGAAGGCCGTCCGATGGTGGTCCAGAGCGAATCCGGCGAGACCCTCGTGCACCGCCTCGGGTGCGACGCCCACCGCACGGCACAGCGCCGCGGCGGCGAGCGCATTGGTCGCGAGGTACGGCGGGACGGCTCCCGCCACCAGGTGCTGCAGGTCGGACAGGTGGCCGAGTTCGATCGCGTGGGTGCGGCGGTCCTCGTGGAAGGCCCTGTCGACAAGCACATCCTCGACGATGCCCAGCTGGGACAGTCCCGGCACGCCGAGCGTGACGCCAACGGCACGGCAGCCGTCGACAACGTCGGCCTCCTCGACCATCTCCTCGATGAGCCGATCCGCCGCGGGATACACGGCTGCGACCTGCACGTGCTGGTAGACGCGCGCCTTGTCCGCCCGGTATGCCTCGATGGAGCCGTGCCAGTCGAGGTGATCCTCATCGGCATTGAGGCATACGGCGGCATGCGGCGACAGCGTCGACGTGAAGTGCAGCTGCAGGCTCGCGATCTCGACGGCCACGAGGTCCGCCTCCGCACGGGCCGCCTCGATCACAGGGATGCCCATGTTGCCGCAGACGCGCACGTTGAGCCCGCCCGCCTCCGCGATCGCGCCCACCATCTGCGTGGTGGTGGTCTTGCCGTTGGTGCCCGTGACGAGCACCCACGGCACACCGTGGCGGCGGATCCGCCACGCAAATTCCATCTCCGACCAGATCTCGAGGCCAGCAGCCTCGCAGGCCCGGATCGCCTCAGAATGGGGCGCAAAGGCGGCGGATGCCATGACGACATCGAACTGACTCAAATCGAGGTCGGTGACGCTCAGGTGGTCCGCGCTGCCATTGGCGTCGACCGTCACCGCTGTGGCGCCGAGCTCATGGCACGCCGCGACTGCGCTCGTGCCAGCGACGCCCATCCCCAGTACGAGCACGCGCTTGCCGGCGATCATGCGAGCTGGGACACCCACTCTTGATAGAAGATGCCCATGCCGAGCCCCGCGCACAGGCCGGCGATGATCCAGAAGCGAGTCACGATCGTGACCTCACCCCAGCCGAGCATCTCGAAGTGATGATGCAGCGGGGCCATCTTGAAGATGCGTTTGCCGCCGCTGATCTTGAAGTAGCCGATCTGAATGACCGAACTCGCAACCACCGTCACGAACAGGCCGCCGATGATCACGCCGAGCAGCTCGGTGCGCGTCAGCAGCGTGATGCCAGCGATCGCGCCGCCAAGAGCGAGCGAGCCAGTGTCGCCCATGAAGATCTTCGCGGGGCTCGCGTTCCACCACAGGAAGCCGAGGCAGGCGCCGGCAATGGCCGCGCACACGATCGCGAGGTCGCGGGGGTCGCGCACCTCATAGCACTGGGCGACATTGGTCGTGATGCCGCAGCGCTGGTTGAGCTGCCACAGGCACACGAGCACGTAGGCGCCAAAGAAGATGACCGCCGCTCCCGTCGCAAGCCCGTCGAGTCCATCCGTGAGGTTCACCGCGTTCGACCACGCGGTGATGAGGAAGTTGGACCAGATGATGAACAGCACGAGCGCCACCGCGGGAGCGAACACCGCGAAGTCCACGGGGGTGTCTCTCAGGAACGAGATCGCGGTTGACGCGGGAGTGACGCCGTCGTCATTGGGGAACTGCAGGGCAAGCACACCGAAGGTGATGCCCACGACGCCCTGGCCGAGGATCTTGTAGCGCGCGCGCAGGCCCAGCGAACGCTCGCGAGAGATCTTCAGATAGTCGTCGAGGAATCCCACGAAGCCAAGACCGACCATGAGGAACAGCACGAGCACCGACGAGGCGTCCGGTGTGCGCCCCGTGGCGAGGTTTCCGCCGATCCAGCCAAGCAGCGTCGCGACGATGATGATGACGCCACCCATCGTGGGAGTGCCGCGCTTGACGTAGTGACTCTCCGGTCCGTCTTGGCGGATGAACTGACCCCACTGGTGGTTCGTGAGGAAGCGGATGAACAGCGGCGTCGCAAGAAGCGCGAACAGCAGGCCGATTCCGCCAGCCGCGACTACTGCCCTCATGCCGTGCCCCTCACAAGTTCGTCCGCAAGTTCGTACAGCCCGGTCCCATGCGAGGCCTTCACGAGCACGGTGTCACCTTCAACAAGCCGTTCCGCGAGGTAGTCGCGAGCCTCGTCAATGGTAGCGACGAACGCGGCCTCGTCGCCCCACGAACCCTCGCGCACCGCGGCATCGAAGGCGGGCTTGGCTCCCTCGCCCACGACGAGCAGGTAGTCGATTCCCAGGCGCACCGCGTGGTGGCCAAGCTCCCAATGGGCGTCTCGTGACGCGTCACCCATCTCGAGCATCTCGCCAACCACCGCGACCGTGCGCCCTCCCTCGGCCACATCCAGCAGCGCGCGGAACGCCGCCTTCATCGACTCTGGGCTCGCGTTGTACGAGTCGTCGATGATGGTGATGCCGTCAGCACGTTCGGTGACGGCCATGCGGTGTGCGCTCACGGGACGGGCCGACGCTATGCGCGCCGCAGCGTCGTCGACGCTCAGCCCGCACTGGGTCGCCACAGCGAGCGCGGCGAGCGCGTTCGTCACGTGGTGCTCGCCGACGAGAGTGAGGGTGACCCTGTCCCCCGCCTCACCATTCACCACGGGCACAAAGCTCGGCCGGCCCTTCTCGAGCTTCAGCTGCGTCGCGCGCACGTCGGCTCGGGAGGCGAGGCCATAAGTGGCCACGTGCTGGGCGAGCGGTGCCATCGCGGCGACCGCAGCGTCGTCCGCATTGAGGATTGCCACTCCCCCAGGAACCAGGCCTTGCACCAGTTCGGCCTTGGCCTTGGCGATGCCATCGGGGCTGTCGTAGCCGCCGGCGTGGGCAGAGCCGACGGTAAGCACCACCGCGAGATCCAGCGGAGCGATCGACGTGAGGTACGCGATGTGCCCGGGGCCGCTCGCCCCCATCTCGAGCACCAGATGGCGAGTGGTGGAATCCGCGGCGAGCACCGTGAGCGGCATGCCGATCTCGTTATTGTAGCTGCCCACGGGGGCCACCGCGTCGGGAAGCGTCTGCGCCAGCAGGTCCTTCGTCGTGGTTTTGCCGTTCGAGCCGGTGACGCCGATCACCGTGATGTCTCCCTCGGTGCGCAGCAGCGCGAGGTAGGCGCGGGCGAGCGCTCCGAGCGCTGCCTCGACGTCGTCGACGAGCACATGAGGAGCATCGACCGGCTGCTGCACCAGGCACAGCGTGGCACCCGCATCGCGAGCGGCGCCTGCGAAGTCGTGACCGTCGACTCGCTCGCCGACGAACGCCACGTACAGCGCTCCCGGAGTCACCTCTCGGGAGTCCTTGACGACGCTCGTGACCTTGGCCTCGACCTCAGCCACCAGGGTGCCGCCAACGGCGTTTGCGACCCACTGCGCGGTGATGGGCCTCATGAGTCAGCCTCCGCTGCCTCGCGTTCCGCGACGATCTTCGCGTGTGCCGCGAGATACGCGTCGCGGTCGTTGTAGCGGTAGAACACCCCAGCTATCTCCTGTGTTGGCTCGTGACCTTTGCCGGTCACGATGACGGTGTCACCCGGTCCCCCAAGGCGCAGTCCGTACTCGACCGCGGCCATGCGCGGCTCGACTTCGTGCACGTCCTTGAGATCCGGGCGCACCTTCTGAATACCCTCGCGGATGGCGGCTCTAATCGCCGCAGGCTCCTCGGATCGCGGATTCTCGTCGGTGAGCACGATGACGTCCGCGAGCCGCGCGGCAATCTCCCCCATCACCGGCCGCTTGCCGCGGTCTCGGTCGCCGTCAGAGCCGAAGATCAAGATGAGCTTTCCTGGCGTGATGGGGCGCACGCCGCGCAGGGCGAGATCCAGCGCGTCCGGCGTGTGCGCGTAGTCGACGATCGCGAGCGGGTCCACCTCGGAACGCTCAACCACTCGCTCCATGCGACCCGGAACGCCGTGAGCATGCGCCACACCGTCGATGGCCTTGTCGAGGGGCACGCCGGCGGCGTGCGCCGCGGCGATGGCCACCATCGCGTTGGAGACGTTCACGAGGCCAGGCAAGGGACTCTCCGCGTCGTGCTCGACCCCCTCGGGATCGGTGAACCGGAAGCGAGACCCCACCCCGTCCAAGCCAATGTCCGCCCAGGTGACCTTCCAATCGGCAGCCAGGTCAGCGTCGGGCAGTGTGGACACCGTCTGGGCGGGGATGGCGACCGTGGACGCGAGCTTGCGCCCCCACTCGTCGTCGATGTTGATGATGCCGCGGCGCGCACGGCCGGGCTCGAACAGCCTGGCCTTGGCCGCGAGGTACTCCTCCATGGTGTGGTGGAAGTCCAGGTGGTCCCACTGCAGATTCGTGAAGACCGCGACTGCGAACTCGACGCCACTGATGCGGTCAAGCGCTGCGGCGTGCGAAGACACCTCGGTGACGGCTGCCGTCACCCCCTCGTCGAGCATGCGGGCAAGGAGCCCGTGCAGCACGGGAGCCTCGACGGTGGTGCGCGGCGACTCGATCGCCTCGTCGAGCACGCGCAGCTCGACTGTGCCAAGGATGCCGCGGCGCTCGTGGACGGTCGCGAGAGCGCTGTCGATGAAGTAGCTCGTGGTCGTCTTGCCGTTGGTGCCCGTGACGCCGACGAAGACGAGACTGTGAGAAGGATCACCGTAGATGAGCGCCGCCGCCTCGCCGATCGCCTTGCGCGGGTCCTCGCTCACGAGGACCGGGATGTCCAGATCGGCAAACAGCTCGGCGCCTTTGGCGTCCGTAAGCACGGCCGACGCTCCGCTCGCCACAGCGATCTCGGCGAACGTGGCGCCGTGCACATTGAGTCCCGGGAGGGCACCGAACAGGTCGCCTTCGCGCACGTCACGCGAGTCCACGGTGGCGCCAGAGATCGAGGTGTTCGCAGCGTCGGGCCTGGTAAGTATGGCCTTGGCCCGATCGGCGATGGCTGCGAGAGGCGTTGGCGCTGTGGCTGCCGGTCGCAAATTCATCGTCGGCATCGGCTCGTTGGCCATTGTCACTTCCAGGTGGTCGGGTACAGCTGCGCTTTCGACTCGGACGGCGGAACGCGCAACTCCTGCAAAGCAAAGGTTGCCACGTCTTTGAACACCGGTGCGGCCACCTCGCCGCCCCAGATCGAGGTCTTGGGGTCGTAGAGGATGACGCTGACGACGATGCGCGGGTCGTCAGCTGGGGCGACGCCGACGAAGGAGGCGACGATGCAGTCGAGCCGACCGTTGGAGCATGCCGCCTGAGCGGTTCCCGTCTTGCCTGCAACCCGGTAGCCCTTGATCTTGGCAAGCTTTCCGGTGCCATCCTGGGTGACGGACTCGAGCATCGTCATGACGGTCTTTGCCGTCTTCTCCGACACCACCCGCTGGGGCTCGTCGAGCTTGCGCGGCGTGAAGTTGCCGTTCTCGTCGAGATAGCCCTTGACCACGGTGGGCTGGACGCGCACGCCGTCGTTGGCGATGGTCTGGAACACCGACGAGGTCTGCAGCGCCGTCACCGACAGCGCCTGGCCAAACAGCACGGCGTACTTCTGGCGGCCGTCCCACTTCTTGTAGTGGGCGAGGATGCCGTTCGACTCGCCCGGCAGGCCGACATTGGTCTTGGTGCCGAGCCCGAACGCGGTGAGGTACTTGTAACGCTGCTTGGGGGTGAGCTTGGAGCCGATCTTCACGGTTCCGGTGTTCGATGACTCTGCGAGGACGCCGGCCACGGTGAGCTTCTGGGTGCCGTGGTTGTGGGAGTCCTTGAACTCCTGACCGTTCTCGGTGGTGAACTTGTAGGGCGCCTTGATCTTGGTCAGCGGCGTGACGAGGCCCTCCTCGATAGCGGCGGCCATCGTGATGACCTTCGCAGTGGAGCCGGGTTCGAACACGGTGGAGACGGCACGAGAGCCGCGGTCCTTGGTCTGGGTCGCACCTGGGTCATTGGGGTCCACACTGTGCGAGTCGACGAGCGCGTAGATTTCGCCGGTCCTCGCGTCCTGGACCACGATCGTGGCGCGCGACGCACCGGAGGAGCGCAGCTGCTCCGCCACGAGGTTTTGCGCGAACCACTGAATGTCACGATCGATGGTCGTGACGATCCTCTTCCCAGGGATGCCCTTGGTCTCCTCGTGGACACCCGTGGGGATGAGCGTGCCGTTGTTGCCGCGCTCGTAGGTGATGGAGCCGGGGGTGCCCGTGAGCTCTTCGTTGAAGTACAGCTCGAGGCCGGCGAGACCCGTCTTGCCGGGGCCTTCGGCGGAGCCGCCCATGAAGCCGATGACATTGCCTGCGATGGCGCCGTTGGGGTAGATGCGGTCGGTGACCGGCTCCGGCTGGACGCCAGAGATCTCCTCGGCATTGACGAGGTCCCACACCTCCGGCGTGACGTTCTTGGCGATGTAGACCCACGTCTTGTCGCCGGCGAGCTTGGCGGCGAGTTCCGCCTCGTCAAGGTCGAGGATGGGAGCGAGCAGCTTCGCGGCGCCCATCGGACCCTCCGCGATGACATTGCCCTTCTCGACGCGCTTCCACTTGGCGAGCGCCTGCTGGTTGACGCCGATGTTGTAGCGGTCAACGCTCGTCGCCAGCACCACGCCGTCGCGATCAACGATGTCGGCTCTCGGAGTCGCGACCTCCTTGGTCACGAGGCGGTTGGCAAGCGCCTGGTCGGAAAGCTCCGCAGCTCGCACGCCCTGGATGAAGACCAGGCGCACCGCGAACACGATGAGCAGGATGATGACGAAGAGGGAGATGACGCGCTGTCGCGTGACGGGGTTGCCAACGCGGGCGTGAGGCTGCTGCGCCATGCTCACTTCCTCCCCGACTCGATGACGATGCCGTCTTCGAGGGAGATGAAGCCGAACGTGCCGGCAGGAACCATGCCGAGCGCGCGGGCGCTCGCGCCCAGCTGGTCGGGCGAGGAGCGCAGCTCGAGCTGAGTGATGAGGCCCGCTCGCTGCTCGTGAAGGTTGGCGATCTCGATCTTGAGGTCGCGGCGCTCGTAGGCGCCGCTCGCCATCGAGGTGTTGAGCAGCAGCACGGCTCCAAGGGCACCGATAACGATCAGCGCGCAGGTCCAGGCGAAGGGAACGAGCGAGCGAGCCTGCTCCGGTGCCTGCACCGCGCGCAGGTGGCGCTGCGCAGGACGGCCGACGCTGGGGCGGGCAGGACTTGTGCGTGCAGTGCTCGTTCGTGCAGTGCTCGTACGCGCAGTGCTCGTGCGGTTGGCTCCGCGAGCGGGCTGCGGGATGGGGCGCGGATGACGGACGGGCGCGGCGCTCATGCTGCCCTCCGTCGTGAAGCAGGAGTGGCGCGCACGCGCTCGACGGCACGCAGGCGAACGGGCTTGGAGCGCGGGTTCGCCTCGGCCTCCGCGGCGCTCGCCTTCTCCGCGCCGCGAGTGAGCAGTCGCAGATAGGGGGCGTCCTCGTCAGGGACGACGGGCAGGCCGACGGGGGCGGTGGACTCCGCTCCCGCGGCGAAGGCGCGCTTGACGATGCGGTCCTCAAGCGAGTGGTAGGACATCACCACGACGCGGCCGCCGATCGCGGTGCCCTCGATGGCACGAGGCAGCGCACGCTCGAGCACCTCGAGCTCGCGGTTCACCGCGATGCGCAGGCCCTGGAAGGTGCGCTTGGCGGGGTTGGAACCGGGAGTGCGCGTCGCGGCGGGAATGCACGCGCGCACAAGGTCAACGAGCTCGCCGCTGCGAGTGATGGGCGCCTGGGCCCGACGGCGCACGATCGCCTCCGCGATGCGAGCGGCGAAGCGCTCCTCGCCGTAGTCCCTAAGGATGCGGGTGAGCTCCTCTTGTGAGGCATCGCGCAGCAGGTCCGCGGCGGAGACGGGGTCCTCGGGGTTCATGCGCATGTCGAGCGGCGCGTCCTGCGCGTAGGAGAAGCCGCGCTCGGCCTCGTCGATCTGAAGCGAGCTCACGCCGAGGTCCAAGAGGATGCCGTCAGCAGCGTCGGCCCCTGCGAGCGCGAGCGCACCCGCGATGTCGTCGTATTCGGCGTGGTGCGCGCGGAAGCGGTCGCCGAAGCGGGCGAGGCGAGCGGAGGCGAGGTCGATGGCCTGCGGGTCGCGGTCGATGCCCACGACCGTCGCCTCGGGGCAGCGCGTGAGGATCGCCTCGGTGTGCCCTCCCATGCCGAGTGTGCCGTCGATGGCTACGGCTCCTGGCTTGGTGAGCGCGGGCGCGAGCAGGTCGACGCAACGGTCGAGCATCACCGGCGTGTGCCGCTCGGCTGCGTCCATTGCTTCACCTCCTCACTCCCTAGGGCCGTGCCTCCCGGTCTCCCTCCGGCTCTGTGGCGGGGGGAAGTCCGTCACAGTGGCGCGGGAGGAGGCCGCGAGGCACGGGTGCTACATGTCTCCGAAAACCTCTGCTGCTGTCTGCGCGTAGTCGTCCTCGCCTCTTTCGAGGTACTCCTGCCACGCCTGGGCGTCCCAGATCTCCACTCGGGAGCCAAGGCCCACTACGGCCACCTCGCGATCGATGCCCGCGTACGCACGCAGCGGCGCGCTGAGCAGCACGCGGCCCTGCTTGTCGGGAATCTCGTCGCTCGCATAGCCCAGGAAGTTGCGCAGGTAGTCCCGCGCGTTCTTGTTCTCCAGCGGAGCCCGGCGCAGGCGGTCGTGGACCTGCTGGAACTCGTCGATGGGGAACACGAAGATGCAGCGGTCAAGGCCGCGGGTCATGACGACGCCGGAAGCAAGGCGGCCGCGGAACTTCGCGGGAAGGATCAGGCGGCCCTTGTCATCGAGCTTGGGCGTGAACGTGCCGAGGAAGACCCCAGTGGGTCCCAGTCCATGCGTCGATTCCGACACCACGGACCCCCTTTCAGCGCCACGACTCGCCAGTTCCCCCCACTTTACTCCACTTCCCTCCACTTCGCTGCAGATTTCACAACGTTTCCTCCACCAGGCACGTTCTTGTGACCGACGCCGTGTGCCAGCTCTCCCCAAGGGCTGGCCAAGGAGTCGGCGTCCGCCACGTCCCCCTCGTGGTGGATTCCGCCCGGTCTGGTGCTCCAGACCGGGCGGAATCCACCAGCACGGAGTGGAGCGCGTCACGGGGGATGGAATGAGGGGCGTCGCGTCGCATAGGCTCGACCCGGACAGCAAAGGAGCGTCATGACCAACCCGGTGCCGAGCGCAGACGACCTCTCCCACGTCGCAGATCTGACGACACGGATGAGGGGGGCCATCTCATCAGTTCTCTCTGGACTCGAGGGGGCGATCACCGCGACCCTCGCGACGGTGCTCGCCGAGGGCCACGTCCTGCTTGAGGACGTGCCGGGCGTGGGAAAGACGACACTTGCCAGGGCCCTCGCCGCGAGCGTGGGCGGAAGTGTTGGCCGCATCCAGTTCACGCCTGACCTGCTTCCGAGCGACGTGACGGGCGTGAGCATCTTCCGCTCGGACGACCACCGCTTCGAGTTCCGTCAGGGCCCAATCTTCGCCAACGTCGTCATCGCCGATGAGATCAACCGTGCCTCACCAAAGACGCAGGCGGCGCTCCTCGAGTCCATGCAGGAGCGAGCGGTCACCGTCGACGGCATGACCCGTCCGCTGCCCTCTCCATTCGTGGTGGTCGCGACACAGAACCCCATCGAGATGGAGGGCACCTATCCCCTCCCCGAGGCGCAGCGCGACCGCTTCATGACGCAGGTGTCCGTCGGCTACCCCACGGCCCGCGACGAGATGGCGATGCTCGCATCGCATGACGGCGTGGACCCGCTCGCAGCCATCACTCCCGTCGCAAGCCTTGAGGACCTCGCGAAAGCGATCGAGGTCGCTCGCCGCATTTACGCGGCCCCCGCCATCAAGCAGTACATCGTCGACCTCGTCGCCGCGACGCGCAACGACAGCGCGCTGCGGCTTGGCGCCTCGCCTCGAGCCGCGCTCCAGCTGCTCGCCGCAGGCAAGGCGCGCGCCGCCATGGCCGGCCGCAACCACGTGCTCCCCGACGACATCAAGGCGCTTGCCGTGCCGGTGCTCGCACACCGCCTCATCGCGAGCACCGAGTCGCGACTCGCGGGCCGCACCACGCAGCAGATCATGCGCGAGACGGTTGGCCGCATTCCCGTTCCCACGGAGGCCAGGGACGCCCCCGCAGTTCGCGAGCGCGCGGTCGACCACGAGATCCCCGTCACCCACCACTCGGCGGCGCCCACGCAATGAGTGCAGGCGAGCCCGACGGGCGCCGCACAACCACCGCCTTCAGTGCCCGGGGCGTTGGCCTCGGCACTGCGGGGGTGGTGTTCGGCGCGCTCGGCGTAGGACTCGCCACCCCGATCCTGGTCTACTGCGGACTGTTCATGATCAGCGTGTTCATGGTGTCGTGCGTGTGGATGCTGCTGTCCGTCAACACCTTCGTCACTCGCTTCCCGTACGCGCGCCGAGAGGTGGTCCCCCACCCGCTCACCGCGGGGGTGCCGGGCACGGTCACCGTGACCATCCAGTCCGACGGGACGCGCGGCTCGCGCTGGCGCAGGGCCGTGACGCAGTCCCTCGACATCCGCGAGCAGGCGGCCGCCGAACTCACCGGCGGCGTGGGCACCAAGGCCTCCGTCTCTCGCACCGCGTCATCGCTTCAGCTGACGTACTCGCTGCTGCCTTCGAAGCGCGGCCGCTGGCCCCTGGGTCCTGCGCTCGTGCACACTGCCGATCCGTTCGGCGTGCTGTGGGCTGACACCGCCGTTGGCGACGCCGAGCTCGTCCCCGTGTGGCCCGCCGTCGTGGACCTCAGCGGCACGGCTGGAGCGCTCATGGGGCACGCGGACAGAATCGTCCTGGGCGCCCGCACCCCGTCCCCCGACGACGCGTCGCTGCGCGACTACCGCGAAGGCGATGACCTGCGCCGCGTCCACTGGGCCTCTTCCGCTCGCCGCGGCACGATGCTCGTGCGCTCGGACGAGCGAGCGGGACGCCGCCCTGCGACCGTCCTGCTCGACCTGCCGCGCGACCCCATCGCCCTCGAATGGTCGATCTCCGCGGCCGCATCGATCGCGCTGTCTGTGCTCACCTCCGGCCACCCGGTGCGGCTGCTCGGAGCGGGCCTCAATCCCGACGCTGTGCGTCACCTTGGTGAGCACGGCGCGGAAGCTGGCAGGGCGGCCCTGCTGAACCAGACGGTGGACCTGACGGCGCCCGTCAACCAGGCCGCAGCGTCGGACCAGCTGGTGCGCGCCGCTCGCCAGGTGCGCCACGATGCCTCCCACGGCGAGGTGATCGTGGCCGTGGTGGAGCCGCTCGAGCGCGAGGCACTCGACGCGCTGGTGCCGATCGGTGACACGGGCCGCGCCTGGGCGCTCGTGCGGACCTCAGAGGCGACCGACGAGGCCGCTCGCGACACCGCGCGCGCGCTGCGCCGCTCCGGCTGGCGAGTCGCGACCGTCACGAGCTCGAGTGACCTCGCGACGGTGTGGACCACGCTGCTGTCCGCGGGAGACATCGAATGAACGCCACCCGCACGCCCTGGTTCGTGTCCGTGCTCATCGCGTTCGGCACGTTCTTCGCCATGTTCGCGCTGTCGACGCTCATTGACGGCAGCGGCTGGCTGCGCACCCAGTTCTTTGTGCTCGCGATCTGCGCGGGAACGGCCATCGGAGTCAGGGCAGTCTCACGCTCACGCCTGCTCCCCACCGCGGCCGCGCTGGTGGTCGCGATCATCGTCGCGGTGCCGATGTTCGCCGAGAACGAGGAGGGCAAGAAGCATCTGCTGCCCACGCCGGGCTCGCTTGCTGACCTGTGGCGCACGCTTGAGAACGGCGTCGAGTACGCCGTGGGCACCCCAGCCCCGGCGGAGGTGACCACTGCGCTGCTTGCGCTCATCACGGCCTTCGCGGTCGGAGTGTTCATCGTCGCGGAGCACCTTGCGGCGTCCTGGCGAGCGGTGGCCGTCTCCGGAATCGTGATCATGCTCCCGTGGACGCCGGCAATCTTCCTCCAGTACCGCGTTCCCATGTGGGCGCTGTTCGCGACGGCGGCCTGCTGGATGCTCGCGATGGCCGCGGCTCGCTCGTCGATGGCCACGCATCGCACCGCTCCCCTGCCAAGCGCCATCCTGGCGACCACGGCGGCGCTCGTCGCGACGCTCATCGTGGTGCCCTCCGCGCTCGGCGGCAACGGCTGGGGCGCCATCCCCCGCTTCAATGCGCCATCCGCGCTCGACGCCTCGACGCGACTGAACTTGGCGCTTGACCTGCGCAACTCGCTCACCGTGAACTCGACCAACGTGGTGATGACCTACGTCTCCACGGGTCGCCACCCCGACACGCTGCGCCTGTACACGTACACGGACTTCGACGGCTCCTCGTGGACCCGCCCCAAGGGAGACCCGCCGGACAGCAGGGCCGTCGGCGGAGATCCGCTGTGGCCCTATCAGGTCGAGGGCTGGGCCGATGCCGATCACGTTCTGCTCGAGTTCGACGTCACGGGACTGTCAGAGCGCAATCTGCCGATCCCTCCCGTCCCGCGCGCCGTCGAGGTGGATGGGGACTGGTCGTATTCGCGAGTGCGCGATGAGATCTCCACGGAGGGCGACGGCACGCGCGGCATGACCTATTCGGTGATCGCGGACCTCGAGTACTTCACCAAGGACAACCTCACGGCCGCGCAGTCGCGCATCGATCGCGGCGAGGACGCCGTGGGCTTCGAGTACACCGCGGTGCCGGCCTCCGTTGACCTGGCGCGCATCTCCTCTCTCGCCCAGGAAATCACGGCGGACTCGACGACGCGCCTTGAGCAGGCGATGGCTATCCAGGACTACCTGCGCAGCTCCCAGAACTTCACGTATGACACTGCGGTGTCACCCCAAGGAAGCGGCGACTCCGTCTCCCAATTCCTCGACGACCGCCGCGGCTACTGCGTGCAGTTCGCCACCACCATGGTGATGCTCGCCCGCTCTCTCGACATTCCCTCGCGCATCGCGGTGGGCTTCCTTGGCGGACACCTTGGCGACAACGGTCAGTGGCAGGTGATCGGCGGCGACGCTCACGCTTGGCCCGAGCTGTATTTCCCCGGTGAGGGCTGGGTGCGCTTTGAGCCCACACCCGCGGTGCAGACCGGCAACCCGCCCAGCTACGCGGACGTCAACGCGGGGCAGATTCCCAACCCCGGCAACATTCCCGTTCCCACCACGGCACCATCCACGCCCGCGCAGCCGATCGACCCCGACGACCCCTTCGACAATCCCGCCCTCACCCCGGAGGACGAGGCAGGGGTTCCGTGGTGGGCGATCGTCGTGGTGGTGGTGCTCATCGCGGCCGCGGTGGCCGGGACGTTCGTGCTCCGCCGCCGCTCGGCTGCCAAGGCCGCCGCGCATGGCCCCGAGGCCGCATGGTCAGCTCTGCGAGAGCGCCTTCCCGAAGACCTCCGCTGGTCGCTGACCCTCACTCCGCATGAGGCAGCGCAGCACGTGGAGTCGTGGATCGAGAAGTCGGGAGGCGCGCTCACTGACGAGGGAGCGGATGCCTTGGCCCTGCTGCGCGATGCGGTGAGCGACGAGCGCTACGCGCCCGCGGGCAGCGACGCCGAAGAGGAGCGACTGCGCGCGGCAGTAGAGATGGTCGTGAAGGAAGCGGACGAAGCGGTGAATGGAAAGGTGACTCAGAAGTCGCCCTGATCGCGGCGGCGCTCGAAGCGCTCCTCGACGCGATCCATGAAGCTTGAGCGCTTCGCCTTGGTGGCACCGCCCTTGGCACTGCCCTTGCCGTCCACAGCGACGGGACCGGCAGGCTTCTCAGGGGCCAGCAGACCCCACAGCGCCGCGCCAAGCATGATCGCGAAGCCGAGGATGCCGACGAGGATCATCTGCGCGATCACTCCGCCGACCAGCACGCCAAGACCAGCCACAATGCCGATGAATGCGAGCGTCCAACGGCCGCGAGAGCGCGGCGTCTTGGTCATCACCGAACTGAGCTTGGGGTCGGAACCGAGGTCGCGCTCGAGCTGCTCAAGCACTCGCTGCTCGTACTCTGACAATGGCATGTAGCGACCTCCCTTCGCGTGGTCTTTTTAGTCTAGTTGCCACGTGCGTGCGTGGCCAGCCCTGGGACTAGTGTCAACGAGTGGCCACCCACCGACGTTCCCCCGCCGCACCGCCGCCGCTCGCCCCCGGGGTCATGCGCGGCGTGCAGATTCCCATTTCCACCGGAAGTGTCGAATTGCGCGATGAGCCACACGGCGGAGTGACGGTTTTCGTCAACGGAGTGCCGTCCTCATCGCTGCACCCTGATCCGCTGCGGCTCGATTTCGAGTACATGCAGCATGAGGCGGCGGCGATTTCCGCGTGGTCGCGCACGCGCGCTGACGACGCATGGCTTGCCCTGCACGTGGGCGCCGCGGCATGCACCCTCCCTCGCCACCTCCTCGCGGCGCACCCTCAGTCGCGGCATATCGCCGTGGACATCGACGCGCAACTCGCTGATATGGCCCGACGCTGGTGGGACCTGCCAAGAGCGCCTCGCCTTCGCATCAGGGCCCAGGATGGCCTCGCGGCCGTGGCCGAACGCGCAGACGAGACTCTCGACCTCATCGTCCGCGACGCGTTCGCTGGGGCGGAGGTTCCCGATCCGCTGCGCTCGCCAGCGTGGTGGGAGCACGCTCGACGAGTTCTGCGTCCCGGCGGTCTGGTGGTCGCAAACACCGCCGTCACCCCTGGCAGCGAGGCGGCCCGTGAGGATGCGAGCGCCGCCCGCGAGGTGTTCGGCGAGCTGCTCGCAATAGGCGAGCACGCGGCTCTCAAGCGCAAGCGACGCGGCAATGCGATCCTCGTCGCCGGCACCCTGCCCCTGGCAGAGGTGACCGCACCGCTCGACCGCTACGCAGCGTCGGCCCCACTTCCCACCGGCGTGGCGCGCAACTGGAGCTGACAACGACAGCGGCCGCCCTCCCCGAAGGGAGAGCGGCCGTTGAATGAAGTCTGGGTGACGACTTAGAGGGGGCGAACCGCCTCAGCCTGGGGACCCTTGGGACCCTGGGTGACCTCGAACTCGACGCGCTGCGCCTCTTCGAGGGACTTGTAGCCGTCCGACTGAATTGCCGAGTAGTGCACGAAGACGTCGGCGCCGCCGCCATCCTGTGCGATGAAGCCGTAGCCCTTCTCAGCGTTAAACCACTTCACAGAACCCTGTGCCATGAACTTTCCTTAATCTGTACTGCCCAAGACGGGAAGCAGACACACTGCGTGTCCGCTCGTTTTAGCAATGCCTCGTCCCGGGTCAGTTCAGACCGGTTCTTGCACACTACGTTCAACCAGTGCCAATTGTGGCACGTTTTACGCGTTTGGGGGCTGATCCCACCTTTGTTGCGCCAAAAACTTCTCGAATTCGGCGCCGAGTTCATCAGCTGAAGGCAGCTCTCCGTCGAGCGGCATGGCCCTTCCACGCGACTCCACAAAGGCGTCGTACTGCTCCTCGAGGACGCCGACGAGGGCCTGAATCTCGTCGGATTCGCCCATCTGGCGGTTGATCTCCTCTTGCGCGCGGGCGGAGGCCTCGTCGAGGCCTGCGGGGTTCAGATCGAGTCCGCTGATGTCCTCGAGTCCCTTGAGCGCTCGCTGCGCAGCCTGCGGGTAGGCGGATTGCGCAAGGTAGTGCGGAACGTGCACCGCGACGTTGAGTGCGGCGATGTCCCACTGCCCAAAGCGGTACTCCATGAGGTTCTGCGCGGAAGCGGGAACCGTGACCGTGCCGAACAGCGTAGGGATGTCAGGGAGCAGATCCTGGCGAGTGCCGTGGACCGTCACGTTGATGGGTCGTGTGTGCGGGGCGGCCATGGGAATGCCGTGCGCGCCAAGGACGAGGCCTACGCCCAGGCGCTCGACGATGTCGCGCACCGCCTTGATGTAGCGCTCCCACTTGAGGTCCGGCTCGAAGCCGTGCAGCAGCAGGAACGGCGTTCCCGCGTGGTCCGTCACCATGTCGAGGTCGAGGTACGGCTCGTCATAGGCCGTCCACTCGTTGACGGAGAACGTCATCTCGGGGCGGCGAGAGCGGTAGTCGAGAAGCTCATCGATGTCGAAGGACGCGATGTTGATGGGGTCGCGAGAGCGCAGGTGCTCGGCGACAAGGGCGCCGGCCTTGCCAGCGTCGATGAAGCCGCGCAGGGAGTGCACCAGCACGGCCGACTCCTTGGGCGCGACCTCTGCCCAGGCGGCAACGCCGTCAGGGTTCCATGTCACGAGCGACTTAGCCACACGTATCTCCTCCTTCGATCCAGTCTGTCACGCGCGGGCGCTCACTCCTCGCAAGTCTCGCGCGCCGCGAACATGGGGGTTCGCACATCGCGCTTCGCCTGCGATAATGGACAACTGCCCTGTTGGAGTTGCGCACCGATGCGGTAACGCAGGGCGGGCGAGGGGTATGCCAATGCAGGACGATCGGACAGTCACGGCGCAGCACGCCGGTATTGAGGCTGAGCAGCCCGTGGTTGACGTCCTCTATGCGCGACTCGACGAGCTTCGCGACGAGGCGACGCAGCGGCTCGCCGAGGTGCGCCGCTCCGGCCCCTCCGGATCCCCGCAGAACCGCTCGGAGCGCGATGCCTTCGCGACACTGTACGAGGACCGCATCGCCCAACTCGACGCCGTCGAAGACCGCTTGTGCTTTGGCCGGCTCGACCTCGTGGGTGGAGAGCGCCTGTACGTGGGTCGCATCGGCCTGTCCGACGCCGACCACGGTCCCCTGCTGACCGACTGGCGAGCCCCTGCCGCGCAGGCGTTCTACTCGGCGACTGCGGCGAACCCCTCTGGGGTGATCAAGCGCCGCCACCTCACGACCCAGGGCCGCACGGTCACTGCGGTGGAGGATGACGTCCTCGACGTTGAGGCGCTCGAAGAGTCCGGACTCGGCGAGACGCTCGCCGGTGAGGGAGCGCTGCTCGCGGCGCTCGGTGCGCGCCGCACCGGTCGCATGGGCGACATCGTCGCAACCATCCAGGCCGAGCAGGACGCGGTCATCCGCGCCCCCATGGCGGGCGCACTCGTGGTCCAGGGCGGCCCAGGAACCGGCAAGACCGCGGTCGCTCTGCACCGCGCGGCCTTCCTGCTGTACCACCACCGCGAGATCCTCGAATCGCGAGGCGTGCTGCTCATCGGCCCCTCACAGTCATTCCTGCGCTACATCGATCACGTGCTGCCGTCCCTTGGCGAGACCGGCGCCGTGTCGACGACGCTCGGCGGGCTCGTGCGCGGCACTGACACCTCAGCGATCGAGCGCGACGAGATCGCCGAGCTCAAGGGCCGCCTCGTCATGGCCGACGTCGTTCGCGCCGCCGTTCGCGAGCGCCAGCGCCTTCCGCGTGCGGATCAGGAGTTCAGGGTCGACGGCCGGGTGGTGGTGCTGCGTCGCCATGACGTTCGCGAGGCCCAGGCCCGTGCCCGACGCGATGGCAAGCCCCATAACGAGGCTCGCCAGGTCTTCGCGAAGGAGATGATCTCTCGCCTTGCCACCCAGCTCGCCGAGCAGCTTGGCGAGACGATCGATGCCGACGACAAGCGCGAGATCGAGCGGGACATTCGCGAGGACCGCAACATCCGCGTGGCGATCAACCTGTGCTGGCTGCCCGTCACCCCGGAGACGCTCCTGCGCGACCTGTTCTCCAAGCCCCACCTGCTCGCCAACGCGACCAAGCAGCTCACTGATGCCGAGCGTCGGCTCTTGTGGCGCCCGGCAGACGCTCCCTTCACCGACGCGGATGTGCCGCTGCTGGATGAGGCCGCTGAGCTGCTTGGTGACATGCCTGGCGGCGGCTCCGCGAAGCCTGCGAAGCCCTCGAAGGAGGAGCTCGACTACGCGAAGCAGGTGCTCGAGACGTTCGGTGCGCATTCGATGATCAAGGTCGATGCGGAGACGCTCG
>CALALQ010000261.1 GCA_937925595.1 uncultured Demequina sp. | reverse complement strand
GGCGCTGAGCGTGCCGAGCAAAGCCTTCCACCATCGCGTAGAACGCGGCGGTGGTCTTTCCCGCAGCGGGCGGACCCGTGAGAATGACGCCGGTGCGGCCGATGGGGCGGGAGGCGAGACGCGAAGCGCGGCGAAGCTCCAGCAGCAGTTCGGCGAGCGCGGGCGTCTTGACGACGATGCCGCCCGAGACGGCGCCGGTGAGCCTCTCGACCCGCTGCTCGTCAAAGGCGATCCGCTCCGCACGGGTCATCGCTTTGTAGTCGGCGAGCGTCGTGTCGCATGCTTCGGGCGACTTGTACGCCTCGAGCTGCGGGAGGAGGTGCACAGCGCGGTCGAAATGTCCGTCGTGCGTGAAGTGGTCGTTCATTGTGGGCTTCTTTCGGGGGGTTAGAGAGTTTCGAGTTCTTCGAAGTTCAGAAAGTCCTCGATACGTTCGTGGCGCGGTCGCACAGGTTCGACGGCGCTCAGTTCGGCGAGCTTGTTCTGCTTCTTGGCCTTCCTGGTTTCGCGTTCCTCGGCGCGACGCTTCTTCTCGGCCTCTCGGACGTCGGTGCGCAAGCGGACCGTGAGAGCGTGGGCGTCTTCGTTCGTAAGGGCTTTGTTCTTCTTGGCCAAGGCGGCCGCCTTCGCGAGCAGCTTCCGCTCATTCGGGCGCGAAAGGCCCATGTCCGCGGTCCACTCGCATGTAATCCAGTTGCCGTCCTCGGACGACCACACCCAGACCTGCGAGGGGTCTCCACGGTCGAAATGCACGAAGACCTGGTGCCCATCACCGTTCTCGTCCTTCTTCAGACGCAGAGGCGCCAGGTAAGGACTGTCGTAGCGACGACCGTTCAGCTCGATGCCGTCGGACTGCACGGTGCGCTTGACCCGAGGCATCAGGGCGATGTAGTCCTCCTCCCCGAGCGGAACCACGAAGTGGCCGGTCAGTTCGATGGAGGCTGCGTACATCGAGTTCGGCGTGTGACTGAGGCTGGGCTCCAGCGGGTCGACAAGACCGTCGTGTTCGCGGTTCTGCCAGATGACGGCAATCCATTCGTCGAACATCTGCGCCACCGCCCGCAGTTCCAGAACGTCTTCCTTCTCCGGCTCGACGCCGCGCTCCTCGGTGTTGCTGCCCGCGTACCCCGGGAGGTGGCGCGTGAACATCGTCGTAATGCTGCGGAAGGTGCGCTCCACATGTGACTTGGTGGTCGGCGACTTCGGCGGCGCCTCAGTGCGACTAATCCCGTACCGGTCGCACGCCGCACCGAACGCATCCCCGATGTAGTCCCGACCGTTATCGACGACGATGCGCCGCGGCACGATGTACGGACGATGAGTGTCATAGCGATTCGGCTCATCATCGACATAGGGCGCCCACGGCATCTCCGGGAGGTCGAGCTCCTTGTACATCGCGCTCCATGGGCGTAGCGGGTGCGGCACGAGCACTCGCGCGAGCAGGCACGCGTGGTCTTCCCCGGAAGGCGCTCCATCGGTGAAGTTGAACCCGATGATGGAGCGCGTACGGACGTCGACCAGGATGGTCAGGTGCGGGCGGGCAACTCGCCCGTCCGGCATCCGCACGAACGCGTCGAAGACCGTCGTGTCCATTTGGCACTCGTCACCTGGCGCCGCCGGCGGCCTCGGGCGGAAGGCGCGCTTCGGGCTGAGGTCAGCGGTCTTGCGTTGCGCGGCAGGCGTCGTGGGGTCTTGGTCGCCGGCGATGATCTTCACGTATCGCTCGATACTCCTCGGCGAGGGAAGACCAGGCCGGTCGGCCGCATCGGGAAACTCTTCCATCAGAGCGGTGTTCAGTTCTGCTCGGATTGCGGAGTAGGACGTCGTCGAGCGGCCCCGGTAACTCCTGACAATCCTCGTCAGCAGCACGATGACGTCTGGGTGCGCGCGCGAGAAGACAGCCTCTTCCTTCCGAGTGTGGCGACGGTCACGCAGGCCTGCGGCGCCCTCCTGTTCGAAAGCCTTCAGCCTCCGCTGCAGGGTGCGTTCTGTAATCACGACGCCGAGCTTGTCCAGTTCCAGCAGCTTGGATTCGAGTCGTTTGGTCTTGGGGAGCCGGGAACTGTACTGGGGTCGAGGCTCGCCCCCGCCCGTCGGGGTTCCGTCGAGGAGCTCCCGGAGGTGCGGAATCAGCGCGATGTCGTCCTCCGTGAGACCCTCCAGGTCGTCAGCGACTGTGTCCGGAGCGATGTACTCGCCTGTCTTCGCTCGGACGGGGCCAGGCACCGGTAGCAAGCGCGACAGCTCGACATGAGTCAGGAGGACGTACTCGTCGGTCAGTTCATGCCGGAGCTTGAAGTTCCCGCCCTGGAAGGCGACGAACGTGTAGATGCCGTCGAGCAGTTCGAGGGATTGTCCGAGTTCGATAGTTGTGGTGTGGGGGTGGTCCATGGTGGTGTCGTCCTCGGTCAAACGGCGGCGTGAAGTCGCGTGCGGTCGGTGAACGGGCGTTCGACATCGAACCGAATCGCCCGATTCCACATGAGGTGGAACACCGCCGGCAGGTGTTCGCCGGGTCGGGGCGTGGCGAGTGCTCGGCGAAGCTCACCGAACGTTGGGCTCATGCGCGCGACTCTGAGGATGCGCGCTCGCGTGACGTCGTCGGGCGCGTATCGAGAGTGGGCGTAGCGCGCCATCATCTCGAGGTTCCAGTGCGTCACTCGCGAAATGCGATCGATGAGCTCGAAACGCCATCCGACGCGTTCGCAGAGCACACGCGTCAGTTCGAACAGCTCGACGTCCTCATCGGCTGTCATGTCGTCTGAGTGCACATCGAGGACGATGCGCTCTCCTTGGGCGGTGTCAATGAGGTAGTCCGGCGTGTGGTGACGGCCAGCCGCGAAAGTCAGCAGCATCGGCTGCGCGACAACTGCGATGATGTCGAACAGGTGGTCGAACAGCATCATGGAGACGAGCTCCATCCTCGATTCGTGCCAGACGGAGGTCTGGGTGCCCGCGCACCAGTAGTGGCCCTGCGAGGCATCCTGACCGAACCACTTGCCAGGGCGTCGGGCCATGACCTCTGGCCGAACGTCTGCAACACTGGCCGCGTCGTCGGCTCGGACGCGGTGAACCCGACGCTTGGTGTCGAACCATTCGATTCGGTCGTGGCCGGCGCTGGGAGTTCTGGAGATGCTCTTTCTGCTGCTCATAACTCCCCCTGTGCGCGGGCGGTTCACGAAGTCAGCGCGAATTGGGGCCGTTTTGACCCTTTTGGCCAATCTTCGGTCTATTAGCTACATTTCTCGCGTGTCCAATCCGCGATATCAGCCCCGTGACTTCGCCGCGCATCCGCGTGACTTCGGGCGCCGGGCCGATCTCGAATGGCGAAAGATCGACCCCACGCAAGAGCGTGAGAGCTCGCAGCTCAGAGCAGCAGAGCTACAGCACCGCCTTTGCTATGGCATCCTCGAGCTCTGGATGCCACGGTCGGAGACGAGGAAGATGACGACCTTGGCGGCCGCGCTAGGAGTGCCGTACAACCGACTGCAGCGAGTGCTCACGGGGTACAGCGTCATGCAGTTCGAGGACTTCGGACGCTTCTACGCCCACATCGGCCCGGAAATGGAGCTCTGGTTGCTTAGCGGCCGGAACGCTCAGGTGCGGAACGCCCTGGACAACATTCGGCAACGCGAGCAACGTCGGTAACCGTCGACCGAGGGCTGGTCGACGGTCACGGCTGCGGACTGGCTCTTGACCGCGCGAGCGGCTCCGATGCCTTCCGGCGGGTGCTTCCTTGTGTATTCACGTATGCGGAGAATAATACGCAGTACTCTGGGAGGCAAGATCTCAGCCTCTGGATC
>CALALQ010000260.1 GCA_937925595.1 uncultured Demequina sp. | reverse complement strand
GTCGGACAGGGCCTGGACACGCGCTTCGATAGGCGCGTCTTGGGGCACGGCGGGGCGCCGCTCTGCCTCAAGCTGCGCGGCCTTGCTCTCGACGAATGCCTCAAGCTCGCCGGCCTTGCGCAGGAACCCCATGGCGTCCACCGCAACCTCTGCATAGGCCGAGGCGAGCGCCTGCTGGCCCTCTGGGGTGGCCACGAATGAGCGTGCCGGACGGCCACGGCCACGCAGTCGACGACTGGCAGGCTCGTAGTCCTGGATGTGGCCGTCGAGCTGAAGCGCGCTCAGGTGACGACGAATGGCAGCAGGAGTCACGCCCAACTCGCTGGCGAGGGTGGATGCCGTGATAGGGCCAGCGGAGACGATGAGGCTGAGCACACGATCCTTCGTGGTGTCAGTGGTCATGATCCCTCTCCCGGGGTGCGTGGGGCATGCGGCGTCATTAAGCAAACATCCTGTTACGTAATTCTGTTCCCCGCAAGGAAGGTGAACCTAACTGGCGGCGGTGCCAAGGGTTGTACCCGCCTAGAATTGGGTGGTGACCCAAGCCCCTGTCGCCAGCCCGACGCTTCGCACGCGTGTATTGGATGCCATCAGCCGTCGCGGACGTGGGCTGACCATCGCGAACATCATCGCGCAGGGCGGCATCATCGTCACGGGCGCCGCGGTGCGCCTCACCGACTCCGGCCTTGGCTGCTCGACGTGGCCCCAGTGCGAGCCGGGCGAGTTCACTCCCGTATTCCACGAGGCAGTGAGCTTCCACCCGTTCATCGAGTTCGGCAACCGCACCATGACCGGCGTGCTGATGGTCATCGCGGTTCTCATGGCGATCGCCGTGTGGCGCACTCGCCCTGATCTGCGCTGGTGGGGCATCGTCCCTGGAATCGGAATCATCGCGCAGGCAGTCTTGGGCGGAATTGTCGTGCGGACGAACCTCAATCCGTGGCTCGTGGCGCCTCACCTGTGGCTCTCCGTCATCCTCGTATGGCTCGCTGTGTACATCGCGCTGCGCTACCGCAATGCTCCCCGCCGCGAGGGCGCGCCACTCACTGGCCTGCGCCTCATCAACCTCGGCATTTTCGTGGTTGTGATGTTCCTCGGCGCGCTCACCACTGGTGCCGGTCCTCACAGCGGCGACCCCGAGGCCACCGAACGACTCGCGCTCGACCCCGCGCTCATCGCCAGAGTTCACGCAGCGTCGGTATGGCTCTTCCTCATCACGCTCGCCGCACTGATCTTTTTCCTGCGCAACGACCGCTCCGCAGGCGAGCGCGACGAGGTGCGCAAGGCGTGGACCGTGCTGATCCTCGCGAGCCTGCTCCAGGGAGCGATCGGCTACGTCCAGTACTTCACCGGCCTGCCGATCCTGATCGTCGAGCTGCACCTTGTGGGCGTCGCGGTGCTGAGTGCCGCGATGGCCGCGTTCTTCCACCTGGCAGAGCCGGTAACGAACCGATAACGGTTCCCTCGCGCCCCGCACACGGCCCGACGCTGGGGACAGTCTGAGCGTATGAAGCACCTCGTTCTTGCCACCGCCTTGGCACTGGGCCTCACGGCCTGCTCCACGCCCGCCGATGAGCCGAGTTCCCAGCCCACCACCAGCGACACCCCGGCGGCGACGTCAAGCGCCTCCCCTGAGCCAGCGTCGGGCTTCACGATTACCAGCCCCGACTTCGCCGACGGCGAGGAGCTGGGCGACTGGGCCACCGCCAATGCGTTTGGCGGGCAGTGCACGGGCGACAACCAGAATCCCGCGTTTGAGTGGACGGGCGCGCCGGAGGGCACGCAGGCATACGCCATCACCATGCTGGACCGCTCCGCGAACAACTACATCCACTGGGTGCAGTTCGACATCCCTGGCGACGCGACAGGGATGACCCGTGGCGCATCCGGCGACACGGGCGGCGTCGAGGGCGCGACGGCCCAGGCGACACCTGGCTACTTCGGCCCCTGCCCGCCGGGACCGGACCACAGTTACGTGTTCACCCTCTACGCCCTCGACGCACCGCTTGGTCTCGAGGCTGGCGCCCGCTTCGCTGACGTCAAGGCGGCAATCGAGGCGCACAAGCTCGCAGAGGCGAGCATCACGGGAATGCGGTCAGGACCCGCCTAGTTCTCAGTGCTCCCCGCGCGCCGGCGGACGTCGCCACGGGGCGTCCGCTGGCCGCAGCGTGGTCCACTCAGAGCGCATAGCGGCATCGAGCGCGAAGGCACCCAGCAACAGCGTGGGGCCGGCAATGTCTGCGCGGGCCGCGGCATTGAGGATGGAAGGCACGTCCACCCACGAGCCGATCATGTCGCGCTCCTCGTCGGTGCGCACGTGGCGCTCCTCCTGTGGAACGGGCGCCAGGTCACGCGCGAGGTACACGCGGATCCCTTCAGAAGACCCGCCGGGTGAGGAGAAGAAGTCGATCAGCACGTTCCACGTAGCGGCGGTGAGATCCGCCTCCTCGTGCAGCTCTCGCTTGGCGTCGTCCAGGGGATCCTCGCCTCATTGAGGCCATAACCCGCTCAACCAGCGCGCTAGCGCGTGTCCCAGTCACATTGGACCGCCAAGTCAGGAGTGGTGGGATACCCGCTCTTGCTACCGTCCCCGTTGTCCACCCACGCCATCCCAGAAGACTTGTTGTAGAGATCTACCACCATGAGGTCAATGTCTTCGCGGGTGGCGTCCGCAGGCACGTCGACACCATTCTCAACGAGGCAAGCGACGATCTGCGGTCGCCTCACCTCATCGAAGTACTCGGCTTCGAGCGCCACCGCCTTCGGCTGCGTCTGGTACAGCCACTCCACGACACTCGACTCCCGCTTGAGGCACTCTTCTGCCACGGGGAGCCAATCGGCCTCGTCACGCCCTAGGGCTGTCCCGTACTTGTACGCCGGGATCGGAAAGCCCTCGGCCGTATCGGGCTCTAGCCACGTCCCAAACGCATCAACACCCTCCATACAGGCAAATGCGTTGTTAACTGCCTCAACGACGAGTTCGAATGAGACTGCATCCTCGCGCTTCGCCTGCATGAGCAGTACAACCTGCGCGTCACTGATCTGGTCGCCTTGCGACGCGACTGCATCGTCCACCATTGATCCAAATCGACTATAGCGATCGTCGTCCGAGAGCGAAGACTCCGGCTCGCTCGGAGGGGACCCGCTACACGCGGCCAACTGCGTAACGCACAAGCCGACTAGAAAGGCGCTACCCAGAGTCCTCGCTACCACCCTGGCGAACAAGTGTCGTAGCAGCCACGGTGTTCCGATAGTCCGATATTCGCGGCTACATTCGACGTTGCTGTGCCAGAAGTCGTGTACTTCCACGAGGTGTAGCCGCCACTGGCGCCGGAACTCCAGTAATGTCTGACCTTCACCTGCCAACACGACGATCCGAACGGACGGGTGGTTGTGGCGTAGTCGCCCGACCCGTTGCGCGCGTAACTAAAATCGCATCCCGAACTGTTGGATCCCGATTGCGCCCCCGTGGCGTAAAGGGTTCTCAACGGAGTATTTGCCGCGTTGGCTGGCGCTATACCAGCAACCGTCATAAGCAAGACAAAAAAACCTATAGCTACTGCACGTCGCTTGGACCTTGCGTGCGCGGCTTGTACTTCCACCCGCAAGTTATCCATGATGCACCCCCTTGGCTGATCACACATAGCCACATTGCTACGCGTTTGGAGTGTAACTCGGGCCATGCGGGAGCACAACCGGACGATACTCGGGCTAGTGCTCGCCCCGCGTCGGCGGGCGGCGCCATGGGGCATCCGCCGGCCGCAGCGTGGTCCACTCAGAGCGCATAGCGGCATCGAGCGCGAAGGCACCCAGCAACAGCGTGGGGCCGGCAATGTCTGCGCGGGCCGCGGCATTGAGGATGGAAGGCACGTCCACCCACGAGCCGATCATGTCGCGCTCCTCGTCGGTGCGCACGTGGCGCTCCTCCTGTGGAACGGGCGCCAGGTCACGCGCGAGGTACACGCGGATCCCTTCAGAAGACCCGCCGGGTGAGGAGAAGAAGTCGATCAGCACGTTCCACGTAGCGGCGGTGAGATCCGCCTCCTCGTGCAGCTCGCGCTTTGCCGCTGCGAGCGGGTCCTCGCCGCGCACGTCAAGCAGCCCCGCAGGCGGCTCCCAGGTCTCGGTACGCACCGGGTGGCGGTACTGGCGCACCAGGTAGATTTGCCCGTTCTCGTTGAGTGCGAAGACGGCGACGGCTCCTGGGTGGTGCATGTAGTCCCTGGTCACGACCGTTCCGTCGCCAAGGTCCACGAGGTCCGTTGTGACATCCCACACCTTGCCCGTGAAGGACCGGCGCGAGTGCAGTACGCGGCGGCCGCCTGGCAGGTCCGCGAACACCACCGCGCCCTCTACCCGGCCCGACGCTGGCTCAGGTTCCCCTTCGACGCCCTGCTCTTGCGCGGCTACCTCAGCAACCTCGACACTCTCAACCTCGGAGAAGTCCCCAGCTGCGGCCGGTTCAACCGCCCTCTTCTTGGCCACGGTCAGGCCGTCGCAGGAACCGTCGTGCCCTCAGCGGCGACGGGCTGCTCTGCCTCACGCTGAGCAAGCGCCGCACCAATGAGACCCGCGAAGAGCGGATGCGCCTTGGTGGGCCGCGACAGGAACTCCGGGTGTGCCTGAGTCGAGACGTAATACGGGTGCACGTCTCGCGGGAGCTCGACGAACTCCACGAGCGAGCGGTCCGGCGACTCGCCAGACACCACGAGACCGGCCGCCTCAAGCTGCGCACGGTAGTTGTTGTTGACCTCGTAGCGGTGACGGTGACGCTCACCAACCTCGGTGGCGCCATAAGTCTCAGCGACAACGGAGCCGGGCTTCAACACTGCCTTGTACTCGCCAAGGCGCATGGTGCCGCCAAGGTCTCCCTTGCCGTCAACGATCTCGAGCTGCTCCTCCATGGTCGCGACCACCGGGTTCTGGGTGTCAGCGTCGAACTCTGACGACGACGCGTCCTCCAACCCCAGCACGGTGCGCGCGTACTCCATCACCATGACCTGCAAACCGAGGCAGATGCCGAGCGCTGGCACGCGGTTCTCGCGCGCCCAACGAGCAGCGCCGATCTTCCCGTCAACGCCACGCACACCAAAGCCACCGGGGATGAGCACCGCGTCAACGCCGCCAAGCGCCTCCTCGGCCCCAGCCGGGGTCTGGCAGCGGTCGGAGGCGACCCAGCGAATCTTCACCTTCGCCTTGTGGTGGAAGCCTCCAGCACGCAACGCCTCACTCACGGACAGGTACGCGTCGGGCAGGTCGATGTACTTGCCAACGAGCGCGACCTCGACCTCCGTCTTGGGGCGGTGCACACGGTCGAGCAGCTCGTTCCACGCGCCCCACTCCACGTCGTGGAAGGGCAGGTCAAGACGGCGCACCACGTAGGCGTCGAGGCCCTCTGAGTGCAGAACCTTGGGGATGTCGTAGATGCTCGGCGCGTCAACGGCGTTCACGACGGCCTGGGTGTCGACGTCGCACATGAGCGCCACCTTGGCCTTGACCGACGCCGGAACCGGCCGGTCAGACCGCAGCACCAGAGCGTCGGGCTGAATACCGATCGATCGCAGGGCCGCGACGGAGTGCTGGGTGGGCTTGGTCTTGAGTTCGCCGGACGGGCCGATGAACGGCACGAGCGAGACGTGGAGGAAGAACACCTGGTCACGGCCAATCTCGTGGCGCACCTGACGAGCGGCCTCGAGGAACGGCTGGGACTCGATGTCACCGACGGTGCCGCCGATCTCCGTGATGATCACGTCGACATTGGGGCCGGCCTGCGCACGCATGCGGCGCTTGATCTCGTCGGTGATGTGAGGAATGACCTGGACGGTGTCGCCAAGGTACTCGCCGCGACGCTCCTTGGCGATGACCTGCGAGTACACCTGGCCGGTCGTGACATTCGAGGAAGCTGAAAGATTCACGTCGAGGAAGCGCTCGTAGTGACCGATGTCGAGGTCGGTCTCTGCGCCGTCATCGGTGACGAACACCTCGCCGTGCTGGAACGGGTTCATGGTGCCCGGGTCCACGTTGAGATACGGGTCCAGCTTCTGCATGGTGACACGCAGTCCGCGAGACCTGAGAAGGCGGCCGAGGCTCGAAGCCGTCAAGCCCTTCCCGAGAGACGAAACGACGCCTCCTGTGACGAAAATGTGACGGGTGACGTGGTCCTGACCGGACGAGAATCGTGTTCGCTCCACGGACCTCTAGGCTACCAGTGAAAGTTGGTCTCGCGCGCGGTGGGCGCGCCGAGCTATTGGAGCAAATCGCCAATAAGTCTCGGCGCATCGGCCGCGTCGTAGCTGCCAGTGATGCCGTTGAGGGTCGCGATCAGGGCGGCGGTGACCGCCCAGGCGCCGTAGGCGGAGGCACCCCTCGTGACGGTGCTCACTCCTCCGGCGTCACCACCGTCTGCGCTGGTAAACGCCACAACTGTGCCGTTGGAGTGCGACCGGAGCGCGGCCGCGAGCTCGCTCACATCGCCGCGGTCGGCGACCAGGATGACAATGTCGCTGGGGCCCTCTCGAGAGCCCTTCACAAGGCCGCCGTCGACGAGCAGGGTCCACAGCGTCTGCGCACGCTCTTCGTCATCAGGTGTGACGAAGTCGATGGACGGCACCAGTGCCTGCGCCAAAGCGGCCGCGAGCACCTCGCTCGATGTGGCGCCCTCGGGCGGCTCCACGATCGATTCGGTGATCTGCTTGGCCAGTGCGTCCCTGAAAGCGGAACGCTCCTCAGAGATCCAGTCCTCAGTCAAGGTCAGCGTGGCGCCGGTCTCCGCGCCCGCGTGCCCCAGCGTGGCTGCTGCCGTCGCGCTCTGCTGGTCAGTGACCGTCGCGAGGCGCACCACCGCAACAGAGCGGTTGGCGAGCCAGCCACGCACCGCGGCGGGGCCTACAGCGTCGGCGAACTGGGTGCCCAGCTCGACCTGCTCTTGGGCGGCCTCGGCCCTGGCCTGCGCCTCTTTGAGCGCCTCCGCGTCCGATGCCGTGGCGCCAGAGACAAGCGAGCGGATCGGGCCGGATCCGACCAGCACGCCTACCGCAAGGGCGAACACCACGAGGGCGGCGTAGAGGAGGCGGCTGCGACTGCTCATGCTTCACCCCCGAACCAGCCGAACACGGTGTTCCAGACGTCGACGACAAGACCCCGTGCATCGTCGGAGGCGAAGATGGCCGCCGCGAGCGTCGCGACGGACAGCGCGAGAACCGTCCCGACGAACAGCGGCGAGTGACGGTGGCGGTAGGTCGCGGCGATGACGCTCGCCTCGACGGCGGTGCGGCGCGTGACGAGGGACGTGAGGAAGGATCCGATGCCGGTCTCAGCATCGGCGCTCAGCACGTCGAGAGCTGCGGTGCGGCGACCCGCGATGACCACGGCCTCCGCTCCCCCGTGATGCGCGATGAGCGCACCAAGGTCGGCACCGTCCAGCGCGATGTCCGTACTCGAATAGTTCGCGCGCAGCGCCTCGAGCCGAGTGAGCGCGCCCTGATCTCCGGCAAGAGTGACCACCTGAGCTCCGGTGAGCGCAGCGTCGGACGCGCTTTCGATGTCGCCAACGATGAGCGAGGGACGGATCTTCGCCGCAGCGCACGCGTCCACCGCTCCACCCTCGGCAATGACGAAAGGCCTGCGATCGGCCATGAACAGCTTGATGCTTGCGAGATCGGCAGCGGCGGCGTCGGTTGCCGTGACCACGAGCACGACGCGGCCCGCGACGCTCTCGCTGAGCTGCGGCAGTCCCCTGCCTTCAAAGAACAGCGCGCCCTCTCGTTCGAGCCGCTCCAATGCGTGTGAACCGAACACGGCCACCTGCACCTTGAGGTGGTCGAGCGCCTGGGTGTCGGCGGCGACGACGCGTTCTTGGGTGAGCGCCGTACCGCGAGCGACGACAGCGGCACCGCGCATGATGTCACCGCCGTGCAAGGTCAGTTCGCTGCCATCGCGGATAGCGAGGACAGCGGCGCCTGCACCGTCGATCACGGGGATCCCGGCCTCGAGGAGCCGACGAGCTCCAGCTGCCGGTTGGCGGCCCGACGCTGTGCGCTGCGCATTGATGACGGCCGCGGGCTTAGTGGCCGCGAGGGCATCGGCCTCGACCTCTCGCAGGTCGAGCATGTCGATGACCAGGACGTCACCTGGACGCGCCTTGAAGGTCAGCTCACGGATGCTCGCGGCGGCCCGCGCAGGGCCGGTGACGGGCACGTCGATGCGCTCCGAGTGCTCCGTCATGGACGTTATCGTGCCATGGCGGAGGCTTCGAGAAGTTCCACGGCATGCGCTCGCGCCGTGCTCGATTCCTCCTGGCCCGACAGCAGCCGGGCAATCTCCGTCACACGCGCCTCATCTGTCACTTCATGCACCTGGCTGCGGGTGACCACGCCGTCCGTGGCCTTCTCCACGACGATGTGCCGATCCGCGAAAGCGGCGACCTGCGCGAGGTGGGTGACGACGATCACCTGGTGGGTCCGCGCGAGTGCCGCAAGTCGCTGGCCAACGGCGACCGCTGCCTTGCCTCCCACGCCCGCGTCCACCTCGTCGAACACGAAGGTGTGGCCAGCGTCCACGGAGCGCGAAGCGAGAGCCACCTCGATCGCGAGCATGATGCGCGACAGCTCACCGCCAGAGGCGGCGTCCGCTACGGGCCGCGGCACGGCGCCCGGATGCGCGGCAAGCGTCATGGCGACCACATCTGCGCCCGAGGGCCCCGGATCCGTGGGCTCGATCGTCACACCGAACTCGGCATCCGCCATCGCCAGGTGCGCGAGTTCGCCAGCCACAGCATCGGCGAGGTCCTTGGCTGCCTTGTGCCTGCCTTCGCTCACCTTCGCGGCGAGCGCGCGCACTCGGGTTTCGCAGCGCTGCTCGTGTTCGCGGCGGGCGGCGAGGGTCTCATCCCACGCGTCGTCCGCAGAGACGGCCTCGCGCGCGCGGGCAGCGTGCTCAAGCAACCCGGCCAGGTCCGTGCCCAGCCGACGCTGCAGCGCCGCGATCGCCGAGCGTCGCGCATGCAGCTCGTCGAGGCTGCCGCCGTCCATCTCCAGGTCGTCGAGGTAGCGCGTGAGTTCGCTTGCGATGTCGCCAGCCTGGTACTTGAGCTCGTCGATGCGGGTGGCGAGGTCGGCGAGCGTCGGCTCGTGGCGACCAGCTCGCGACAGTGCCCTGGATGCGGCATCGAGAATGCCCACCGCGGTGACGTCGTCGTCGCCCGCCAGGATCGTCTGCGCGGCTCCCGCGGCGGAGCGCACCTCAGCGGAGTTCTCGAGCACAGCAATGCGCGCGGCGAGCTCTTCGTCCTCCCCTGGCTGGGGATCGACTGCGTCGATCGCCTCAAGATCTGCACGCAGCGCTCCGATGGCCGCTCGCTGCGTGGCCGCGCCCGATTCCATCTCCGCAAGCGCAGCCTTGGCGTCCGCCCATTCGCTCCACGCGTGGCGGTACTCCGCGAGCACCGCGGCGTGATCTGGACCTGCGAAATCGTCGAGAGTGGCGCGCTGCTTTGCGGGCGTGCGCAGCCGCACCTGGTCGGCCTGGCCATGAACCGTGACCGCGTGCTCTGCGATTTCCGCGAGCAGGGCCTGCGGGACCGTGCGCCCGCCAAGGGTGGCTCGCGACCGCGTCGTGGCACCCACGGTGCGGGCCACCACCACGGTGCCGTCATCGTCCACCGCCGCACCAGCGTCGGCGATCAGCGCCGCACCGGCCGGCGGCACGTCAAGCACCGCTTCAGCCACCGCCTCCTGGGCGCCCGCACGGACTGCCGCAGCATCGGCCTTGGCTCCAAGAATGAGGCCAAGACCGGTGAGCACCATGGTCTTTCCCGCTCCGGTCTCGCCCGTGACGCAGGTGAGACCCGCGCCAAGGCCCACGCGCGCGGACTCGATGACGCCCAGGTTCTCGATCGACAGCTCGTGAAGCACGCCTAACCGTCCTGGACAGGGCCGCGCCAGCCGTTGACTGGCAAAGAGAACTTGCGGACGAGTCGCTCGGTGAACGGCGCCTCGCTCATGCGCGCGAGCTTCACGGGCTGCGCCGCCTTGCGCACCTCTACGCGGCCGCCGCGCTGCACGTCGATGCTGCGGGAGCCGTCGAGCACCACTTGGGCGTCCGATTCGGAACGCTCAGTGACCTCGACCGCGAACCACGACTCCGGGCCCACCACCAGCGGACGCGCGAACAGGGCGTGCGCGGCGAGCGGGACAAAGAGCAGCGCGTCGACGTTGGGCCACAGGATGGGGCCGCCGGCGCTGAACGCGTGCGCCGTAGAGCCTGTCGCTGTCGAGATGACCACGCCGTCGCAGCCGAATGTCGACACCGGCCGGCCGTCCACCTCGATCGCCAGTTCCACGGTGCGACGCAGGTTCGCTCGCTCCACCGCGGCTTCGTTGAGGGCCCAACCCTTCTCCGTGTCGCCGTTGGGCTGCTTCACGAGCACCTCGAGGGTGCCGCGCTCCTCAATCGCGTAATCGCCGGCGACGAGTCGCTGGATGGCGTTCGTGATGTCTTCGCGCTCGGCCTCCGCGAGGAAGCCCACGTGGCCAAGGTTGATGCCGAGCAGCGGGACGCCCGTCCCTCGCGTCAGCGCAGCCGCGTGAAGGATGGTGCCGTCGCCCCCGAGCACCACAGCGGCCTCGACAGAGGCGCCCGTTGCGGGGTCGAAGTCGGTGAGCACCTCAATGTCTGCGGCCTCAAGTGCGCTCGTGACGAGCTCGGCCGCGCGTGCGGCATCCTCACGATGGGGATTGACCACCACCAGGATCCTGCGTGTCACAGGCGACCCTCCGTCACTGACTCGATGGCGGCCTGCAGGTCCGCCCCGCTCAGCACGGGACGCGCGCCACCGTCACTAGCCTGCCATGACACTGAGGCCCAGACGAAGAACTCGACGTTGCCTGTGAGTCCAGGCAGCTGCGAGCGTTCGACCCTGTGGATGACTGCGCCCTGTTCCTCGAGGGATGCCGCCACTCCCGCTACAGCCTTCGCGCGGTCATTGACGTTGGTCACCACGCCACCGGCTCCCAAGCGGTCCCTTCCCACCTCAAACTGCGGCTTCACCATGAACAGCACGTCTCCGCCCGACGCTGTGGCGGCGACGAGCGGGTCCGTCACCAAGGTGAGGGAAATGAATGACAGGTCGGCGACAACGAGGTCGACGGGTCCGGCCAGGTGGTCGCTCGTGAGTTCTCGAACGTTGAGGCCTTCGATCGCGGTCACGCGAGGATCGTTGGCGATGCTCTCGACCAGTTGACCATGGCCCACGTCGACAGCGGTGACGTGCTCGGCACCCTGCTCGAGCAGCACCTGGGTGAATCCGCCGGTGGACGCCCCAGCATCGAGAGCGCGTCTGCCGGCGACGGTCAGTCCATAGGGCGCACAGGCATCGAGGGCGCCGATGAGTTTGTGTGCCGCCCGCGAAACGTAACCGTCATCGTTGACGGTCACCACAGCGTCGGGCGACGTGAAGTGTGACGAGCGCGTGATGACGGTGCCGTCAACGGTGACGGAACCGGAATCGATGAGCGCTTGGGCGTGCGTGCGCGACCGAGCCAGCCCGCGCGCCACGAGCGCGCGGTCAAGACGCATCTACTGGTCGTCTCGCAGTCGGTTGCTCAGCGCGGTCTGGACCTTGTCGAAGAACTCCGCCTGCTCTTCGAGGTCGTCCGGAAGCTCGGTGACGGCTTCGAGTGCCGCTTTCACTTCCGGCGGGTAGGTCACGTCCGCCACGGACTCCCGGCTCTCGTGAATGTCGCTCATATCAGGAGGTTACTCCCAAGTGAGGAAGCGTCTCAACATCGAGCTTCACGCCGGCATCGGCAGCGGACCAGGCGGCGCAGCATGCGGCGCGCACCTTGTCGATGGCGGATCCGCCGTCCACCAAGAGGCGCCTCTCGACGACGTGCGCCCTGGATTCGCCCACATGCCACCAGTCGCCGTCCTGCACGGGCGCCGGATGGGTCTCCGCGAGCGTGCCCAGATTTGCGCCGATGTACGAGGGACGATGCTCCGGCGGCGCGAGCAGAGTCTCGCGAACGTCGCTCACACCAGTGAGCACGAGCAGCCCTGGAATGCCTGCGGCGCGAGCCCCCTTGAGGTCCGTGTCGAGGCGATCGCCGATGACGAGCGGGCGCTGCGCTCCGGCTCGCTGTGCCGCGAGGTGGAACATGCCGGGTTCGGGCTTTCCCGCAGCCGGCGGTGTGACACCCGTGGCCGTGACCACCGCGGCCACGAGCGATCCGTTGCCGGGAGCCATGCCGCGCTCCGTGGGCAGCGTCAGGTCGAGGTTGGTCGCAAAGAACTTGGCGCCCTTGTTGATCGCGTAGGCGGCCTCCGCAAGATCCTTCCAGCCGAGCGCGGGGGCGAACCCCTGGATGACTGCGTCCGGGCGGTCGTCGGCGCTGTCGACAAGGGTGAAGCCTTCAGCGGTGACTGCGGTGCGCAGACCCTTGCCGCCGACGACCAGCACCTTGGCGCCCGCTGGAAGGTGCTCGCGGAGCATTGCCGCACCCGCCTGGGCGGCAGTGAGGACCTCGGCATCCGTCGCCGGAATGCCCAGCTCCGTCAGATGAGCGGCGACTTCACCAGGCTCTCGGGACGCATTGTTAGTCACGAAAACAAGGCGCAGGCCTTGAGACTTCGCAACTTCGAGCGCGGGAGGCGCAGTAGGAATCGCATGGGGACCCTTGTACGCGACTCCGTCGAGGTCGACGAGAGCCACGTCATACGCGGTGGCAAGGGGTCCGTCAGATCCGATGAGTGTCACGGCTGGTCCTCCACTGTCGGCTGAGACGGATCCGCGGTGGGTGCTCCCTGTTCGGACGGCGCGTCCTCGGACGACTCGTCGGTCTCTTCGAACGTGTCGTAGACCACGACGTCCTCCTCTTCGACCTCGACCACGGGTTCGGGAATGGAGCGCTCGAGCTCTTCGGCCTCGTCGATGCGTCCCAGCGCGCGAAGAACTTCTGCTGTGGCCTCGTCGATGCGTGCCTTCACTTCAGGATCGCTGACCTTGAGGCGCTTGAGTTGAACCAGCGCCGCCTCATGGTCCCCCATGTCGCTGCGTGCTCCGGCAACGACGATTGCAAGCTCAACCTTGCCACGGGCGTCGAGCGTTGCTGCTTCTGGTTCATTTGCCAGGGCGATCGCGCGCTCGGGTCGGCCGAGTCCACGTTCGCAGTCGGCCATGAGGGGCAGGTGCTCGCTCGAGCCGTTGAGCCTGCGCACGGTGCGGAGCTCGCGGAGAGCCTCCGCGTATCGACCAGTTGCGTAGGCGGTGACGGCGGCAGCCTCGCGCACTACGTCGACGCGTCCACCGCGGGAGGCGGCGACCATGGCGTGCTGGTACGCGAGTTCGGGATCAGTGTCGAGGAGCTGGCCGGCCATGATGAGGTGGCGGCCCACGTCCTCGGCGTTCTCCTTGCTCAGTGTGCGCAGCCGTGCCCGCACGGTGCGGTCGAGTTGGCCGTACACGACCTCTTCGGGGATCTCCGGCGCGGGCGGACCCTTGCGCTCAGGGCGCTCCGTGCGTGGTGTCCGCTCACGATCGTCACCGCGTCCGCGGCGTTCAAAGCCTTCGTGCTTGGGTCCTCGATCGCGTCCAGGAGCACCACCGCGTGTGAATACGCCGTCACGACGCGGGGCACCCTCGCGACGAGGTGTTCCGTCACGACTGAATCCGCCTTCGCGACGCGGAGAGTCCTCGCGCTTTGCCCCACCGTCACGGGTGAATCCTCCGTCACGGCGCGGACCACCGTCGCGCTTGGGCGCGCCGTCGCGGCGAGGAGCACCGTCACGCTTGGGACCACCATCACGCTTGAAGCCACCGTCGCGCTTGGGCGCGCCGTCGCGGCGTGGAGCTCCTGATCCTTGTGCACGACCACGGCGCGGCGCGGCCGAGTTGCGGTCGCCGGGGTTGCGGTCGTTCGTGGCCATGGTGCTCCGTTCTGGTGTTGTAGTTCTGCCTTCATCGTCGCAGAAACGACGAAGGGCCGCCCATCGTTGGGCGGCCCTTCGCTGAAAGAATGTCCCGCAGCGACCTACTCTCCCACACCCTCGCGAGTGCAGTACCATCGGCGCTGAGAGGCTTAGCTTCCGGGTTCGGAATGGGACCGGGCGTTTCCCTCTCGCTATGGCTGCGGTAACTCTATTGAGATATCAGTCCCGACCGTATCTCGGGAACCGCACAGTGGACGCGTAGCAATAAATCTGTGGTGTATCAAGTTATCGGCCTATTAGTACCGGTCAGCTTCAAGAGTCTTTAGTCCTCTCTTCCACATCCGGCCTATCAACCCGGTGGTCTGCCGGGGGCCTCTCGGGCCGAAGCCCATGGAAATCTCATCTTGAAACAGGCTTCCCGCTTAGATGCTTTCAGCGGTTATCCCTTCCGAACGTAGCCAAC
>CALALQ010000259.1 GCA_937925595.1 uncultured Demequina sp. | reverse complement strand
GGATCGTCGCCGCGCCCTCCCTGAGCGTGTCGAGGGTGGTGGCGATGCGCACCGCGATCTCGGTCATGGCGGCCTTCGAGGGAAGTTCCGAGCCTCTGTCGTCGAGGAGCGTGACCTCCACGCCGCGTTCGCGGGCGCGCGCCACCGCCGCGACGATCACAGGTGTCATGAGGGATCTGCCGCGCACCCCATCGCGGAGGTTCGCCTCGACGCGAGCGAAGGCGGCGCGGTCCTCTGGGGTGAACTCCTCGGCAGTCGCAATCCGATCCAGCAGCGGCACCGCCGTGGCGGCGAGTTCGGCGGCGCGCTGCACGCGGATCTCTTGGGCCGCGTTCGCGGATGCGGCCACTGCGGAGGCGCGCACCGAGCGCTCGGTGAGCTCGTTGATGCGTTGGGCCGTGCGGCGCAGCGCGGCGCCGAAGAGGGTGGCCACCACCATGAGGGCGATCTGCGACTGGGCGAGCCGCAGCGCCCACAGCGCTCCGCGACCCGAGATCTCTCCCCACACCAGCATGATCGCGACCATCATCACGCCAGCAGACCAGCCCAGCAGCACCCGCCTGCGCAGGATCAGGAACCAGATGAGCCAGGTGTTGGCGCCAAGGTGCCAGGTCGCGCGGCCCAGTGCCCCAGCGTCGGGCAGTGCGTAGCAGACCAGTACGGTGCTGATCCCGATGATCCCCAGCACCACGATGGTGCTGCGCCGCGGGAAGGGATCCGGGTGCGGCTGGCCAAGGACCACCACGCCGGCGTTGACGAGCACCATGGCCAGATACGACGCCCACGGGTGGTCGAGCAGGTTCGCGGTGGCGAACGTGAACACCGCGTTCGAGACCATGATCAGCCCAATGACCAGATGAGCGCCCTCTGTGTGGAGGCCCAGCAGTCGGCTGACGTCTGTGGGGGTTGCCTTCTCTTCAGCGCTCATGGCCTCACCCACGTCAGCGTGATGGTGGCGCCTTGGCCGGGTCGCGAGCTCACACTCGCCTCGCCTCCCTGCAGCGAGTGCATGCGCTGCAGGATCGACACGCGCAGCCCCAGCCGACGCTGCGGCACGTCACGCAGCGAGAAGCCCTTGCCGTTGTCTGTCACGATGGTTTGGACGGCCTTGCCGGTGATGTTGACCGCCACGCCGCGACGGACGTCGGGGCTGCCCGCGTGGAGCAGGGAGTTGCGGATCGCCTCTTCCGTCGCCTCCGACAGCGCGGCGACCACTTCCTGCGGGATCGCCTCTGAGCTCTCGATCGTGTAGGTGAACTCGATGTCTGCGGCGGCGTCGCTCACGGTGGCGCGCAGCACGGCTACGAGATCCTCTGGCGAGTACGGTCCCTTGCCCAGCTTCGCGCTCGCGAGCGCCTCGACGGAGCGCAGTGCGCCACGGGCCTGATCGGCGAGGCCAGGTGGGACGGGAACGCGGCTCGCGGCCAGCAGCACGGACATGATGTCGTCGTGCACCATCGCGTTGATGCGCGCCTGTTCGCGCTCGCGCGTCACCGCGGAGGCCTCGATGGATGCCTGACCGCGAGCGCGCTTGGCGACCTCATCGAGACGCGCGGCCGCGAGCACAACGGACAGCGAGACGCCGGCGAAGATCGAGCAGCTCACCATGGCGCCCATGGCGTCGAGCACCGACTGAATGAGGCTCACCTCGCGAGTGAGGAGGCTGACGCCGAACACGATGGGGCCCTGGGTGAGCGCGAAGATCCACGTGATGCGGCCACCCCAGGCCACCGCGAGCAGCGTCGCGGGAATGGGGCCAAAGCCCTGGAGCCACGGCGAGCCCTGTTCCGCGAGCTTGTCGTCGACCATCGCCAAGGGGAAGAGCAGCTGGGAGGCGACGAAGCCGATCGCGACCGAGGTGACGAAGCCGCGCATGATGTCCGCCGACAGCACGCGACCAAGCACGATGAACGAGGCGGGCAGCACGAGTCCCACGGTGACGCTGAAGGCGAGGAACGGCTTGTCCACCTGGTCGACCTGGCCTAAGGAGCCGCTGGGACCAGGCGAGAGAAGGATGCCGAATATTGCCGCCGCGATGCCGATCGCGGTGTACATGGTGCGCGACAGCCGATCGAGCGCCGTGCGCTCGCCGTCGAGCTCAGACATCCCGGTCTTCCGCCAGCAGTCCGTCCTCGATCGCGCGCTTGTAGAGGTCCACTCGTGAGTAGGCGGGGCGGCCCACCTCTGCGTATTTGCGGCGGATGCGGCTCACGTAGTCGGCCACGGTCTCACGAGCCAGCCCGGTGTGCAGCGCGACGGAGGCCGCGGTCTCGCCTGAGGCGTACAGCGACAGAATCTCCTGTTCCCGATTGGACAGCTTGGCGTCGGGAAGGTCGGCATCGGCATCGATGGCCGCCGCCCAGTCTGCGCCAAAGACCTCGCCGCCCGACGCTGCGGTGCGGATAGCGGCGAGCAGAGTCTCGGGATCGGCAGACTTGCGAATCAGTCCGAGGGCACCCGAGCGCGCGGCCGACTGGATCATGCGGCGGTCTTCTGCACCGGTGTAGACGAGCACGTGGGCGCCGCGCTCGTGGATCGCCTTGACGTTGTCTTGGGGAAGGGAGCCGTCCGCGAGTCGCAGGTCGAGGACCACGAGGTCGAGCGTGTCCTCGATGGAGTCGAGCTCGGCGACGGTGCTCACCATTCCGGCGAGGTGGAGGTCCGGCTGGGCCTCGATGAGGTCCCGAAATCCGATCGCGATCAGCGCGTGGTCTTCCACGAGTGCGATCCGCCGGATTTCCATTAGGAACCTCCCCTCCTGTGAGCAGGCTAGCGGACTGTCGCGCCTGTTTTCGGGGCAGTTCTCACACAAAACACGCCGTGCCCCCATAAATGGGGGCTTTACGGGTATTACCTCCGGTGCGAACCTAACTAGGACGAGCCGCAACCGGGGGGAGGCTCGTCACTTTCGGAGGTGGGGAATGACCTGGACTATCGATGCCGTGAGCGTGCTTGTAGCAGGCGTGTTCTTTGCTGGGATCGTGATAGCGGGATTGACGCCCTTTGCTTCATTGACGCCTGCGTCTTTCGTCGCCTTCGGCGCCGCGAGCGTGGTGTTCATAGGAGCCGCCTTCGGGCTAGCGCGGGTGCAAGAAGCAGACTCTGTCCCACTGATGTGGGTGGTGCCGATTCTCCCGCTGCTTGTCATTGGAGTGCTGCTGAAGGATGCCGTCACCGCCAGACGGGCGTCCGGGCAGCCAGAGCGCGTGACCGCCATCGCGCGCCCCGGTGACGAGTGGCCCCTCGCCGCCCCGGGTTCGGCCTCGGCCGTGCACCTTCAGCAATCCCGGGACGGCGAGGGATCTCCGCGTGAGCTTGTCGGGAGCCTTGACGTGACGCCCAACCAGTTGGCGCACTTCGCGATCAACTACCCCGAGCTGCGGGCTGTGATTGCGCGCAATCCGCTGACGCCGGACTCGGTCATCGAGTGGCTGGGGCAGCAGGGCGACCCTGAGGTCATCGCGGCAATCCAGTCACGCCACCCCGCTGCCGCTTAGGCAACGCCTTAGGCGTCGACGCTCTCAGTGTCGTCGGCTGGCCGAGTGTCCGTTGCTCTTCCGGTCCATGGCTGGTCCGCGTGCACTATGCACAGTCCCTTGCGGTCGCCCGCCGTCCAGGTGGCCTTGGACGGCACCCAGACGAGCCACTCGCGATCGCGAACCGCGGCCGCGAGGGCACCTTCGGGCGCGAACTGTGACGCGCAGAAGGCGATCACGGCGTCCGCGGCCTCCTTGTCGCCGGGCCAGTCGTCGCCCCTGAATGAATAGGCGCTCACGGCCTCGGCTGCATGCGACTCGGCGCAGTCGACAGCCTCGACCTTCCCTGCTGAGTTCCCGATGCTGCGCAGGCACATCCCAGAGACCACCTGCACAGAGTTCAGCCGCCCGGTGGCGCCGGGGGCCGCGGGGGTCATGTTGTTGTTGCGCACCGTGAGCGAGACCTGGGCGACCACGCCTCCCACGATCGCGACGCCTCCGAGCGCGAGCACCACGAGCAGCCAGCGGGGAAAGCGGCCGCGGCGTCGACGCGTAGGCGTGGGACGGAAGTCCTCCCTGCGCGCCTGAGCCGCCGGCCGGTCGCCTGGGGCGGGAGGGGCGGCGAAGTCGTCTGTCACTTGCCATCCTCCAAGTCCACGACGACTGGAACGTGGTCGGAGGCCCCCTGACCCTTGCGCTCGTTCCGCTCGATGCGCACCCCGGTGGCGCGCGCCGCGGCTGCCGCAGACGCGTAGACGAAGTCGATGCGCATGCCCTCATTGCGTGGGAAGCGCAGCTGCTGGTAATCCCAGAAGGTGTAGGTGTTGGGCTCGGGGATGAATCGGCGCGAGAGCTCCTCGTAGCCGGCCTCTGCCAGAGCGTGGAATGCGTCGCGGGCCGCGGGGGTCACATGAGTCTCAGCGCTTGAGTCCTCTGCCGACCAAATGTCGGTCGTGGGCGGCGCTACGTTGAAG
>CALALQ010000258.1 GCA_937925595.1 uncultured Demequina sp. | reverse complement strand
GACCTACATATTTCGGTGATCACCAACCTGCATTCTTCACTGGACACCGGCACGCCGGCTCAGGCACACATCAGGCAAGATGAACTAACCAACAACAACCGACGCGAGATGGGCCCACTTCGAGCCGTCACGCCGGGGCCAGCGCAAGCCGTCGTTCTCAAGCAGCCGACGAGAAGAGTTGTGCACCGATGAGTAGTGCGCCAGTCTGTGATGGATGTCGGGCCTGCTCAGACGGGATCGTCGACTCATCGAGCCAGAGCTATCGGAGCTGGTCCGAACGATCGTCGCCGCCCCTCAGGATGAGCCAGAGACCGACGCGCTGGAATGGAAGGGCTCGCTTGAACTCTCCGGCCGCCGTGCTCGGTCGCAACTGGCGCGGACGCTGGTCGGCTTTGGCAACCGGCGCGTCTCATTGGCGCAGCGAGCGTATGGCGGCTACGCGTATCTGGTCGCCGGCGCGGAGCCTGGGCAGTTGCTCGGCGTCGATCTGCCCGACCCGGCGGACCTTGAGAATGCACTCAACGGTTTCGTTGCACACGGGAGTCCGGGATGGCGTCTGCACCGGGTCGATGTGAGCGGTGCCACAGTGGCTGTTCTCGAGGTGGCACCGCCGCAGGATGGAGACCGTATTTGCTGCCTCCAGACCAATACCGAGTTCGCCCCGGCTGGACGGATCTTCGTCCGTCGTGAGGGACAAACCTGCGAGGCGTCGCCGTCCGATGTCCGGGCGCTCGAGGACCGCTACGCCGCGCAAGCCATCGCGCTTCAACGCGAGGCACATACGCTGGCAAGCCAGCAGCTTGAGCGCGACGCCGCGAGGGACGCCCGCGACGAACTCGATCGCGCAATCCGCGACGCTCCGCGGTTCTCCTCGGGGCGAATGGGGGAAGGATTCGCCCATTCACCGCCCGACGAGGTCAGCGGCCTCGTGCGCAACATCGGCGGCTCGGCCGGAACGATCATCGATGCGCGCCTGATGCCGGAGGCGGGAGGCGCCTACCCGGGTGCCGGCGCTCCGATCTATGGCTCCGGCCCGACAACTGAACTCGGGATGCCCGTGCGTGTCGATCGCGGGGGGCACGCGGTGATTCGCTTTCGCAACCCGAACCTGTCGAGCGCATGCGAGCACGAGGGGCCCTTCACGCTAGAGCTTTCCGTCGAGAACGACGCGGGTGTCCGTTGGCGACACCTTCTCGTCATGCGAAGGAAGGGCGTTGACTCCGTCGGAAGACGGATCTGGACAATTCGCGACGGAGAGAGCGAGGAGCACCTCAACTCGTAGCGGGATCGTCGAGCCTCGACTGCATGTCACGCCCGCGGGACCGGTGGGTCAATGTCTCTGCGGTGTTCTGGCGCCTGACCGGATGTGAGACCACGAAGCTGGACGAGGGCGACGTCGGCCTTCGCCAGTGCCCCGGTGATGAGTCGTCTGGATCCAGGCCCGAGTGTCCTCGACTCCAGAGGATGCGTCGGCCCAGTGCGCGTCCATTCTTCTTCGTCGATGACTGCAGCCACGTGCCAGTTCAGCTCGTCGAGGCCAGCGAACGCCGCCGCGACCGCGGCCCACTCGTCGTCCGAGGCCACGAGGGCGAAGTCCGCGCGATACTCGGTCCACGCGGCTGTAGGAACGATGCGGGCCGGCGGCTCCCACGTGAATGCGTCTCGATCAAGCGCTCCGACGAGCAGGCGTCGCACGTATTCGAGCTCTTCGCTCAACAGGCGAGCTGAGCGCCGGGCGCTCGAAGCTGCCTGTCGTTCGGCGCTGCGCTTCTCCCGTCTAGCGCGAACCGCCTCCAGGCGGAAGTTCGCGCCGGCGGTGATGCCGCCGCCGACCACAACTCCAAGGAGTGTTTGAATGGCCGGGTCCATCCACCGATCATGGCTCGATGCCCGGCGGAAGCCTGAGAGCACCGGGACCGACGATGTCGCGTGGGCCGCGCACTTGCAGTAGACCCGCGTCGAGTCCGGCCCCGGAGCACCACGGCGAACACCGGCGCGTTGTACCACCGCTTGTGCGAACGTACGTTCGCATATGACAAGCGACGGATCGCCCTACACACGCCTCCAGCGCGCCATCAGAAGCGGCAACTTGCCACTCATCTATGCAACCGCGGCGGAACTCGGATGGGTGCCTCTGCGGGACGCGCTGGCAATCTTGCTGGTCATCGACGCCAAGGAGGAAGAGCGCTTCGATGCCGCTGCCGTCCGCTGGGCCGGACGCCTCGCGCTCGAGACCAGAGAGCTGCGACTCAGCGAGCTCGCCGGTGCGCTGCAGTCGTTGGACGCCCTGCCCGACGAGAACGCCCAGCGTTCGCTTCTCGCCCTCACGCAGCGCGCCGTCCGACCGCCCAGCGTCAAGCGTGTGCCGGTCGCGACGCGGCGTTCGCAGCAAGGTCGACGGCGCGGACTCGGGTGACGATCAGCTGGATCGACGTCGCCTCGTCCGGGATTCGCATCGCCGCCGAGCGACGCGGAACTCGTCTGGAGGCACGCCCAGCCAGCTGCTGAGCTGATCGACCTTCCACGCTGTCCGGCCGCGCTCCGCGATCTCTGCCGGGATGAGGCAGGCGCGAGCGAATGCCCGCGCATCCGACTCGCGGTACGGGCCGGAGACGCGTCCGTTGAGAACCGCGCCTGCGTACACGCACATCGCGAGGACGAACGGAAGGTCCGCTGCGCCCGAGTCCAAGTCATCGACCATGAAGACACGACGTCGCGTGCAGAAGGCCCGAGGTTGCTGCCGGTAGGTGACCATCAGAAACCCCATACGAGGAGTAGGCGCGGTCATCGAAAGTTCGCCCCCTCAACACGACGAAGTCGCGTGCGGCCTTCGCTGAGGCGCCGGTTGACCGCGGTGTAGGAGCTGCCGGTCAGCGCCACAATCTCCTGATAGCGGTACCCCAGTGCCTGCAGCCCGAGGGCCTGGAGCTCGTGCGGCTTCAGTACCGCGAGGGTTTGGACCCGCGCACGGTGAAGCTCGGCAGCCAGTGCGCGATCGAGCGGATCGGCATCGAGGGCGGCCGGCTCCGGCCGTTCTCCGGCACATTCGCTCTCGGGCCAGAACAGTCCGGCGGGCTGCTCCGCGCGGTCGGAACGAGATAGCCGCCACGCCTCATGGATGGCCACGACCGAGAGCCACGAGTAGCCGTCGGCGTCGAGGTCCACGTCGGGTCGGCGGACCAGCTGCAACCACGCGTAAGCGCAGGCGTCGTCGACAGCGGTGCCCCCTGCTCCATGCGCGAAGTAGCCGACGCGACGGGCCAGCCGCCGATGATTGGCCGCGAAGAACTCCGCGAGTCCTTCGCGCCGCTCGGAGCCCACCGGGACGGTCATCGCCCGCCCTCGATCCAACTCGGAAGGAGGATCGCGGGTTCGCCGCGGCGGAGCGCATCGTGGACGTACTCCGCGACGAGGCCTTCCATGGCCGCCGTGCTCTCGACGTGCCGCTCGACGAGGTAGACGCGGCCGCGGTCGTCGCTATCCGGGATGTCGCTGATCGCGACCCGGCCGTCGACCCGCTGCGCGCACAGGATGCGCTCGCTGCCGTCGGGGAGCTCGTACCGAGCGAGCTCGCGGCGATCGCCGGCGGTGCTCACGACCGGTCCTCGCGCTCGCGGGTGTGCGTCCAGTGGGCGTCGGCGCCGTAGCCGGTGATCTCGTCGTCGCGGTAGCCGATGGCGCTCTCGGGGACGCCGAGCTCACGGGCGCGCTCGAGGTCCTGCTCGGACGGGACGAAGCGCGGGCCGGGGTCCTCGACCAGGCCGTTGAGGAGGCGGTCGATCTCGGAGGAGGCCTCGGCCTTGGTCGCCGGGTAGACGAAGGTCACGCCGCTGGTCTGGGCCAGCGTCCGCAGGAAACGCAGCTGCTTGGCGGTCGGAGCGTCGGCTCCGGAGCGGTTGGTGGGCTGGGGGCTGGGCATGCGGTGCCCGAGCCGCGGAGGGTGCGAACGCACGCGCCACCTGCGCGCGCGAACCTGTGAGTCGCGTTCCCGTCAGGGCGCAGGTGGTGCGGCGGATTGCACCCGGAGTGGCAGCATCCGCGCAGCCCAGTCCCTTGCCACTCCAACCGCTTCGGCGCTTGAACCACCCGACCGCCAAGCAGCCAACGGCTACGCGGCCGCTGGCTCCTCGACCACTGCGAGCGCATCCTCGAGCCGGCGCGCCAGCCGATCAATCAGACCGGCGACTTGCTCGAACGCGTCAGCCGGGGTGCCCTCGCTCCAGACCGCGAGATACGGGACCGAGTTGCCGACGGTGTCCAGGCCGAGGAACCCGCAGACGGTGAACGCGACCGACTCTGCGACGAGCTCCTCGGTGGCGTAGTCCAGCGTCGGGTCTTCGTCGCGATGGTCGATCCGCACCAGCGCGTGCGCGAGCTCGTGTGCCTGCGCCGCTACCTGCTGGTTGACCGCGATCGTGGAGTTGACCTGGATCCGCTGCTCGGCTGGCCAGTAGGAGCCGTCCACACCGGGCCGCATCGGCGAACGCTCGACGGTCACGCCGAGAGCGCTGGCGACCTGGTCGAGCTCGGGGAGCGCCCACGCAAGCGAATCGCCGGCGATCGGCGCTATCGGCGGATCGAGCGGCGATGGAACGGCCGGTGGCGGGAGCGGATCGACCTGCGCGCGGTCGAACACCGACTCGAGGCGGTAGAACGACTTCGGCCGGGCCTTGGGATCTGCGCCGGTGTCCCGCCAGGCCTGCAGCTTCTTGTTCGACGGGTCGCATCTCGCCCAGATTCGTATGCGGCTCGTCTCCCCCTTGCGCACGCAGTACCCGAGCGTGATCCAGGCCCGGAAGCCGGCCACGCGCGTGGCTTCGGGATCCTGCAGCGCGATCAGCAGCTGGTTGCCGAGGCTGTAGCGGCGAAGTCCCGTCCGAGCGCGGACGCGCAGCCACGCCTGCCAGCCGCGTGACGTGCGCAGCTGCGCAACTGCGCGGATGGTCAGCTCGTGGTCTTGGGCGCGCCGCTCCGCGCGCTCAACCTCGGTTAGGCGGCGTTTCGAAGTCATCTCGTCCTCCGAGAGCGAATGGAGCGGCGCGGGCTCGAGCCCGCGCCGCGAAGGGGTGGTTCAGGTCTCGTCCGGCGTGGCGGTCGCGTCGTCGCCCGCCGCGTCGTCCTCGTCGACGACGTCGTTGCTGGGCGTCGCCTCTGCCTCGGACGTGGGATCGTCAGCCGGGCGCTGCGCTTCGTGGTAAGCCGCGTGCGCCTGCTGGACGCCCTGCTCGATCCGCTTGAGCGTCGAGGGGACGCAGGTGCCCGCGAGGCGCGTGAGCGCCTTGGAAGCGGTGTCCTTGCGCGAGCTCCATCGCGTCGCCGGCATCCGGTGACCGGCCGGGAGCACGAGACGGCTGGCGTAGTGCTCGGCCGCGATCACGACCAAGGCGCGGCCGTAGAGCTCGCCGGCGGTCTTCGCACCGTCGATGTACCGCCAGAGCCACTTGATCGCCGCTTCGGGCTTGCGGTGATCGCCGTAGTCCATCCGCAACCGGCCCGGCGTCCCGTCCTTGCGCGTCTTGGTCGCGTCCGCGCGGAGTTCGCCGACGACCAGCCGGATGCCGTTGGCGGCGAGCCGCTGGACGCGCTCGCCCGTCTGCGTGTACGGCGACGCGTCCCAGTCCGGGCCGAGCAGCGCGTACACGAAGAAGCGCGCGACCTGCAGGTCCCCCGGATCGACGGCCGAGAGCTTGTCGAGCAGGCTCGTGCCGAGATCGAGGTTCGCGCCGTGCGCCTGGTCGGCGAGATTGCGCAGCGTGGCGTCTCGCTCGCGCGCGGCCGCGGCTACCGGGTCTTGGGCACCGCCGTCGCGACGCTCGGTGCGCGCCCGACGCTTCTCCTCGGTCGCGGCCGCAACCCTGGCCTCCAGCGCGGCGACGCTGCGCTTCAGCGCGGCCTTGGTCAGCTCGCGATAGAGCGACCGGTCAGTGATGATCGGGCGGCTCCGCTCGAACTCGACGAGCACGCCAGCCGCCCGGGCCTGGTCGACGTCTTCGTCGCTGAACCGGACCTCGGGCGAGCCGTAGGCGTGCCGGTCGAGCTGCTTGTGCAGCGCGGCGATCCGCTCGTAGTGCGCGTCGGCCTTCTTGCCGAGGCGGAGCTCGGCGATCTCGTTGGAGCGGATCGTGCCGAGGTGCGCGGCGAAGATTTTCGTCCCGCTCTGGCGCAGCGCTGCGTCCAGGACCCAGCCCGGCTCGCGCGCCAGCCGCTCCGCCATCCAGCCGTTGCCGTCCTCGGCGAGATGGGCGAGCAGCACGTCGAGCAGCGGCTGCGAGACGCGGCCGATCGCGAGCAGGCGGTCGACCGCCGACAGGGCGATCGCGCCGTCGCCGACGAGCTGCTGCGCAAGCTCCGGGAGCTCGAGCAGCTTCACGCGCGCGGCGACGCGCTGGCGGCTCCAGCCCAGCGCTTGCGCTGCGCCGTCTTCGGTGAGGCCTCGCGCGAGCATCGCCTGAACCGCCCGCGCCTCCTCGCGCGGGTCCAGCGCCTTGCGAGTGATGTTCTCGACGGCACGGTCAGCGTCCTCAGTGTCAGCGTCGCGCACGACAACCGGGACGTCGGCGAGCTCGAGCTTCTGCGCGGCCGCGAAACGGTGGAAGCCGGCGACCAGGTCGTAGGCGTCGGGCTCGTCGCTGGCCGGTCGGAGAACCAGCGGCACGATCACGCCCTGCAGGCGGATCGAGCCGGCGAGCGCGTCGACGTGCGCGTCGTCGAGCGCCCGCACGTTGTCGGGGACGCGGATCTTGGCCAGCGGCACGCGCACCTCGGTGGGCGCAGCTGCGGGTGGTGTGGTCATGACGGCGGACTCCGTCCTTCCATCGGGGCCCACCCGGGCGGCGGGCCGATCCCGCCCCGTCCGCGCGCCCGCTCAGCGGCCGCTCGTCCCGCCGGCGTCGCCACGCGGGCGTGCCACCGTAGGGGTGGGTCGGCCCGCCGCCCGAGAGCTGCACGTCCGTCACCATCAGATCCGTCCTCCGAGATCGATCGCCAAGCCGGGAGAGACGAGATGCTTGACAGCCGACCGCGAGCACGACGGCGCGCGGCAGTCGCGGACTCGAACCGGGAATCACTTGCCGCCGCTGGTCGTGGGTCCCTAGTCTCGACCGAAGGTGCATCCCGACGCTGATCTCATCCCGGGCCGCTTCGCAGAGTGCTTCCGAGAGGTCGCGCGCACCCGTGAGCTACCCGGCACCGAAGCGCGCAAGCATCATTTCGTTCCGCAGCATCTCCTGAAGCGGTTCGCCGACCCATCGTCCGAGCGCGTGCGGGTGTGGCAACTCGACAAGCAATCCGGCAGCTGCGTTCTGGTCGCAACCGACAAGACGGCGTTTGCCGTTGGTCTCTATCGCGTGGATGTCGAGGGTGACCACCACCCGAACTACCTGGAGCGCTTGTTCTCCGAAGCCGAGCGCTTTGGCGCCATCGCGATCTCACCGTTGCTCGACGGCGCCGCGACGCTGGACGAAGGCGCACGAATGGACATCGCGTGGCTCGTCGCTCTGCAGCGTCTTCGAAGCCCAGCCGATCTGGAGCTGCTTCGCCGCCATGCAACGCATCTCGGACGTCAGGCGCTCGAGGAACAACTCGAGCGAAACCTGATCGATGGTCGTGACGACGAGATCAGCCGCGAGGCCCTCGAACAACTTCGCGACGGACGCTTGACGATCGAGGCTCCGCGAGAGTTTGCACTTGCTGGACTGCTCGATTTGTGGCTGTCCGGCGCGCTCCGGATCGAGTCGATGGCGTGGACCCTCCTTGATGCGCGCGACAGCGAATTCGTGCTGGGCGATCGACCTCTGACTTTTCATGACCCAGCGCCCGACGCCCCTTGGGCTGTTCCAGCGTTGGCGAGTTCGCGGAACGCATACGGGACGTTTCCGCTCAGCCCGACGCTCGCGCTTCGGGTCGATTACGGTGACACCGGACCGCTGCGACGACGTGAGGTGAGCAGGCTCGTTGATCACGTGAACCTCAAGTCGTACGGTCACGCAAATCGCTTTGTTTTCGCGGCCACCGAGGAGAGGCTCCTCGAGCTACATGCGCGCGTGACTGCCGATCCTTCGATTGCGCCCGCGGCTCCGGTTCCCCCGCGAGTGGTCTTCGACCATCTTCCGGGCACACCCATGCTGGACGGCCGTCAAGAGGTGCTGCAGCAGCAGTTCGAGGCTGCGGCTCGCGGTCCGACGTTCCTGAGACAACGCCGGCCGAAGCCATGAACAGCATTGCCGATAGTCGGCTCCGACGCTCGACTTGTTGCGCCGACCAAGGAGTACTCCATGCCGAGTGACGCGCTCGCGATGGTGCGAATGCCATCGGCCGATCTGGCACCGGGTTATCGCAACAGCCTCACCGACCTGAGCCACTTCCGCGTCGATGATCTCGGTGCTGGCGTCGTCGCTCTCGCGCCAGCCGAGGGGGCGGGAGTCATCGCGGAGCATCTCAAGCTGATCAAGATCTGCGATGCAGACTCGGACTTCGACGACCCAGACACGTGGGCACCGGTCCGTGACCATCCGCCGCGTCGACGTTCGGATATCGACGACCCGCTCGCGTATCGCCAAGTGATGATTGACCGCGGCCAGGAGATCATCAAACGGAACCCGAGCAATGAATCTGAGATCGTGGCGTTCGCGTTGGCTGCTCTCGGAGCCGCACAGGCCGGCGACTTGCCGGACTTGCTGGCTGCCAACGTCCCAGAGCTACTGCGTGAGTTCCCGAAGGGGTCGCTCTGGCTCGTTGCGGTCGATGGCGCGCTCCTGAGCCGTCTTGCCTTCGGGCGAACGCAACTTGCGATGCAGCTGACGCCAGACATACCGCTCGGGCCCGAGATGGAAAGACTCCGGGCGTTCGAGCATCTGACGCTCACGCGCGGCGTCGAGTTCGGCGAAGCCATCGACTTCGCCTTGCTGGCTCTTTCGCCCGCAGTCCTCGGCTTGCAGATTCCCGCGACGCCACACACTCTCGTGTTCTGTTTCGGCGGCGGGCTCGACCTTCGTCGGCCCTACCCGCCCTCCCTGTCGTCGCTGTATCGCCCGCGCGTGATGGATGACCCGCAAGGACTCAACCGCAGCGCTCTCTTCAAGCATCTGGACCCACAAGACGGTGCACGGCTGCTGGAGTGGTGGGTCGGGCGCCTGAACGTCATCTACAGCCACGGCACCGATCCGACTCGATTCACGGATGAAGCGGGGTTCTACGACGCCACCGCACAGTCCGCGTGGATCATCACGGTCGAGCGCCTCATTGCCGACGCGCTGTCCCTCCTCGCTGAGCCGCAGGCGACGGAGCTCGACCGCGTCCAGATCGCGTTCGACCTACTAGACAAGGCGGAGAGTCTCTTGGGCTACGGAAAGCTCGAGTCAGGCGACGGATTCGCGGCTCTTCTGCGCCGGACCAGATCGGTGCGCAGAGCCCGCTCGGCCCTTACGTCTCTACCTGACGACCTCGCCAAACGTCTCGGCGATGAAATCGCGCGCCTATTCGACGAACTCAGAGACGAAATCCGCGAGAACACCCTGCAGCACCGGCTGACACCGAAGGGAGCCCGCGTGGCGACCGTTGACGCCACGACGATCAAGTCGATTAGCGATGACGATCTCATCGCGACCCTCTGCCGCGCTGTGCGAAACAGCTCTCATGGGCTTCTTGACGTTCTCCGCGACCACCCTCACCGCTTCATTCTCGCCATGAACACTGGGGGCATACCAGCGGAATTCCCGGCGCTGGCCGCGCTGCTCGGCCTGGCGCTCCTTGCAGACACGGAATCGCTCGTCGATGGTTCGTGGCGGCAGAAGCTTGTCAACCCGTAGTGCTCCTCAACGACCTTCCACACCGGGGCGTGGGTGCGCTTCGCCGGCGCGAAGACCGGATCGGATTGTCGAAAGCGCTTCTCGATCGCTGAGGCCGACGAACTGCGCCACCTCCATCAGTGGCTCGACGACCTGTTCGCTGCTACCTAGCCCTGCGCCGACGATCTGACCGAGTCGAAAGGCTGCGCGGTTGAGCACATCGTTGCGTGCCCCAACCGGTGCTCGCGCAACAGCAGCGACCTCGCCCGCAAGCGCGGCGCGAAGATAGCGAGCCCCGCGAGCGTCCGGTGCCGTCACAACCGAAGACGGGAGCCGTGCGCGCTCGTGTTCCGGTCGGGCGTCGGCTAGCAGCGCGGCTAGCCATGCAGGGAGCGATGCGACGTCGCGCGTCTGGTTCCACGAGTAGCGGCTCCCGTTGGCGTGAAGGCTAGGTGGAGCGATCACGTAGCCGCCACGACCGCGAACGTCGAGCCCAACGCCGAGTTGCGCAGCTGAGCAGTTGACCTCCTGCGCAGCTGCGTAGAAGTAGATGTGTTCTCCGCGCGCCGTCCGAACTCGGCGAGTCGCCGGAAGCCCGACATGGGCGGCCTCGATCGCCGCAAGGGACTGAGCGCCTTCGCGCCCGTCGACGTCGAGCACGACGAGAGCGCCCGTGCGGACACCAACGTTCGCGCGCGGCCACCGCGACCACCACGCAGCGATCGTCGCCGCCTCCGTGGTTGCGTCCAGCAGCCCACGCGCTGTCCGCGGATGCTTGCCAGGCTTTCGGCACCCGGCGCGGCCGCAGGAGCACCCTCCGTAGCGCGCGGGAGTGTGCACGGGCAGGACGGGCCAGCCGGCGGCCGCGTAGGCCAAGGCGGCGAGCAGCGGGGTACCGGCGCCCAGTGGCGGCAGCAGGTCAGCAGGCATCGCCGCGACGAATTCGACTCGCCTCGATCACGCACGCGAAATTCGCGTCGTCGAGCGTGAACAGGATCGGCGACAGCGACGCGTCGACGATGTCGGTCCGTCCCCAGATCGTGCACGCGATCTCGATCATCGCGCGCTCGCTGCTCGACCAGGGTTCCTCGAGCAACGCGCCGAAGTCGATGCCGCGTCCTGAGATGTCGATGTAGTCCTCGACGCGGCCTTGGAGAACGGGCGCGGCGAGCACGTGCAACGTCGCTGCCAGCTCTCGGTCCGGGCGAGCGCTGGCCCGGGCATTTGAGTCGAATGTCATCTCGAGCTCCTGAGTTCCAGGCGGCGGCCGGGAGCACCGGCCGCCGCGGGACGGTCTAGGTCAGAAGGCGATGTCGTCCGGATCGGGCGCGGCGCCTGCGGGGACCGCCTCGGGCTCCGGCGACGCGCCGTTCTCGCTCGCGCGCTCGGGCGCGGTGAGGAACTGGACGGCGTCGGCGACGATCTCGATCGCCTCGCGCTTGCTGTCGTCCTGCTGCCACTCACGCCACTCGAGGCGGCCGTCGATCGCGACGGGACGGCCCTTGCTGAGGAAGCGAGCGCAGTTCTCGCCCTGCGCGCCCCAGACGGTGACGTTGAAGTAGTTGGGCTTGTCGACCCAGCCCTCGCCGGTCTTGCGGCGCGTGTTGGAGGCGATCCGCATCGAGCAGACACTGGTGCCGGACGGGGTGGCGCGCAGCTCGGGGTCGCGCGTGAGGTTCCCGGTCAGGGTGACGCGGTTGATGTTGGTGGCCGACACGACTTGCCTCCTTGAGGGGCGTTGCGGGACCGGGCTCTGTGCTGGTCCCCTTGTTTGTGAGAGCCGAGTTCGGCCGCTCCATGAGCGGCCGGCGGAACCGACCGGCAGGGAGGGGAACCCCACGTGTGCGGGTTGCAGCCGGACCGCGAGCGGCCATGCTTGAAGGCGGAACACAAGGGGACCAGCCGCGCCCGAGATCACCTCGTCCTGCGGCGGCTCGTCCGTCGGGCCCTGGCAGCGGCATCCAGAGTCGAGACCTCACGTAGATCCCTGGCTCGGTCACACCGGCGTCCCGTAGGTCTCGATCAGCGCAGCGATCACAAGAAGCGCGACCACGGCGAGTGCGACGGCAAGTGCCCGCGCGAAGCTCACGGTCGCGGCCTGGCGCGCGACAATCCACGCCGCTGCGGGAAGCACGAGAGCGGCGAACTCGAACGGTAAGTGGGGCAGGAAGCGCCAGATCGCCGGCTGCTGGACGAGCGCGCTGCCGACGACAGCTCCGTGCAGCATCACCTGGCCAGCAACGAGCGCGTCGCCGACGCGGCGGATCACCGGAATCGCCGCCCAACCCAGGACGACGAGCGCCAGCGGCCACAGCGTGACCACGAGGTTGTGACGCAGCAACGCGACGAAGGTCACGACGTCTGCAGGAAGCGCATCGTGCGGCGGGTCGACTGCAATCACGTTCCACCCTGCGAATGCGCCGATCGCGGCTAGCACTCCCGACGCCAGCAGGCCGGCAACCGCGATACGCGTCGCACCGATCATCGGGCTCTCCCGTCGGCTGAGAGCGTCCAGCGCGTCACCAGCCAGATCCCTCGGTGGTGGTTGAGCAAGACCTCGTTGACGGTCTCGGAGGTCAGCTGCTCGTCTCGCGTGACGATGCGCTCTCGCAGGGTCACAACGACGCGCGCCCGAGGCAACGTCCGCGACGGATCAGGCCTCGCACCCACCACCTGTGCGCTGGCCGACGCGTGATCGAGACGCAGCGTGATCAGGTCGGCCCGCGACGGTCGCGCCCGCCGGAGCTCGCGCCGGTAGGCGGGGGACGCAAGGGCGATTTCGCATCGCCATGCCGTCAGGCGGTTGCCCGCGGTCCGGTTGCGGGCCACGAGGGCGTACACCGACGCGGTTCGGACCGCTCCGCCGTGTGCGTCCTCACGCGGGCGTGAGTCGCTCTGTCTCGGAACGTCGGGACCGATTCCAGCCGCTCCCACGAGGAGCGCCACGACGAGGAGAGGGTTCAACAGTCGGCGGTGCATCAGATCTGGAAGGTCCGCACGCCGGCGAAGCCGCAGCCGCGCCGGAGGCCGATGTGGACGTGGTCGAAGTGGCCGCCCGTGCGCCAGATGACCTGGATGCGCCAGCCGTCGTGACAGACGTCGTGGCCCCCGCCGGCCGTCGCGAGGCGCCACGCCTCCGCCTCAGGGACGCCCGCCGCCCGTAACCCGGCCGCCGCGAGCCTGGTGCCGAATCCACCGCCGAGCGGAAACTCGTTGGCGACGGAGCCGAAGTCGCCGGCGAGGCCGAGGACGTGGTCGGAGATCCGGCCCGAGCTCGTGCGCTCGCCATGGTTGGTCCCGGTGGTGAGGACGAGCCCGCGACCGGCGATCCCTGCGACGCGCTCGAGGAAGCCGAGCAGCTCTGAACGAACCGGTGTGCCGGGCGCGTTCGCGAGCGGCGCGATCGTCACGCGCCCCTTCACGCCGGGGAGAGCGAGGGTCGAGTCGGACGCGTCGCCGTCGAGCTCGCACGACGATGTCGCCTCGACGGGCGCACCGGGTTGTTGCGGCACCTCGCTCGCGGTCGTGTGCCGATGTCCCCAGCGGTACTGCGCGACGCGGCCGCGCCAGTCGTAGAAGTCGATGCGCCGGCCTCGAATCGCTCCGCCGGTGTCCGCGGCGAGAAATGGGCCCGACCACGCGAATGGGTTGGGCCACAGATAGACGAGCGTGCCGTGGCTGATCAGCTGCGGATCGACCGCGACCTGGTACCAGCGCGGTGATCCGCCGTTGATCCGAAGTCCACCGCTGGTTGCGACTCCGGCACCTTGAATGCCTCCCCAGGGCGGCCCGTAGCTGGTGGCGAGGTACTCGCCGGGCGTGACGCGCGCGCCCGCGTAGGGGCTTCCGCGGCGCACGCCCTCGATCTGCGATCGCGTGATCCCTGTACCGGCGACGCCACCGAGCGCGCCCGTGCCGCTCACGTCAGCGGATCTCGTGCCGCTGTCGGATCCGCACTGCTGAACGGCCCCGGCGAGGAGCAGCAGGATCCCGAGCACGATCGCCAGGACCGCGGCGAACGGCGCGGCGACAAGCCACGGCCAGACGGCGCGTCCGCTGTGCTCGCTCCGCGCGTCGCTCATGCGGCGGCTTCCAGCTCTTCCGCCCTGCGTTGATGCCACGCGGGATCACAGAGCAGTCGCATCGCGCCCCAGGCGTCTCCGGCGGCTTCGGCCAACGCGAGCTCCCGGATCGGTTGATCGCGGTCGGGGTCGGCGCTGCAGGCCCAGTATTCGATGTCGGACAGGTAGATCCGCACCGTGGCTCGGCCGTGCGCCTCGGAATCGAGCAGACAGGTCGAGTACTCGCCCTTGCGAGTGTCCAGGCTCGCGATCTCGTCGAGGTCCTCGTCCTCGTAGCCGAGCGCTTCGCGGGCTTCTACGAGCTCGTCGTACGCCGTGTGGAAGACGAGCCGGAGCACCGAGTTGCGCAGGAGCGCACGCCCCTGCGCGTTCGCGAAGTCGGCGAGGTGCTGGCTGATGACCAGCAGCGCGCACGCAATGTGGCGGGTGCGTCGCGCCCATTCGTTGAGCCACGCGCCGGCCGCCGGAGTCAGCAACGGCTTCCAGGCCTCGTCGATCGCCACGAACGTGCGACCAGCCCACGGACCGGCCTCGCCGCCGTCGCCGGCGAGATGCCGTGCTCGGCGCCGGGCGACATCACGGTCGATGAAGTCGACGAGCGCCAGGATCACCGGACCGGCAAGAGCATCGGGCAGGCCCGCGAGGTCGAAGAGCACGAGCGGCGCCCCTGGCTCGATCGTCGTCTCGCGGTCTGCCAGCCAGGCGACCGGCCCGTCGTCGAAGTAGGGATGGAGTCGCTCGGCGAGGCGGCGCAGCTCGGACGCGACGCTCGCGTCGCCGTCGACTTCATCCGCCGCTTGCGCCCGGGCCAACCGGCGGAGCTCCTCATAGAGCAGCCGTTCGCGAGGCTGCTCAGCTGTGCGGGCGCAACGGGAGTAGACGGCCTGGATGCCTCGCGTGAGCAGCGTCCGCTCGAGCCCGCCGAGCGCCGGTCCGCTCGGCGACGGATCGCCGATCAGCAGCGTGTGCAATGCGACGAGGAACTCGACCTTGCTCGCGGGAACCGCCGCGAGGTCGGCCGTGTCCCACGGGCAGAGGATCGCGTCGCGCGCCCCGGCGCCATAGTGGATGGTGCTCGCCCCGGGCACGAGCGCAGCCAGCTGCTCGTAGTGGCCGGCGTGTCGCGAGGAACCGCCGTGATCCTCGCTCGAGGAGCGGTCGATGATGTAGCCCGTGGCGCCGCGTGCGATGTTCCGCGACAACAGCGCGTTGACGGTCACGGTCTTGCCGGATCCCGATCCCCCGGTCACGAGCGCGACGTGAGTCCGATACCGCGGATCGAAGAGGTCGATCCGCTCCAGCGTGTTGCCGGGGATCGCGTACCCGAGCGGGACGCCGGCTTGGCTCGAGGCGCTGGTCGACCACAACGGGAGGCAGTCGGCCACGTTGCGCTGGGCGAAGCGCCGCGTCGCTCCGAGTCGATCGGTCGCAAGCGGCAGCGTGGAGACCCACGAGTCCTCGACGAGAAAACGGCCGGGATAGAGACGCGCGTCGGTGTAGCTCTCGAACTCCCGAGCGAGCACGCGGACCAGCTCGGCGAGTTCGTCCGCCTCATCAGCTGGGCGGCGGATCGCCTGGTAGACGCTCACGTCGTACAGGCCGCTGGCGCCAGACACTCGGAGCTCGGCGTCGATCTCGGCCGCCTCGCGCTCCTGCTCGTACGCCTCCTCGCTGATCAGCTTCCCGTCGCGCTCGCGGCGGCGCAGATCTGCCCACAGACGCTTGTGACGCAACCGGTATCGGCGTCGCTGAGCGACGCGATCGGTCGCGGTGATGTGAACCGCGAGACGCCACGGCGGAGGCACTTCCAAGAGCGCGAGCAGCCACCACACGCTCGTCTCGGCCGGCGAGCCAGAGAGGTGCAGCACGGCCTCGATCTCTTGGTCTCCCGCGGTTGTTCGCTCGATCCAATCGCGTGCAACTTGCAGGTCGACGTCGCCCGAAATCGCTTGCAGCACCGCGTGGCGGTGTTCGAGCGCGGAGTTCGGGTCGTCCGTCGTGAGCACGCGCGCGAGCCCGGCTTCGGCTCGTTCTCGCGTGGAGCCGACGGATCGTGCGAGCGCGTCGAGTGTTGCTTCGGCATCGAGCGACACGACGCTGCAGCCCATCGCGGTCAGATCCGCGGCGAGCGCGTCGGCCAGGCGCGCCGACTCGCCCGCGGCGCGTTCGTGGACTCGTACGGGGATCGTCCGCACGGCGCGGCGCGCTCGACGCAGCTCCCTGGCCGTGTGACGCGACGCGATCGTCCATCGCAGGCGGACCCCCTGGACGGTCGGCGCGCTGCGCCGCAGCGTCTGCTCGAGCGCGAAGCCGAGGCGTTCCATCGCCTGCCGGCGGCCGCCTACTTCGGCATCGGTAGCGAGATCGATCTCGGTCCAGTCGCGTGCGAGCGCGACGTCGGCATCGATCGGCTCAGCCTCGACGAGCACCTGGAGGCCTTGACCGGAGGGAAGGCGTGCGGCGAGCGCGCCGAGGCGGTCCCGCAGCGTCTCCCGGTTCCCGCGCCCGCCCCTGCGGGCTTGGAGCACCTCGTGGCACTCCAATAGGCGCACATACGCTCCGTCGGTTGTGAGCACCAGTCCGTCGGGCTCGATGGCCGCGATCGGCAGCACGTCCGCGAGGGTGCGAGCGCGGCTCATTGAATCGTCTCCGGCTCACCCGGCCACGCCAGTGAGTCGTCGATCGCGCGGCGGTCTGCGGCCGGCGCGGCCTCGCTAAGGCGCACGGCTCCGCGCCGCACGCGACGTTCGCTCGTGACGGCGACGATACGCGGAGCTCGTGCGCGCCATCGGACGACGGCGAGCAAGAGCCGCCCCGGGCTTACCGTCGACTCTTCGCGCAGTAGAAGCAGCGCCGCCGGCGTGCCGAGGGCGATGACCGCCACCGAGATGTTCGCCCGCCAGCCGAGCGGCGACACGAGCAGCCACGCGTAGCCGCAACCGCCGGCCACGAGCAGCGCGATCCAGCCCGTCAGCGAGATGCCGAGCAGCCGCGCGGGTTCGTTCAAGGTGCGGTACGCCGGACGCAGCTCGGCGTCTTGCTCGGTCACGACTTGCCTCCCGGCGTGTCTTTGCCACGGAATCGACGCGCGCGCCCGAGCCAGGGGGCTGCGCCAGAGGCGATGCGCACGGAACGAGGCTTCGCCGTTGGCCGCGACGTGCGGACTTGCGCACCGCGCGGGGGCACTTTGCGTGCGGATCCGCGTCGCGCGCGGTGCCGCTCGTCGCGCCCGTTTGCGGGTGTGGAGCGATCACGTCCGGAACGACCGGCGCGCGGCGATCCTCCGGTCGACGCCCGTGGGTGGCGAGCTGCAGACGAACGTCCCCCGGCCATGCCACGCGACCCGAGTGCACCGCGAAGCCGACCGGCGACCTCGTTCGTGGCCTGCACTGGGTGGCGGACCCCGTGCGCCGCGGCCCGAGCCGCGGTCGCGGGGCGGCGCACCGGGAAGGCGGCCGCTGCCGCTCCCGCGCGAAGTCCGCCTCGCAGGCTCTGAGAGAAGCGAGCGAGCCCGGCGGGGGTGGCGTTGCGCGCCAACGCGGCTGCGCGTCCCGGTCCGCCCGGCGCGCCCGGGCCGGAGCGAAGCGCTCGCGCTCCGGCCGCTGCGCTCGGTCCTCCGGCGATGCCGCTGACGGCGCCACTCGCCTGGCGGAACACGCCGAGTGCCAGCTTGATCGCGAGCCAGAACACCGCGAGCGCCGCGGCGATGTTGAACAGCTGGGCGATGAATCCGCCGAAGCCCGAGCCGCCCGCCGGTCCGGCGTCGAGCATCAGGGCGGCCCCGGTGACGAAGACGACGCTCCACAGGAGCGGAAGCACCACGACGGCCGTGACCGCGATCAGCCAGCCCGACAGCAGGCGCCGGCCGATCGGCGTCCCGGACAGCCCCAGCACGAGGCCACCGAGCGCATAGACGAGCGCAGTCACGACCTCGAGGCCGACGTGGACCAGGAGTAGGCCCAGCAGAGCGCTGCCGGCAATCGCGACCAGCAGCGGGATCACGAACTCGGCCGCCGCGGCAGCGCCGGCGCCGCCACCGATCACCAGCGTCTCGAGCATCCGCTCGACGCCGTCCTCGACCCACGGCAAGGACAGCAGTCCGTCCGTGAGCAGCCGCACGAGCCGGACCAGAACGCCCCACGCCCAGTCGTAGATGAGCAGCGCGGCGCCAGCCGCGAGGGCGCGCAGCAAGAGCTCGATCGGACCTTCGCCATCAACGGTGGGAGCGAAGAACGCGCGGCCCGCGGAGATCACCAGACCGAGCGGTAGAAGCGTGATGCCGATCCACGTCAGCGTCTCCCGCAGCTCGAGCAAGTGCGGCATTCGAACGGTGGTGACGACGCCCTGGGCGTCGACCGGCGTGCCGACCGGGGGCAGCGAAACGAGCCAGCGCACGCCGTCGAGCCCCGCGCGCACGAGACTTTTCGGCACGAGCAGGTCGGCGATCGCGCCGACTACCGTCGCGATCAGGCGGGCGATCTCCTCGACGCCGACCTTCAACGGCCCGAGGACGACTTCGCCCGCCTTCTTGATGCCGTCGCCGAGCCAGTCGTCGACGGGGAATAGGTCCGCCGCGGCCGCGCTCGCCGGCACAGCCGCGCCGACCAGCAGCAGCCCGCCGGCGACGAGCAGAGCGGGCATCGCGCATCGCGCGATCGGTCCCCTGGCGTGGCCGCCGGACACGACGTCAGGCGGCGATGCCGGGGGCCGAGACGAGGATCACGGCGCCGATCGCGATCTTGGACGCGTAGTCAGCGGCGCGGGAGTGGCCGAAGAAGAACAACCCGCCGATCAGCAGAATGGCGAGGGTCGCGACCGTGCCGATGAGCCACAGCGCGTTGTCGGTGATCACCGACACGAACGTCGTGATCGCGGCCGCGTTCTCGGGAGCCTTCCCGTTCACGCCTGCGGCACGCAGCGCTGCCATCTGCGTCAGCGCAACCACGCTCAGCGCGGCTCCGAACATTGCCGCGAGCGGTGCCCGCAGTGCCTTGAACAGTGACCACATCACAGACCTCCAGGTCGAGAGAGACTTGATCAGCACGGCGGGAACTCCACGCACGTGGGGGAGCCCGACGAGTCGTGGGATGGCACGTGGGGCGGAGCCGGCTGTGGCGCGGGTGGCGCCGGGCTTGCGGCGCGAACCTGCTTGGGAGCAGGCGCAGACGTCGACGGGACCCCTTCTCGGGCGGCCATACGCTTCCGCCGCTCGGACTTGCGTTCGCTTCGCGCACGACTGCGCGACCGCTTCCGATGGGGCGGACGCGACCGGCTTGCACCCTTCACGCGACTCGGTTTCGTGCTCTTGGGGCGCGCCCCAGGAGTCCGCAGGTCGCTGAGTCCCGGCTTCGCTGTCGGGACCACATCGCGCTGGGCAACCGAGGCCTCAGGCGACGGACGGTCTTCAACCCTGGCCGATACGAACACGACGGCACCTATCGCCAGACACGCTGATCCGACGAGAAGTGCGAGCGACCGAGACCTCGGCCTTCTCCGCCCTCGTTGGGAACTCGCCGGTTCCCGATCTACCGACGTGAGGCGTCCTCCTCGCCTACCAGCTCGGAGTGCAGTTCCGTCGGGGATCGAGCAAGGTTGCGACGGCCCCAATGAAGCTCGGGCTAGCTGCTCAAAGAAGTCCTCGGATGACGGCGCCGAGCGGCCCATACACCTAAGCCCATCGAGGAAGCCCGCGGCGCAAAGAGATCTCAATCGTCCTGGTTAGACCGGCCGAAGCGGGTGATGCCGCGCTCGGTCCGCGTGTTGCTCTAGCTGCGCCGGATCCTCCGGCGAGTTGACGAGAGACGGCCGACGCTGGATGGTGGGCCGATGAGAGGCCCATCCCGGGTGCTGTTCGACAACCTCTGCGGCGAGTTCGAGACGGCGTGGAACACAATCGCGACCTCCGCGCCGGAGGACGCCTCTAGCGGCAGCTTCCTGTTCACTCGGCAGGTAATGCTCCTCGTCGAACTCGCGTCGAGGATTGCGCACCAGGACCCACCGACCTTCAAGCGCTTCTCGCACGAGCTATGTGGCCGCGAGGAGCGGCTCTTCAAGCGGTTGCCGTACAAGTCCGGCCGCCGCAGCGTCCGCAGGTGCGTTCCCCGGATGGCTCCGGACGGGACAGACGCTACGGAGCTAATCGAAGTCCTGTTCGACCTTCTGCGCAACGGCCACGCCCACTTCGGCCACCAGCTCTACGCGCCGCTCCAAGACGGGACGGCTTTCGGAATCCGCACGCTGGGCGTCACGCAGGGCCGCACGTTGGACAAAGTTCGAGCGAACGGCGGCTGTTCGATCGACCACCTCCTGTTTGTCGAGCAGTCAGACGGCAACCTCGTCATGTGGCTATGCGCAGGGACGCTCTACGTCGACGTTCGCGACGCGAGCGAGGCCGCTGGCGTCTGGGATCTCGACGCGGACGCTACGGAATTCACCGAGGCGCGCCTACAGGAGTTGACCGTCACGGACTTCAAGACCGCTCTCCTCCGTCCGCCCGGCGCTCCGATCATCACCTTCACGAACTAATCGACCCGCTCGCCGAGTCGAGCGAGCGCGTCGCGGCCAGCCGACCCAATCTTTGCCCAGTCGGCAACCCCACCGCCTCCCCTGCAAGGCCAAGAGCAGGTATGGGTCCAAGTCCGCGCCAACGTTCCGTCCGAGCGATCCCGTAGACCCGCCTGCGAAGGGCTACCTCAGGAGCGACCTGGACACGATGGGATGAACATGCAAGAGGCCTACCTGCCGGACATCCTCCTCGTCCGGCTTGTTGAGGAACACGGCTACATCATTGAGAAGGACGGCACGCAGACGCCGACCTCGTGGATGGGTATCGGCGAGTGCACGGCGACCACCCGCAAGGGCCAGCCGTGCAAGAACATGGTCACGAGTGGTCAGGTGTGGGATGGCGACGGCCGGGTGACGAGCCATTTGCAGAACGTCCACCAGCGCCGCTGCCACACCCACGTAGACCCGACGATCCGCGCCCCGCGAGAGATCTGGGTGCGCGACAACGTTGAGCGGACGGTCCGCGAGCTGCGCCACCTGGCCGACCAATACGACGGACTCCTGGCGGCGCATCCCGAATAATCGCTACCGGCGTGGGCTGGCGGACGCGCCGGCGCGCGCCGACCGCCGCTGCCTGCTCGGTCCCGTCCGGCTCCTCCACTGCTCCGGCGGCTACACCGAGGAGACGCGCCACGCCCTGCAACGCGCAGACCGAGCCGGAGGCCGTCGTCGCCGCGACCCGAGACAGGCCGCGCCGCCGCGAGTGAGCGCGACCAGGTCGCAGCCCGCGTCCTCTCCGGAACCGACCTCGCCCGCGAGCTACATGGCCCGACTGAAGAACGTTGCGAAGCGAGGGCCAGCGGGATGGTGACGATCAGCTCGACCACGACGGACTCCTGGGACTCGACGCCGCAGTTGATCGCGTGTCTAACTCGACGGATGGCCGATGCCGTTTGGCAGCCGCTCCGGATAGCGTGCCGCCGATCGATGAGCCTTTCCTTTATGCACTTCAAGCATCAGCTTGGCGATGCCGGCGCCCGGGAGCGTTTCGAGGAGTTCGTCGCCGCTGCTGTGAAGGCGATCCACCCGTCGGCGCGGCCGATTCGCGCCAACCCCGGCGACTGGGGGATCGACACCTACTTCGGCTCGCTCTATGAGGGCGACGTAGCCGTGTGGCAGTCGAAGTTTTTCCTTGACGTCTTCGGTGACTCGCAGAAACAGCAGATCCGCAGCTCGTACGACGAGGCGCGGAAGAACGCCGCCAAGCGTGGGTACCGGATCCTCGCCTGGACTCTGTGCATCCCGCAGGACCTCGATGGCCCCGGGCAGCAGTGGTGGGACAAGTTCGTCCGCGATCGTAAGGACGACGGCATCACGATCGAGCTGTGGAACCTCTCTGAGTTCCGCACCCTGCTCGGTAAGCCCGACGCCGCCGACGTGCGCGCGGAGTACTTCCCGCACCTCGACCCGGTGCATCCGTCGACGCCGCCCGAGCTCGCGGAGGTGCCCGCCGACGCAGGCCTCGACGACCTCCTTTTCGTTCGCCAGCTTCACGAAGCGGGGATGACCGAGGTCAGCTCTGCAAAGGAGCAGTTCTACAACGCCGAGCTTGTTCAACGCGATCTCGAGGACAAGGGCCTGGAGCGCCGTGTGAAGGCCTTTGACGGCATGCGACGAGGCTTGCGATCGATCTGGGAGGACCGCTTCAACCATCACTGTGGGAACTCGGACGCGACTAACCGCTTGCTCGCCGGGCTGCACGGCGACGTCATGAGCCGCGTGGACGCCGAGCACGATCTCGGGCCCGATCGGCCGTTCCCTCTGACCCGTGTCCACCGCAAGGGTGCCCTGCACCAAGTCGTCGAGGTCGGCGGGGCTGGATGGACCCGCGACTGGCGCGAGACCGCACAGGATCATGGCCGAAGCTGACGTTCTGCTCCCGTTCTCCTCGCCGCGCCCCGACACGCTGCTGTACGCGCGCCTTGCCCGCCTGCTGCTCCTGCTCGCTGAGGCGCCCAGCCAGCCGCGACGCAAACCCGCCGACATCGAGCGGCTGGGCATATACGACTTCTTCGCCGACAACCCGATGCTCCTCTTCGGGCCCGGCAGCGAAGAGCGCCGCACGCTGATGCTCGCGGGCTTCGACCCCATCAGCCTCAGCTATCACTCTTCCAGCCAGCGGTTCGCAAACCGCCGCAGCCGTGTGCAGCACGACCTGTCACATCTGCTCGCCCGCGATCTCGTCATCGCCAGCCCGGACGGCTCACACGTCGTCTACGCCCTCACTGATCGCGGGACCGAGCTGACGGCTCGGTTCGACTCGAGCTACGCCGACGGCTATCGCACGAGCGCGCGTCTTGTCGCGCGCGAGCTCAACCGCCGCTCCGCCACCGCACTGCGAGCGCTCGTGCAGGAGCTGCTAGAGGCCAGGCCGTTCATCATCGACCTGTACGCCGAGCCCTTCGATGACCCGTCGCCCAGCTTCACCGAGGAGCCCGCGTGATCCACCTGCACCGCCTTCGCCTAGCCAGTGCCCGGCGTCACTACGAGGTGGATTTCGACCGCTGCAACAGCAATCTCGCGATCATTGCCGGGCCGATCCACACCGGGAAGACGACGGTCCTGCAGATGGTCGACTACCTGCTGGGCAACAGCGACCACCCGACGCACCCGGAACTGGCGCGCACCGTCCGAACGGCGGCGCTGGAGTTCTCGATCGGCGATCGTCGGTACACCATCGAGCGACCATTGTTCTCCTCGCGGCAGGTCGCATTCGTCCGGCCGGGCGGCCTCGACGGCCCCGGTCCCGTGACCGCGAAGACCATCGATCCGCCGGGCGCTGATACTGCGCTCTCGGCCTGGCTGCTCGACGTCACGGGACTTGGGGGCGCGCGGCTAAAAGTCACCGAAGGCAACCCCAACACGCCCGTCCATGACCTCTCCTTCCGTGACGTAATGCCACTCGCCCTGCTGCCCAGCAGGCGGCTGGACAATCAGGCACTGCTCTTCGAGGGACAGGAGCAGCGTCAATACAAGCTGCGACAGGTCATCGAGCTGCTCTTCGACGTCCACGACGACCGTCTGAGCCAGCTGCTCGACCTCCAGAAGCGGCTGCGCGACGAGCGGCGTGCCGCCGAACAGGAAGTGGCCAACCTCCAGACGTTCCTGGCCGAGGAACAAGTTCCCGCGATCGACATCGTTCGCGGACAGCTCGAGGCTGCACGCAAACGCGTTGATGAGCTGGTCGCCGGCATCGCCGACATTGAGCGGCAGGCCGCCGCTTCCACGACGTACGCCGACGATCTTCGCCGCCGGTACGCAGACGCCCGTCGCGCCAGCGGCTTGACAGCGGCCCGGGTGCGCGATCGGCAGGGCCTTCTCGAGCGGCTCATGCCGCTGCGCGCCCAGTACGCGGAAGACGAGCGCAAGCTGGTCTTCTTCGGCGAAGCGAAACGACTTATCGACCCGCTCAATATCGAGCGCTGCCCGGTGTGTCTTGAGCGCCTGCCGCACGCCCCAACGATCGAGCACGGAAGTTGCACGTTGTGTGGCCAGGAACCCAAGCCCACGGACGAGGCGACATTTGCTTTCGATCGCGAGCGACGAAGCCTTCGCGCGCGCATCCGCGACCTTGACGCGTACACCGAGCAAGTCGAGCAGCAGGCCGCCGCGGCCTCCGGTGAGCTGATCCGCGTTCAGGCAGAGGAGGCACTCCTGGCCGCCGACCTCGACGCGCGCACCGCCCGCGACCTCAGTCCGTTCGTCGCGCAGCGCGACCAGCTCAACCGGGAGCGCGCCGAGCAGCAAGCTGCGGTTCGAGACCTCGAGCGGGCGTTGCGCTGGCACGAGGCCGTCGAGCGCCGGCAAGCGAACGTCGCCCAGCTCGTCGCGCGGCTTGCCGCGGTCGCCGAGGAGCTCGAGGCGCTGCGCAGCGTCCAACCTGACCGCGACGCCGTTGTCAAGCGGCTCTCTGACCGCTTCGCGGCGCTGCTAACCGCGTGGGGTTTTCCGAAGCTCGACGACCCCGAGCCGCCTTTCGTCGACACTCGCTTCGTCCCGCACGTCCGCGGTCGTCCATACCGCGACATCGGCTCCGACGGAGCGCTCACACTCATCGCGCTCGCGTGGACGCTGTCAATCTACGAGCTGGCCATTGAGGCGGAGGCGCCCCACCCCGGCTTCCTGCTCATCGATAGCCCCCAGAAGAATCTCGCGCCCCAGACCGGACAGGCCGTCGACGAGTTCATGGACCCCATGATCGTCCAGCGCCTGTACGACCACCTCGAGCGCTGGAGTGCCGATCACCCTGGGGCGCAGTTGGTTCTCGTCGATCACGAACCGCCTCCGTCGGTGCGTGAGCACGAGATCGTCCGTTTCACCCGAAGGGCCGATCCGCCGCCCTACGGGCTAATCGACGACCAGATTGACACCGCGTCTCCGGCGACTTCGTAGCTTCATGGGCGCGTTCCGAAAGCGCGCCCGTACCCGTCCAGCGAGCCGTTCGGACGCGGTCTCGTGGGGTCCCTCCAAGCGACGTTGCGCCGCATAGGGACTAGAACCTAGTTCGACCGTCTGCGCGAACTCCCGCTTCTCTCTCCTCGCCACGGCTAGCACGACACGAGCAGATGGAACGGCGCTTCCGCTGGGGTGCCGTCCGCCGCGAACGTCCTAACGAGGACATTCGCGCCGCCCGCCGGCGCCGCGGTGACGCGGCCTGCGGGCGGCTGCTCGAGGGTCGGCCCGTTCTGCACGGCGACCAGCGACACCGAGTAGAAGCATGCGCTGACGTCTCGGTCGAAAGCGACCGTGTACTCGTTCCCGCCGGTGTGGGTGACGCCCTTGGCGTTGCCCGCCGGCGTCCCGCCGCCCGAGTTGACCGCGGCGCGGTACGTCGCCGCGGGGGGACCGGCGGGCCCGGCCGGTCCGGCCGGTCCTTGCGTCCCGCGCAGCGACGCACGCGCGCTCGCCGACATGTCGTTGAGCGTGATGCTTCCGTTCTTGAGCTCGGAGCTGCGGATCGCGCCCGCCTTGATCTCGCTCGCGCCGACGGCGTTTGCGCGGATCTGTGCGGAGCCGACGCTATTTCGCGGCAGCGAGACCGCGGCGTAAGTCGTCCCGCCGAGCGCGATGAACACCGCGATCGTGCTCATCGCGTTGGCGTACGTGATTCCCGCGCGTAGGCGGGCGAGCGGTCGAATCATGGGTCGCCTCCTGATCAGCTCCGATGCACCCCTATGCGCACCATAACCCGCGCGCGCGAGGAAGTCGCGGTGGCCGACATCACAAACCTCGCACGCGGACACGCACGGGCCGCGACTCGCCCGTGACGAACGGGTACGACGGCTGGCGCCGGATGCGGGCGCGGAAGCGGAACGACGCGCGGCCGCGCACGGTCTCGAAGCGGTAGCGGTACGCCCAGCGGCCGGTGTTGGCGCGGGCTCGCGGCTGCGCGAAGGTGCGCCACGACCCGCGGCTGTAGACCTGGAGTTCGACGAGCGTGCCGGTCGCCGGGACCCAGCCGCCGTTGAGGCGGCCGCGGAAGATCACGTACTCGCCGTTGATGACGCTGCGGCGGTTCGGACGCAGACTCGTCGACGCCTTCACGCGCAGCGTAACGTCGCCGTTGCGGCCGCGGATCATCGGCGTGCCGGGGTACCGGAAGCGGATCGAGCGGGCCGGCCCGCGGCGGGCGAGGTAGCTGAAGCGGCCTGTCTTGGAGGTGTTGACCGTCCCGATGCGCTCCCAGCCGGCGGCGTCGAGCTCGAGTCGTCGCCACACCTCGACCTGAGCGCCGGCCATCGACTTGCCAGCGACGGTCAGGCGGCCGTAGAGCCGGGCCGATCGGCCAACTCGGACGGTCGGCTTGGTCGCGAGCCGATGGCGGCAGCTGCGCTTGTGCCCGCTGCCGGTGCAGCGACGCTTGCCCTTCTTGCCCGCGGTGACCCGGCTAGCGAGCCGGATCGGGAGCCGCGTCATCGCCGTCAGGCCGGAGCCGTCGCGATCGGTCGACGTCTCGAGGCCGGCGCCGTTGACGGCGCGGGCGCGCAGGAAGTACAGCCCCTTGGTCAGGGTCTCGTCGTCGACGACCGCCGTCAAGCCGGTCGGGGTGATCTGGGTCGGGAGCGGCTGCCACGCGTCCGTCCCGTCCCGGCGGACTTCGATCGCGCCTGCAGCCAGCCCGGACACGGAGTCATCTGCGCTGACGTGCACCCGCGCAGGATCGGCTGGATCAGGGGCCTGGAACGCGACGTCGCTGGGCGCGGTGTCGTCGTATGCCAGCGACTTGATCGTCACGGCGCTCGCCGGCTGGTTGTTGCCCGCCGCGTCGACGAGCCAGAGCTTCACGTCCCAGGAACCCGGATCGGGAAGCTCAAGGTCGTCGATCTCCTTGAGGTTGCTCCCGCTGCGCGTGCCCTGCACGCATCGCTTCTCCGATTCAGCACGCTGCGCCCCCGTCGCGACCTCTGCGACGGTCGGGCACATGCGGTAGACCGCGCCGGCGATCGGCGCAGCATTCTGCGGCGGGTTCTTCCACGTCAGCTCCACCGTCTCGTCGGCTCGCCAGCCCGTGCCGCTCTCGACGTTTACGTCGAGTGGCTGGGTCGGCGGTGTGTTGTCCGCATAGATCGTCGCGGTCGCTGCTCCGGGATTGCCTGACGCGTCGGACGCCTCACCGGACACGGTGTGCGCTCCGTCCGCCAAGCCCGCAGTCGACACGTCGAGTGTCTGTGGGCCAGCCGGACACGGGACCTTCACGCCGTAGTTGCACGAGACAAGGACGCGGCGCGAGAGTGCTCCATCGAGCGATGCTCGGTACTCCGAGATCCCGGTGTTGTCCTGGGCGTCGACGACGAGCGTCTGAACACCGCTCTTCCAGCCGCCGCTCAGGAGGGAGCCGCCCGCGAGGCTGACCGACGGCGTCGTGGGATCGGCGATCGTCACGGCCGACCCGAGGATCGTGTAGTAGCCGGTCACGCCCGCGTTGTTCGGGCAGCTGCCGGCGCCGCACCGCAGACGCATGACGATGCCGGTCGCGCCATTACCCGGATAGTTCGTCCCGATGAGGTACCGGTAGGCGCCCGGGCAGGTCGGCCCGGGACAGCCCTCGAAGTCGCGGCCATTGGTGATGCCGCCTTCGTAGTAGCCCGCGGCCTGCCAGCCCTGAGTGCCCATGAACGGTCCTTGGAGCGTGAAGTTGTTGATCCAAGTGCCCGGAGGGGCGCGAAAGACCCAGCCGCCGTTCTGCCCAGCCGGCGTCGTGTACGCGCCCCCGGCATTGCGCGCCCACAGAGACGGGCATTCGGTGAAGACCGCGATCCCGCCGCTGGTCGTCCACGGTTCCCAGACGCCGCACGTGCCGGTCACCGTGTACGTCCCGGCCTCGGCGTCGGTGTGCGGCTCGGCCAGGGCGTAGCCGATCGCGAGCAGCACAACGAGAAGCACCCGGCGAGGTAGGCGACGGACGAGACGTGATGGCATTCGTGACTCCTTTCGGGCTCGGATCAGTTGAACTCGCTCGCTCCTGGAGCCGCCGGAGCAGGTGCTGGCGGGGCGGGGGCGCTTGGCTGGTAGCCGGGGTCAAACTCGCTGGCGCCGTTCGGTGCGGCGTTGGACGGCGCGGCCGACGCTGGCTCGGACTCGTGGCTTCGCGGCCGCGTCCCGCCTTGCGTTGTCGCCTGCTTCTTCCGCGTTGACGTCGTCGTGCGTGCTCGCTTCGTCGGCGTAGGCGTGGGCGTCGGCGTCACGACGCCGTGCGGCAACGTCGGTTCAGGATCAACCGGCTTCGGTGTGGCCGTCGGCGTGGCCGTAGCAACGACGGCTGGCGTCGGATCGCGCTCAGGAAGCGGGAAGACGCCCGTCGCGATGCAGGCGCCGAGGGTCCCAGCTCCACCGAGACAGAACGTGGCCAGATACGCAGCTGCCGATACGCCGAGGCCGCGCCCAGCGCCGCTTGCGGCGAGATGAGTCGCCGTGCCGGCGGGCTCCTGGGAGAAGATCCGCGCACACCAGTCCGGCAGCCAATCTCGGAACCGACCACCGGAGCGCAGACGCTCTACCTCCAGCGGAATGGGAAGCAGCGCGGGGGCTTTGCCAGCGACGCCGGTGCCATGGATGTATCTCCACTGGCGCGCGTACTCGGCCCGGCAGCGCGAGCAACGCTCGATCTCAAGATGGACTCGCGCCGCGAGCAGCCGGCCGCCGCCTTCGGCCTGCGCCTGCTCGGCGAGCGCTGGGTTCGCTGCGAGGTCGGAAACCGACGGCGCAAGGTACCCGCAGAGCCGTCCGGCAGCGTAGATCGCCTTGAAGCGCTCGTGCTTCTGGCCGATCGCCCGCGAGACATTCCGAACCACGCCGAGCGGCATCTCGAGTTCCTGGGCGACGCGCTTATCCCCGAACTCCTTGTCTCCGGGGGCTCGTTGCTGGCACTCGAAGATCTCGCGCTCCTGCGGGTTCAAGAGTGCGGTGAAGTGGAGCGACGCGGTCACGTCAGCCCTGAACAGGGCCCGGTCTTCGGGAGTGGTGTCGCTCGAGAGCGAGTCGAGGTCCGCGAGATCGGTGCGCCGGTACTTCTTCCCGCGAACGATGTCGTGCCGCCGGTCACAGACCTGTTTCACGCGCTTCTCTGCGGCGTCCCAGAAGACTCGCTCGAGCTCGGCTTGGCTGTGTACCGCGTGCCGGTAGCGCACCGCGGCGAACGCGATGGAGTCGTCCACGACGAACTCCCGCATGTCCGCGCTGAACCGCATGGCCTGCGGAAACTTGTGGTGAAGCCGCGCCAGAAGACGAGGGCGTCGTTCGAACAGCGCTACGGCGCGGCGCTCGCTATCCCACGCACCCGTCCTCGGCTCAAGCGCCGTCACGCTGCACCGTCCCACGTACGAACCGTCGACATCGTCATTCGCGGCTTAAGCCCGTCGAACGACTCAAGCGCGCAAACGAATTGCGGTGCCGGTCCCCGCGCCCTCTGCACAGCGTCACAACGCCTCATCCACCACGTCGAGGGCAGGAGCGGCAGAAGTTCGCCCCCCTGCAGCGGGTCTTGGCGCATCGGCGCTCTTGGGCAGCTTGGTCGGACCGCACTGCACATAGAGCGGATCCGAGCTCACTACCTCCGCGGTTATTTCCGGAAGAACCGCCGGCGTCACCTGCACCCGCTCAGGGTCAGGGCCGAGCGTGGTCCAGATGTACGCCTCACCAGTGCGCAGCGAGCGCAGCTCGTCGGGGCGCACCAGGAACTCTCGGACCCTGCGCCGACTTCCGGTGCCGTCGGCCGTCCCGCGAGCCACGGTGCGGTCGGTCGATTGCCAGACCTCGCGGGTGCCGATGAGCCTCGACAGCCAGTCGCGAGATTCGGGCGAGCTCTGCAGGTGGAAGATGCCTCCCGCGAAGTTGTCGGCCAGCGCGTCGAGCAGCGCCGGGTTGCCGGTTGCCGCGGCGAAGTCGGTGACGCTCTGAGTCGTGACCGCCACTTGGCCGCCAGCCGACCGCGCCCGCTGCATCAGTGCCATCGCGCGCTCTCCGGCGCCGGTGCTGAGCACGCCGCCGAACTCGTCGATCAACGCCGCCCACTCGGTGCCCTCGGGCAAGTCGAGGGCCGCCGCAGCTGCGTCGGCGAGGAACAGCGTTGTGATCGCCCGCGCTTCGTCGGGAAGGTCGTCAACCCACGTCCGGACCAGCACGAGCGCGCCGGCGCGCATCGCTTCGGGCAGAGTGATCGCGCCGCGGTCGAGGTCCGGTGTGAGGACGGTCCGCCACGTCTCGCCGGCGACGACACGGAGCCGGAGGATGCCGCCGGTGAGGTCGCGGCGTCCTTCGGGTGTGGACAGGGTGGCGCGGTGATCACGCATCCGCGCCGTGATGTCGGCGTCCTCGCCAGCGACGACGCGGACCAGCTGCAGCAGTGCCTCGTACCGGCTCAGCTGCGCCGCGTCGAGCAGGAGCGGCAGGTTCGCGGGCCACAGGCCCGCCGCGCGCAGCCCGGCGGCTACGGTCCCGAGGTGGACCTGGAGCAGGTCGGCGTAGTACCGAGCATTGCCGTCGCCCGCGCCAATCGGGGCGACGAGACGGCTCACGACGGCTCCGGTGTCGTCGCTCCACAGTGGGTTCCACCGGTCGCCGGTGGGATCGCGCGGATCGAACACGACGAGCGGGCGTCCGGCGATCCGCGCCGCCGCGCGCATGTCGCGCTCTAGGCCGCGATCGCCCTTCGGGTCGGTCACCAGCACGGCCACCCCGTCAGCGAGCGCGCGGGAGAGCAGCCAGCGTCGTGCGCTGACCGTCTTGCCGGAGCCGGTCGCGCCGACGATCAGCAAGTGGCGCCCTTCGCGGCGAGGGAGCAGACCGCGTCCGTCACCCGTCATCGGGATCGCCGGCTCGTCAGCGGGCCATTCCCGCCGGCGGACGACCTCGCCCTGCCCCGCGATGCGTGTGCGCTCCCCTCGTGTTCGCTGCTGCTGTCGGCGCCGACGCTCGTCGGCGCGGAGCGCGGTCCAGGCCATCCGGCGCGAGCGCTCGAACTCCCGGAGCTCGCCGCCAGCCCCGAGCGCGGACAAGCGATAGCGACGCGCGATCGAGGCCGAGACCAGGCTGAACGACACGAGGGCCGCAGCAGCGACGATGAACTCGGGCGCACGCAAGGCGAGCGCGCCGCTCCACGCGCACAGCCCGACAGGCACGAGGACGTACAGGTTCCAGGCCGACAGACGAGTCCGTCTATGCGCCCACCAAGCTCCTGCCGCGCCGGCCCCGCTGCCGACGGCGAACGCCAACGTCAGCGCCCCCACGAACACAACGCTCACGACCTCACCCCTCCCCCGTCAACCGGCGCGTGCGCATCCAGATTCCGGCTCGTTGCCGGCGGCCCGCCGCCTTGCGAATCGCTCCGTCGACCGTCCGCCTCGGCGCTCTGCTCCTTGGTCAGACGACGGACCTCCTCCTGGACGTCGGCGAGCGAGCGCGTGCGGAAGCGCCGCTCGGGCATCCCGACACGCTGAGCAGTCCGCCTCACTGCGGCGAGGACGTCCGACCGGTCGGAGACGTAGATCAGCCCGCCCGCGAGGCGGCCCGACGCGATCGCCTCCTCGTGCCCGGCGAGGATCGCCTGCAGCCGCCGCGGTGACTTCCGAGACAGCTCGACCTCGACGGCGACGCGGGATGCTCCCATCACGACGCCCAGGTCGGGCCGGTGGCGGCCGCGGGTGCCAGCCCACATCACGGGAACGCTCCAGTCGTCTGCGCTGCGCAGCTCGTGCTCGCTCAGCCACTCCCGCTCTCGCATCGTCAGCAGGGCGGCGACCCACGAGACAGCGCGTGCATGCCTGAGACCGGAACCGTGCGTCGCGCCCGCACGAACCTCGCCCCGGTCGTCGCCGACGGCCCTTCTGCCGGCGGCCGTGATCGCGACGACACTGCCCTCGCGATCGAAGGCTCGGATGAGTAGACCGGCACCGGCGAGCCGCTCGACGTGCGAGTACGTCGTCCTCCAGCCGAACCCCAGCGCGATGCCCAACGGCTCAATGCCTGCAACCTCGAGCCGCGCCAGCCACCGCAACGCTTCGAAGCTCCTGCGCCCCGGCCCCCTCGCTCGTCCGCCTCGGCCGCTCATCGCTTCTCACCGCCGACCTTGGCCTGACGCCTGGCTGTTGCCCTTCCCAGATTCCTCTCTGACCCTCTCCCTGGTTTGTGCTGTTCGCCTTTCCGCCCGTCCGCTGATCCCTCCACCACCACCTCTTGGGGGGACCGAATGCGACCCCGCCTGCCCTCACCCTCTTTTCTCACGTAGGGCGGGCGGGGTCGCATTCGGGCCCCCCACCAACACCGCTCCACACCTGGGATCAGCGGACGGGCGCTACACAACGCGTTGCGTAGCGAATTGCGTAGCGCACCCACCTCGTTCGCTGGGCTTCCGAGCATGCTCATGCCTCCTGATCCGCTCGCTTGGTGCCGGCGCGAATCAGGGCCGCCCGGGCCCGCGCCTTCATCGTCTCAAGGTCGCCGGCCTCGACGCCTTCCATGTCGATGTCGCCGTCGCGCAACAGCTCCACCGCGGCGAGTGTCAACCCTGTCGCCACGAACTTGCTGCCGTGCGCGCGCCGCTGGCCGGTGCGGTCTGGCCGCGCGAGGCCGCGGAGATACTCGACGTCGTCCTCAGGCAGTTCGACGCCCTGCCGGATGAGCGTCGTGGAGGAACGAGTCGCCGGGCGCGGGGTGACGGGCTCGCGAGTCGCCAGTCCGCCGGTCGCCGTCGATCGCGCAAACAGACCCGCGACCGCGGTGCCGGCATCGGTGCGCCGTGCAGCGGTCACCGAGCCGCCTCCAAGCGGAGCTCGAGGCCGCCGCGATTGGCGAGCTCGTGCGCCAACCGCATGTAGTCGCCACTGACCGGATGCGTCGGGTCCAGCTGGCCGACCGCGAGGCCCGCGGCATGCGCGTCCCGCACGCGTGTGCTTTGACGAATCGTGGTCTTGCAGAGAGCGCCACCCGCGTCGACGCCGAACAGGCGCTCGAGATGCGCTCGGATCTCGCGTGCGTGTCGCGTCCGTTCGTCGACCTGGGTGCCGACGATCCCGAGATAGCCAAGACCAGGGTTGTCGTACTCGCGGACCTCGTCGACGGTGTCGGTGAGCACGGCGAGCCCCGCGACGGAGAGGAAGTCGAGCTGCGTTGGCACCAGGATGCTGTCGGCCGCGACGAGCGCGTTCATCGTCAGCGGGGTCATACCGGGCGGACAGTCAAGTAGGACGACGTCGAACCGCGAGGCCGACCCCAGGCGCTGAAGTCCTCTCTTGAGCCGTTGGCTCGAGCCGCCGCGGGCAGGCTCACCGAGCGCCCGCTCGGCGAGCGCGAGCGCCTTGCTGGCAGGGAGCAGCGACGTCCCCCAGCGGGTCGCGTGGATCGTCTCGTCGAGACCTCCGGCGTCGCCGAACTCCTCGGGCACGAGCAGCCGGCTGACGGTGCGGTCGGGAGGCGTGTCGAACCCGAGCCCGGCGAGCACCTCGAGGGATGACTGCGGGTCGAGTCCGACCTGCAGGACACGGAGGCCGCCGTCGGCCAGGACGAACCCGAGGTCCTTGGTCAGCGTGGTCTTGCCAGCGCCGCCTTTGCGGTTGAGCACGGCGATGACTCGCGCGCTCATCGTGACGTCTCCGAGCTGCGCAGTTGCTCAGCTGCGCGGGTGCGCAGTTGGTCAGCCGCCTCGACGGCTGCGCAGGGACGCAGGAACGCAGGTGCGCAGCTCAAGCTGCTGCAGCGCCGCTCGGCGCGCGGTCGTTCGATCAGGGCCATTGAGCAGAGACCTCCTGAGATGCGGGTGGGGACGGGGCGAAGGTGGAAGGGAGGAGCCAGACGCCTGCGGCGAGCTCGTCGCGGTAGCGACCCGCACGGGCGCCTACGCCGTCGAGCTCCTCGCAGCGATCTGGCTCGAGCAGTTGGACTTTGCGACCGGCGAGCGCGGGGTGGTGGGCCAGCGCGAGCGCGGCGTTCGGCCACTTGGCCGGGTTGTCGCCGGCGAGCAGGACAGCGTCCCGCACGCGCTCGCGTCGTCGTTCGGCGGTCTCGTAGCGGGGCGCCGCAAGGAGAAGCCGTCGCGACCGCAGGTCGTCGGCCAGCGTCTTGCGTGCCGCGGCGCGTCGGCGTGCGTTGGCGAGACACCGCGAGTCCTCCTCGAGCGCGATCGCTTTCATGCGCTTCGCCAACGCGCGCAGCCGCGCGACGTCGCCAGCGAATCGATCGGCACGGTGCTGGCTCGCGAGTGCGCACAGCGCGGCCGCGCCGCTAGCTGGCCAGGTGGGTGGGCGGTGCTGCGCGTAGGTGTCGTAGAGCTCGATCGCCCGCCCGACGCGAGTGGCAAGTCTGGGCCCGACCTTCCCCGCGAGGACTGAGCCGGAGTCCACCACACTGGCTAGCCCGTATCGGTGAGCCGCCCATGCCTCGCGGAGTCGCCCGAGCGGGCAACGCGACCCAGCCGGCCAGACGGAGACCTCCTCGACACGACGCCTCACGTGGTCGCCAATCAGGGCGAACCGCGATGGAATCGGAGCCGAAGCGGCTGCGAGACGCTCGCGCACCAGGGCGTCGAAGTCGCCGCGCGAAAGGCGCCTCACCTCCTCGGTGCCCGCCGTTTGCGGCGCTGGCGCCGCCGTGACGGTCGCGCGTGCCGCGCGCCCATGCGCGCCCGTCTTGTCAGCAACCGCCGCGGGATCCTTCATCGTCGGAGCCGGACGGATCGCGGCTGGTCCCTCGATCTGAGCGGTCTCAGATCTCCGCCAGCGGTTCGCGGAGTCCGACGGCACCGCCGACGTAGGAGGCGCCCCGAAGGGATGCGTCAAATCTCTTGAGACCTCGGAGTGCGCCTGCGCTCGCTGCAGCTGGGCCTCTACGCGCGCGCGTCGGCGTGACTCGTGCGCGGCGAGCTCCCGGCCGCGGGCGATGCGCGCTCGCGTCGAGCTCCTCGGAACGCCGCTGCGACCTCGGATGCCGGCCAACGTCGGAGCGACCCTCGTGCGCTCTTGCCGTCTCCGCTCGCGGAGTCCCCACGTACGTGCGCGGGCCCGGGCCGCCAGCAACTCCGATTTCGTTGGCACCGGCGCAGCGAGGAGGACGATCTGCGTGCGCCACCAGACGCCGTCGCTATCGCGCTCAGGTTCGTGCGCCGCGACCCCGGCGGACTCGAGGTCGTCGAGCCAGCGCTGCACGCTGCGGCGATGCGCGCGGATGAACGCGGCGCGCTGCGTGGGGTCACTCGGGACGGGTCCCCACCCGATCACGGGCGCCAACCCCACAACGAGCTGCCCGATCGACGTCGCGAACCGCGCTGACCGCCTCGCGTGCCCCAGCCGGAAGAGGTAGCGCTTGACCGCGTAGGCGCGAGTCTCGAGGCGATCGTCGCCAGGCGTCGTGCATCCTCGCTCGCGCCGCGCCCGGGCGAGCAGAGCGATGACGACCAGGCGGCCAGGCTCAGACGGCAGCGGCTCGGACGCCGGCCGGTACCAGCGTCGAGACGACGATGCAGAAGCGCGTTCCAGCGGCACCGCCAGCGCCCGCGGGCGCCGTGGCAGCACGAAGCGCTGCGCACGCGAGCAGACGCTCGCGGCACAGCTGGGATGCCCGGCAGCAGCCGCGACGGCGGCGCGCTACTCGCACGGCGAATCGACCCCGCAAAGCGGGGTTGCCGATCCGTCCGACGGGCGGCTACAGTTCGGTAAGAGTTCATATGTGGCGGCACCCTCGACGAGGTGACGCTGAGTGGCTGAGAGGCCGCATTGGAAGACCGGGCTGGCACCCGGTCTTTCGCGTTCTGTAGGGCGGCCTACGAGTTGGAGGCGCTACTGCACACGAGCCTCCCGGTCCCAATCGCAGCGGCCGATGAGCCGCTCACGAATTTGGGCCGGGAGCGCAGCGCGCGGGTCCAAATCCAACGGAATGCCCCGGAATCGGTGGTACAACCGGCTCCTTGTGGAGCTGGTCGCACACACCAATTCAGCTGCAAACCGCGAAGTTTCTACGCAGATGGTGCGTTGATTCACACGCGAGAGGTCGCAGGTTCGAAACCCGCCGCGCCCATTCTCAGAACCCCGCCTGTAGAGCGGGGTTCTGTCGTTTCGGGGTGCCCCCATTACTTTCCGCTCCGGGGCCTTGCGAGCACCTTGCGAGCCGATGTACCGCTGTTCGCCTCCGGTGCACTCGATGTAGCTACAGCCATGCGGCACTCCGGCTAGCGTGCGACCTGTCCGGCAGCGTCGAGAAGATTCCCGGCCGTGCCCTGCCTCTCTCACGTCCTGATCGTGCTCGGCGGGGGCTTGCAGATCGCAGGCGTGGCTTGGGCGGTCGTGGAGGTCGGGAAGATTCGCCGCTCACTCGTCGCGTTGCGGAAAGCCGGGCAGGAGATCGCTAAAGAGATCCGGTCCATCCTTGACGCATCACCACCGGGCCGCGACATCCGCGTAGCCGTGCATGACTCCTTCACCCTGACGGACTCGGCGACCGTGGAGAAGATTCCAGCGGCCGGACCCACGCTTGAGCAGCGCGTCGAACTGCTCGAAGCAGAGATCCGGAGTCTTGCTCAGCAGGCGACGGATGCCCGTCAGCAGGCGCACTCCGAGGCGAGGCGGACGCGCGAGCTGATCGACGCTCAGGAGAAACAGCGGCGAGAGAGCCAGGCATCCGCCGAGCGGCTTCAGCGCCGGATCGCGCCTTTGCTCGTGATCGGCTTGGCGCTGAGCGTCGTCGGCAGCGTCGTGCCCTGCTGACGTACCGCTGTACCTACATACCGGCGGCACCCCGGCTAGGAATGCGTCACCTACTGCGGGGGTCGCGGGTAGGGTGCGACTCGTTCATCAAGGGAGACGCAATGGGTTTGTTCAGCAAGCGTCGGAAGAGCCGCGACGAGAACGACTACGTGATGGTGCCATCCGAGAAGACCGATGATCTGGTTGAGGATCTGGTCTCAGAGGTCGCGGAAGCGATGGAAGACGTGAAGCTCCCAGAGCACGTTCTGAAGTCGCTACAGATTGGCCTCCCGTACCTGGCCCAGCGGGAACTGTCGGATCAAGCGATCCTGGCTGGCCAAGCCGCTGCGCGTCTCGGCTACTTCTCGCGCGCTGCTGAGTTCGATGCCTTCCATGCCGCACGCGAAGCAGATCTGGATATGGGTCGGGCGCTTGCCGATTTCCTCGGGACCAAGGATGAGGAAGGCATCTCGGCCTACGACGCGATGACGGAGTTCGCGTGCGGGATGGTTCTCAGCGAACCGGGCCGCCCGAACGTCGAGCAAGGTGGCCCGCTCTGGGCAGTGCCAGGGATCGGTGGAGATCTCCGACTCTCCCTGGCGGATCGACTCTTGGAGGCCATCACCCAGATCCCCAACGACATCGCGTATCGCGATCTTCTCGCAGCGTGGAAGTTCGGTCTGTACTTGCGCGCGTTGGAAGAGTTCATGATCGACGACAACGACCAACATTAGGGCCATGAAGCCGTCCGAAATCGCCGGCAGAATCACGGGGTTCAGCACTCCGTTCTTCGGAGTGCAGTGGACGCCTCCACAGCTTGATCGTGATGTTGCCAGTGCCGTGATCTCGTACCTAGAAGATCGGCGCGTGTTGTACGACCCGCACGACATCGAACTACCTGACTACGCGGTGCAGTCCGTCTTTGACATCCGCCGGTTCCTGACCGAGACGCTTGCCAAGGGCGGCATCGCCAACGAGTTGGGCGACATCCTGCGAGCGATGCGTGCGGCGTGTCGGAAGTTCGCGGGCGACTACGACGCGAGCGACGAGCGCGGCCTGTACGTGCGGCGCAGCTCGCACCACGACTGGGAGCGCTCGACCTTCTACCAAGCGCTTGGCGAGCTCCGAGGCGTCTTCGGGCTGCACATCGCCACGCTGGCCGTCCGTTACGACTTGGACGTGCCCGACGAGCTGGCGGTGATCCTCCCGCTCGACCCGACCGACGGCTGAGCGGAACTTGTCGGCTACTCCTTCGCTGGAAACGCGAATTCGGACCATTCCGTTCGTCGGAACTCGCCACCGTGCTCCACGCCGGAGGGATTCCGGAGCGTCGTCGCGCTATGCATCACCGGCGAGGTCGGCGAGCACTACACCGAGATTCGCGGCGGCTCGCCCTTGCAGTTGGCTGACCGCGTGGCACGGCGCTGCATGGCTCTCTGCGAAGAGCGCGGGGTCGACATGAACGACGAGATCTACGACGAGGCGGTGGCCGAGCTTGCGCCGCACTTCGCCGCGCCCGACAGCTCTACGTAGCCCTATTTGCGGTCAAGCCACAGCATCGTCGCGAAGGATGCGGTTCAGGTCCCCGAGCGCGGCGTACATGCCATCCGTCGCGTGCCAGTGGTCGATTGCAGCGTTCACTTCGCGCACGCGCGTCTCGCCCGGAACAGCACCGTGCTTGAGCCGCACAGCGCTCGCGAGGGAGGATCGCCAGATGCCTGAGAGATGTCCGGCCATATCGACCCAGAGATACGCGATGTTCAGGCGGTGGTGGTCCGGCAGCAGCCCCATGCCGCGCGTTGTCGGATGGCCGCCCACCTCGCAGTGATGCCAGTAGTCCGTATTGAGGAATCGGCCGTTCGCGCGGTCACGCAGCTTGCCAGGGGACCAGAACGTCCGGCGTTCGTCTCGGTCGGCGCGGAGCCACTGCGCGGCGATCTCGTCCTCGACGGCGAAGGCATCAGCTAGATATTCGACCTCGACAAGCTGGCGGATGAGCGCACTGGCCGCGTACTGATTGCCGGCCTTCAGCAGCGCCACCGCGCCCGCTGAAAGCTCACCTCCGATCTGGCAGACCGTGGCGATGCCGACCGCGCCATCGTCACCGAACTGGAACGGGGATTCTCCCGAGACACGGTCCTGGCCGACGAAGTAGCCCGAGACCCAGAGCAGCTTGCCGAGTTGGGCGAGGGCTGACGCGATCACTTCGCAGACCGCGATGCGGCTCGCGCTCGCTTTCTCGTCGTCTCCCAGCTCATCCAAGAGACGAGCGATCTCGGCACGGTCGGGCGCATCAGGCGCATCGGACATTGCTACGTATGTCTACAGATCCTGAGCGCTACAAGAGGCGGGCACCGTCTACTTGCGTATGTACGGCCGGCTTGTAGACCCATGTGCGGCGTCTGTACGAGTCTGCAATCCGAGATCACGGGCAGAGTGCGGAATCTGCCCAAAAATCGCACGCTCTCCCCCGCGCTGTGCTCGTTTGACGGCGTGCTCGCCCTCTTGGTCTACGCCTTCCAACGCCCTGAGCAGAAAACGCGCAGATACACCCCCTCCCGGTATTCTGAGGGTATGGCCCTCAGCCCCGCCGAACGCCAGCGCCGCTCGGATCTCGCCAAGGAGATGCATCAGCGCGGGCAGCTCGGCCGCAAGCGCGCTCGACCGGCTACCAGCTCTATCGAGCGCCCCCGTTCAGCATCCGATCTGGCGCTGAGCCTGATCGCCGAGAACCGCGACGAGATCCGCCGTCAGGTCAAGACGGTGCTGAAGACCGGCAGCCCTGCCCAGCGCTCCAAGATGGTCGAGCTGCTGATTAAGACCGCGCTTTCTGCCGAGCGCATCGACTCTGGCGAGCGCAAGGCCGAGCATGAGGCCCGCTCACGCGAAGAGCTGATCGCGATCCTTAGTGACAAGCTGACCAACGGCCCCGTGGGCGGCATCTTGCGTCAGCAGATTGGTCAGGGCCAGACCATCGAGAGCACCGCCGCCGAGCTGCCCTAGCTGCTCTCCGTGCGGAGGGCACCCACGGTGTACTTCTCTCCGAGCTTGTGGACCTTGCCGTTGTTGTCGGTCCATTCGAGGTCGAGAATGTTGGCCTTGACGAAGTAGATGTCGTGGCCGAGATCCGGCATCCCTGACCCGGTGTCGGACTGGTCCTTGATGCGGTCCAACTCGATGATGAGCTTGCTCTTCACGTCGATCCCTCCGCGTCGATGTCAGCCGCAACGCTACGGGAAGCCGGAACGACGAACGCCCGAGACCGGAGGGCACAGATCTCGGGCGCGTCGTGAGCGCAACTCCGGCACGTCTTCCGGAGGATTCGGTTGCCCTCAGCCGCGCTCTGCTGTGCCGCTCAAAGCCAGCGTCACACGGTAGGCAGATCGTAGCCGATTCACGACAGCAACGCTTATAGCTGGAACGTAGATACATAAGCGCAGTTGATGTGATCCTAAGAGGGCCACATAAGGAACAATTGTGCCCCTGAGCAGGGGAAAAGCGGTACTGTTCACTCAGCGCCTATCCCGCCGAGAGAGCAGGAAGCAGACACTCCGAGGGATCGTCCTCACCTGACAAGCAGCACACGCCGGGCGCGCTCCACTCCCCGTCCCGTCTTGTCAGGAGGCATCCTTGGCCCGCACGTCCTATCCACCTGCTTCTGCGCCCCGTCGCGAGGTCGTGAAGCTGCTGCTCACGCGCGACGAGAAGGCCGAGCTGGTCACGCTCGCAGAGCAGCGCGGGCGCTCGGTCATGGAGGTCATCCGTACGTCGCTACCGCTCTCCACGAACTCCACGAACCGGGAGCGTGAGGCCACCTAAGACGAACGCCGCCCCGGCAATGGGCGGCGCTCGCATTGGCCCCATCAGGTACGAGTGATGAGTCCTCCTCTGAACGATACGCACCGCGCGCTGCTCGAATCTTCTTCGATCTCACCGGAGGTCGTCGCGCAGCGCGGCTACTTCACGGCGAGCAAGCCGCAAGATCTCGCCGCTCTCGGGTTCGCTGGTTATCAGCAGACTGTGCCCGCGCTGGTCATCCCGACGCGCGACATGGCGGGGGAGATCGTCGGGCACCAGATCCGCCCGGACAACCCGCGCGTGAACGGCAAGGGGCGCATCAAGTACGAGACCCCGGACAGGGCGCAGATCTGCTTCGACGTGCCGACCTTCACGCGCCTGCACATCAAGGACACGACCAAGGCGATCTGGATCACGGAAGGTGCTCGCAAGGTGGACGCGTTGGTCAGCGCCGGACAGCTCGCCATCGGCATCCCCGGCGTCTGGTCGTGGAAGGCACGCACCAGCCCAGTGACTGCCGAGGTCCACCCGGATCTTCTCGCGCTTCGTGGGTATCTCGACAAGCGTCAGGTGGTCATCGCCTACGACGCCGACGCGATGACGAACTCGGCCGTCCATGAAGCGATGCGCCAGCTCGGTGCATGGCTTGAACACGAGGGCGCATCCGTGCTCTATGTGAAGCTGCCGAAGGTCAAAGGAGACCCGAAGACCGGCGTGGACGACTTCCTGGCCGCTGGCGGAACTGTCGATCAGCTTTGGTCGAGCTACATCCTCTCCGAGCTACCCAAGCTCAAGACGCCGGAAGAGCGCTTTGGAAAGCCTGGCGGGCAGAAGGAACTTCGGTCGCCTATGTCGCTTCGGTCGCAGCCAGAGTGGCCAATGCCGATGGGCGAGGACGCCTACCACGGCGTGATCGGCTCCATCGTCCGCAAGGTCGAACCGCACACGGAAGCGGATCTCCACGCCGTCCTGCTTCAGCTTGTCGTGCTCGTCGGCAACGCTGCCGGACGCCTCCCCCACGCTCGCGTTGAAGCCGACCGCCACGGGACGAATCTGTACCTGGCACTCGTCGGCAACACGTCGAGCGGCCGCAAGGGGACGAGCTACGGCCAGGCCAGGCGTCCCATCGCTCTGGCAGATACGACGTGGGCAGAAACACGAGAGGTCAGCGGACTCTCGTCTGGCGAAGGCGTCATCTACGCCGTCCGCGATCCGGAGTTCAAGACCAAGATCGTCAAGACCGACGACGGCGAGGAAGAACGTCTCATCCCGGTAGATCCGGGAGTTGAGGACAAGCGCCTGATCGTCAGCGAGTCCGAGTTCGCTTCGGCGCTGAAAGTCGCTCGTCGCGAGGGGAACACGCTCTCGGCGCTCATCCGCCAGGCATACGACGGCAAGAGCTTGCAGACGTTGACGCGCAACTCGCCGCTAAAGGCCAGCGCGCCGCACATCAGCATCATCGCCCACATCACGCCCGACGAACTGCGGCGAGAGCTACCCGCAAGCGAGCACGCCAACGGCTACGCCAACCGCTTTCTCTTCGCGCTCGTCAGGCGCTCCAAGCTGCTGCCGTTCGGTGGCGACATCGAGAGCGTGGACTTCTCCGACGAGATCGGGCAGATCAAGTCGGCGCTGGCAGATTCCAAGTTCAAGCGCGCGCGAGCGATTCCGTGGGACGCCGATGCTCGCGAGCTGTGGACCAAGACCTACGCCGAGCTTGTCGCAGAGCGCCCGGGACAGCTCGGAAATCTTCTCGCCCGCGCTCCCTCCCATGTCCTGCGGATCTCACTCATCTACGCGCTGCTGGATCGCTCGGCAACGATCAAGGCCGTCCACCTCCGCGCCGCGCTGGCCGTCTGGACCTACATCGAGCAGAGCACGGCGATCATCTTCCAGACCGCCACGGGAGACCCGCTCGCAGATCGTCTACACCAACGCCTGCTCGACGCTGGAGATGGCCTGACGCGGACCGAGATCCGCGACCTCTTCGACCGTCACCGGACCGGCGGCGAGATCGACACGGCGCTAAAGGCGCTGCACGCCGCTGGCCTTGCGACCAAAGCGACCGAAGCGACAAAAGGCCGCTCGGCCGAGCGCTGGCACGCCGTGCGCACTGCGACCGAAGAGACCAAAGCGACCGAAGGTCAGGCGGCATGACCCTCACGACCCCTTTGGTCGCTTCCGTCGCTTCGGTCGCACCCCCGCCGCTGAATCCGCGCCACCACTGCCCCATGAATACACCTACAGAAAGGACGGCCCACTGATGGCCAGAAAGACGACGCCTCGCGTCACGATCACGAACCCGAAGGCGAGCCGACTGCCGTCGCAGCGCGGCACCTTCGCCAGCAACCCACCCACGCCCGATCCGGTCACGCCGCTGCCGCGCAAGCGTCCGGGCGAGATCGTCACGGATTCCGACCGCGTGGAAGTCACCGGCTCGACCAAGACGCAGCGGCCGGCAAAGGGCAACTTCTAATGGCTGCCACCAAGACCGAGCAGAAGACCCTGGCCATCCGGCAGGACGATCCGGCCCGTGACCGCCTGCTGGCGCTCGTCAAGTCGGACGCCGAGCTGTCCCGTCGCTTCGCCGATCAGGTCGCTCTCGACCGCGACGAGACCAAGGCGCTCGCGACCATGCTCAGCCACGCACACATGACGGCCGATAAGGGCGACGAGAACGCCCTGCGCCTGCTCGACCTACAGCGTCTCGCCATGCGGGAGCCTGAGCGTCACTGGCCTGCTCCGCGCCCTGTCGTGACGATCCACTCAGCCGCGTGGTTCGTGGAGCAGATCAAGACCTTCCTGGCCGACGAGCCGGAGTTCGCCAAGGCGCTGGCGCATCAGCAGCTCGCGCTGGAAGCCGAAGGGCAGTCTCGCGCCGATGCGGTCGCCATCGTCGTGCGCGACGTGCTCGCCATGACCGCGGATGGACAGGCCCCGCTCGACGGCAACTCTCCGCTCGCTCGCGCGGTCCGCCTGGCCTCCAACCGCATCCTCACGTCGAGCTGGCGGGAAGAGCGCGATCCGGGCGACGCTCAGCGCGAGCACGCTCAGAGCGCCCGCGTCTTCCAGAACCGGATCGAAGACGTGCACGCGCACGCCACAGTGCTGCGCGCGCCGAGCACCGGCCTGAAGATCATCGACACACGGGACGTGGCGTGATGCAGTGGAACCGCAACGGCATCCGTGGCGTCAAGTCCGCGCCGCGCCCATCGGTCATGGTGGCGCTGACCGACACGAACACCGCAACCGCCACGCCGACGCTGCCGGAGCTGGCGGAAGTCCAGCGCGCGATCCGTGCCCGCGATCTCGACGCGCTGTTGGCGCTGCGCGATGCAGTCACGCGCTACTGGACCGTGGCCGTCGAGCGCGAGCAGTCCATGACCGAGCACGACCGCGACGAGCTGCACGCGCTCAAGGACGCCATCGCGGCCGGCATCGGCGAGATGACCAGCGGCACCGTGGCCCTGTCCGATCAGCGCGGACGAGCGTTTGAGGACACGTTGCCCGCGCGCGTCGAGAACGTCAAGGCGGCGCTGGCAGCCACGACCATGCGCACGCAGCACACGGGCGACACACGCCACAGCGAGCGCCAGCAGCGCCCGGCTGCCGACCGCCTGGCCGACGCCAAGCGCGCGCTGGGAGGTCGGCGCTGATGCCTCGCGTGTTATGGACTTCCACGGTGGGGATGACGGCGTGACCGCGTGCGTGCTCGCAGCTCTCGGAGGCTGGCTTCTCGGCGGCGGCGCTGGGCAGCTCATCCGCTGGGCACGTTCTGCCCGCGCCGCTGGCGCTCAGCGGAGGGCGACCGCGTGACACGCCGAGAGCGAGATCTCGTCCGCCGTGCAGAGTTGGCTGCGCTCGGCGTGCCCGACGCTGCCGAACTGCTCAGCGCCGTCGTGGCCGAGCTGCGGAGCATGGTGACCGACGGCAGCGTCAATCGTGCCGATGCCGTCTTGAGCGCGATGCTGCCCAGCACGGCCCGCTTGCTCACGCTTTGCGCACTGGGAGATCTCGACCGCCAGGAAGGCCGAGAGGATTCCGGCTCCAACGGCATCGTCGTGGATCTGCTCACGCGAATGGAGAACGACTACTCCCGTACGCTCGACCGCGAGGACATGCGCCTGGACCTCGCCCGCGACACCTCCAAGAAGATCTCGGCTGAAGCCGGAGAGCGACTCGCTGCGCGCCAGCGAGATCGGACGTTCCTGGACAAGCTCCACGCTCGGCGGCGAGGGCGCTAGCAGTGCACGTCGCGCTCGATGACGCCGACGTGGAGCGGATCGCCGCACGCGTGGCTGATCTCGTCATCGCGCGCATGGGCGTGTCCGCCGCGCCCGACGAGTGGATGAGCACGCGCGAGGCGTCGGCCTATCTGGGCATCACGGTCAACGCGCTGCACAAGCTCTCGTCTGCTCGGCAGATTCCGTTCTCTCAGAACGCGCCAGGAGCCAAGCTCTTCTTTCGGCGAGCAGATCTCGACGCCTGGCGGGCTTCTCAAGCTCACGGGCCAGCCCTCTGACCTGCTCGCAAACTGTTACATGACCCTTCATTCTCGGCTCTGCGCGGTGGATTGCGGAAGTGTCGCTCGCCGCTGTAGCGAGAGGTCTTTTAATTCGGCGGCACTCGCTGTACGCTCGGGCCTCATCACAAAGTGCCCCCGCGACGTTGGCGCGTCCGGGGGCGTGGCCCAAGGAGCCGTAACTCCATGAGCAAGAAGCAGCCTACGGGCGCAAAGCGCACGCGCGTTGAGCGAGGCATCTACAGCCGCGTGACGGCTGACGGTCAGACGGTGCTGGAGATCGTCTACCGAGACTCAGACGGCAAGCAGCGCTGGGAGAAGGTGGACGGCGGTATCCGCGCAGCCCGTGCCCGCCGTGACGATCTGGCCGGACGCAAGGCGCGCGGGGAGAAGGTGCGCCCGCAGCCCAACCTGCGGTTCAACGAGGCGGCCGACGCATGGTGGACGGACAAGGCGCTCAAGCTACGGCCGAACACGCAGAGCGCCTACAGCGCATCGTTGAAGCACCTCCGCGAGAAGTACGGGCGCATCAAGCTCGATGACATCGGCGTGTCCTCGGTCGCCAAGTTCGTGAGCGAGCAGGAAGCCAAAGGCATGAAGGGCTGGACCATCAAGGGCCAGATGACCGTGCTCGGTCGGATCTTCGATCACGCCTCACGTCACCTCGGATGGGCAGGGCAGAATCCCGTGCGCCAGCTCGACCGGGACGAGCGCCCTAAGGCGGACGAGCGCGAGAAGCGCATCCTCTCCGCAGACGAGCTTGAGCGGCTACTGACCAGCGTTGACGAGCAGTACCGCCTGCTCTTCCGCTTCGCCGCCTCAACGGGCGCGCGGCTGGGAGAAGTGCTCGGGCTGCGCTGGCACGCGCTCGACTTCGACAGGGCCACGGTGCACATCAGCCACCAGCTCGACCGCAGGGGCGAGTACGTGGAGCTGAAGACCAAGCGCTCACGCAGGACCATCGAGATCCCGCCGTCGCTCTGCACGGCGCTCAAGGCGCACAAGCTCGCCTCGCGCCACTCGACCGATCACGACTACGTGTTCGCCAGCAGAGCAGGCGACGGCTACGACCATCGCAACATCGGCGGGCGCGTCATGGCCCGTGCCGTCAAGGCGGCCAAGCTCGGCAAGGAAGAGCGGGACGGCCAGATCGTCAAGCACGCGCCCACGTTCCACAGCTTGCGCCACAGCCACGGCTCCGCGCTGATTGCGGCGGGCTGGGACTTGGAGGAAGTCAGCGCTCGGTTGGGGCACCGAGACGTGACGATCACCGCCCGCGTCTACGTCCACGCGTACGAAAGCGCCAACCGCTCGGCTGCCCGCTCATCCCGCTTGGAGACGATGTACGGGGACAGCTCAGCGCCGTGTAACACCGTGCGAGCAACAGACGGCAGCAGCCAACAGCAGGCGGCAACCTCAGACGGTGCGGAGGTCCGCTCTCTGGCGGCAAAGCGCAGCGCAGCCATGTAGCCGGAAGCCCGCTAGGGGCACTTCACACGCGAGAGGTCGCAGGTTCGAAACCCGCCGCGCCCACTCTTCGAAAGGCCCGCTCCGGCGGGCCTTTCTGTGTTCTCGACGGCGGTCCCCGGGCTGCGTGAGCGCCCTGACACCTCGCTGTGCCACGCGAGCGTTCACTAAGCCCCCGTAGAGGTGAGTTAGTGAACGCTCGCGCGCGCATCGGGGATGCTGTGCGGCGTGGAGTACGTGTCGAGAGTGCCGGGACCGCCGCTGGACGGGCTGATCGACGACCTCTACTACCTGGAGGGCGCGCCGCCCTATCCGCGGTTGCGACTGCCGCCGATGTCCGGGGCGCTGCTGATCGTCAACCTCGGCGCGCCGTTCCGCGTCCGCGCCAGCGGCGAGGCGCAAGCGTCCGACTACGCGGACGGGCTCGTGCTCACGACGCCGACACGCGCGCTCGAGTTCGGGTATCCGCGCCACACGAAGTCGGTCGGCGTGCACTTCAAGCCCTACGGCCCCGCGGCGTTCCTGCCGATGCCCGCGAGCGAGCTGCGTGACCGGCCCGTGACGCTCGAAACCGTGTGGGGTCGCGCCGCCGTCGCCGAGCTGCAGGAGCGGCTGGTCGACGCCCCCAACCCGCAGGGAATCCTGACGGTGCTCGAGCACGAGCTGATGCGGCGGCTCACCGAGACCGACGGGCTGGGGCTGGTCAAGCACACGAGCGGCGTGATCGCGGCGAGCACCGGCGCGGTCGCGATCAGCGCCTTGACCGACGCGGCCGGCGTCAGCAGCACGCATCTCGCGCAGCGGTTCAAGCAGATCGTGGGGATCACGCCGAAGCGGCTCGCGCGCACGTACCGCTTCACCGCCACCGTGCTCGCGATCGACGCCGCCGAACCGGTCGACTGGGCGGAGCTCGCGGCCCACGCCGGCTACTTCGACCAGGCCCACTTCGGCCACGACTTCCGCACCTTCACCGGCCTCACGCCGACCCGGTACCTCGACCTCCGGCGGCGCTTCCAAAGCGAACACCCGGGTCACGTGCTCGGAGTGGGACCGCTCCCCGCCGATTGATTTTCTACAAGACGGGCCGGACCGGCCACGTCAGGATGGGCGCTTCCCGAGCAGAGCCGAAAGGAGCGCGTCGATGGGCAAAGTGGTCCTGTACAGCACGGTGTCGGTGGACGGGTTCATCGCCGACGAGCACGACCAGCCCGGCCCGCTGTTCGACTGGCTGACCAACGGCGACGTCCCGCTCGACGACGCGGGGTACGTGAAGGTGTCGCAGGCGTCGTACGACCACACGCGGGCGTACTGGGACGAGATCGGCGTGACGATCGCCGGCCGCCACGTCTTCGACCTCACGGACGGATGGGGCGGCGAGCCGCCCTCCGGCATCGACCACGTGATGGTCGTGACGCACCGGCCGCCGCCCGAGGGCTGGGACCCGACGGCGCCGTTCCACTTCGTCGACGGCATCGAGGCGGCGATGGCCAAGGCGCAGGAGCTCGCGGGCGACCGCACCGTCGAGGTCGCGGCCGGCGACGTCGGCGGCCAGATGTTCGCCGCGGGCCTGGTCGACGAGGTCGGGATGGACGTCGCGCCCGTCGTGCTCGGGTCAGGCAAGCGGTTCTTCGGCGCGGTCGACGCCCAGCACCTGCTGGAGGACCCGCACATCGTGATCCGCGGCGACCGGGTGCTCCACCTGCGCTACCGCGTGCGCCGCCCGGCCTAGGCTCACCCCAGCGGGGGAGGCCGACGCGAAATCCGGCCCCGCGGTTTCTAGGTTCGTGCGCCGACCATGCCCGCGGGGTACGGCGGCGCCCCCGCGGGGGCGCCGCACGCCGCCCACCGCGCGAACTGGGCAGCCCTACGGCGAGCCCGCCGCGAGGTCCGGGTCGCGGGCGAGATCGTCGGCGGTGAGCGGCCGCAACGGCACCAGCGCGCGCAACGCGGTCTGCAGCGCGTCGAGCTCCGCCGCCCCCACCTCGGCGGCCCACCGGGCCCGCACCTCGTCGAACAGCGCGCTCCCCAGCGCGACCATCTCGCGCCCGCGCGCCGTCACGACGATCCGCTTGCGGCGCGCGTCCGCCGCATCCGTCTCGAGCTCGACGTAGCCGAGCCGCTCGACCGCGGCGATCGTCTTCGCCGCCGCCTGCTTGGACACGCCCAGCCGCCGCCCCAGCTCGGAGGCCGTGTCGGCGCCCGCGTCGATCGCGCGCAACGTGAACTCGTGCACCGGGCGTACGCCCGGGTGGCCGCGCTCGGCCAGGCCGGCGATCACCTCGTCCGTCATCGCGTGGAAACCACCGAGCAACAGCTGCGCGAGTTCGGCCCCGCGGGACATGGCCCGCAGCCTACACCGATTGACAACCTGGTTGTCCACGGGCTAGACTCGACAACCTGGTTGTCAATTCGGAAAGAGGGTCCATGCTCCGCCACCACCGCGCCGCCGTGAACGGCACCGAGCTGCACTACGTGTCGGCCGGGACCACCGGCGCGCCCGTCCTCCTCGTCCACGGCTTCCCCGAGACGTGGTGGACCTTCCACGCGCTGATCCCGCTGCTCGCGCAGCATCACCGCGTGTTCGCCGTCGACCTGCGCGGGTTCGGGGACTCGCAGACCGCGACCCCCGACCACGACAGCGCGACGGCCGCCCGAGACCTGATCGCGCTGATCGAGCACCTGGACGTCGGCCCGGTCCACCTCGCCGGCCAGGACATCAGCGGCGCGACGACCTTCCGCGTCGCGTCCGCGCGCCCCGATCTCGTCGCCACCTACACGGCGATCGAGATGGCGCTGCCGGGGTTCGGCTTCGAGCTGCTCGTGAGCACCGCCTGGCACATCGGCGTGCTCGCCGCCCCGGGCGTCCCCGAGCTGCTGCTGACCGGCCGGGAGCGGGGCCTTCTCGCCTCCATCACCCCGTTCGACGACGCGCAGCTCGACCGCTTCGCCGCCGCCTACGCCCGCCCGCAAGGCTTCAGCGGCGCCGCCGGGCTGTACCGCTCCGCGCTCACCGAGGGCGAGGAGCTCAAGGCGATGCCCAAGCTCACGATGCCCGTGCTCGCCGTCGGCGGCGGCTCAGGCGAGTTCACGGCGCACACGCTGCGCCAGGTCGCCACGGACGTGACCGCCGCCGTCATCCCCGGCACGGGCCACTACCTCGCGCTGGAGGCGCCGGAGCGACTGGCGGAGCCGCTCCTGGCTCACGCCGCGCAGCGGCACTGACCGACCGCGCAGCACCCGCAGTGCGTGTCGGCCGCAGGATCGTGCGGGTCGCGGGGCACGACCGCCCGCACCGTCGTCCCGCCCCCAGCCGGCGACTCGACGTGCAGGTGCCCGCGCAGCGCGCCGAGCCGGTCGACGAGCCCGCGCAGCCCGGTGCCGGCGGCGGGATCGGCGCCGCCGCGCCCGTCGTCGCGCACCTCGACCTCGGCCTGGTGCTCGTCGCCCTCGATCGTCACCACGACCGCGCTCGCCTCCGCGTACTTGACGACGTTGGTGAGCGCCTCGGCGACCGTGAAGTACAGCGCGAGCTCGACGGCCGGCGCGCACCGGCCCGGCAGCTCGCCGCGCACCTCGACGGGCACGCCCGAGCGTGCGGCCAGGGCGTCGACGGCGGCGCGCAGCCCCTTCGTCGTCAGCACCGCCGGGTGGATCCCGCGCGCGAGCTCGCGCAGCTCGGAGAGCCCGACGTCGAGCTCGTCCGCCACCCGCTTGAGATCCTCGCGCAGGTCGTCGTCGGCCCGCCGCAGCGCGATCTTCAGCAGCATCGACGCGGTGACGAGCCGCTGCTGCGCGCCGTCGTGCAGGTCGCGCTCGATCCGCCGGCGCGCCTCGTCCCCGGCCTCGACGATCCGCGTGCGCGAGGCCTGCAGCTCCTCCGCCAGCCGAGCCGCCGATCCAGCCTGGGTGCTCATCTCCAGCCGACGGTAGCAACGATCCGGGCTACCTTTGCCGGGATGGCCTATCAGCGGCTGCCGCTCGTGGAGCTGAACGGCACGGTGATCGCCCCGGTGATCTCGCCACTGCCCTCCGCGATCGCCCTGATCGCCCACGTGCTGCGCGGTTCGCTGCCGGAGCTGCGCGGCGTGCTGCTGCCGCACCTGCGCACCCGCGACCTCGAGGCGCTGTCGCCGCTGGGCGCGACCGCGCGGAGCGACGGCGGTGGCGGGCGGCCGAACGAGATCGTGCCACCCGGGACGACGATGCGCGAGCAGCTGGAGCGCGTCGCGGCACTCGACCCGCAGCAGCTCGCGGCCGGGA
>CALALQ010000257.1 GCA_937925595.1 uncultured Demequina sp. | reverse complement strand
CGGTCCAATGCGAAGGGGCAGCGGTCTGCATCGGAAACCTGAACATGTCTGACCCCGGCGGTTCCTCCTCGGGTGCGCCAACGGTGACTCTTTAGCCAGCGTTCTCGAGGCATGCGGCGCATCCGTTCGAACTGAGCGAACCTGAGCCTGCGGAAGCGGGCGCGGCGATTCCAGTTGCGAGCGTGACGGTCGCCGCGAAGATCACGGCGATTCGCGCGATGACGCTCTTGGTTCAGTTGGGCTGTCCGTTCATGAGGGTTCCCCATCCCTGAGCCACGCGTCGTTGCGTCTGCCCTGCGAAGCCACCCTGTCAGGACGTTGTGTGTGTCAACAGGAACGACACGAGTGGGACCTATCGGTCCTTCAGCGCGCTGAGCAGCGTGCCGGTTGGCCGCAGGCCAAGCAGCACCACAATGACCGACGCTCCCAGCACCACCAGCACCGCGTGGGCTGTGACTTGGGTCAGGGCCTGATCGACTCTCGCGCCCAGCGCCAGCGCGCCCACTACTCCGAGCGCCCAACCCGCGAGCACGCCGAGTCCAGCGAGCACGCCCCACTCTGCGGTCTGCATCGCGAGGCGAGATGGTGCGCGCATCCCAAAGGTCGCGTAGATGGCGACGTGCGAACGGCGGAACCACTGGAGCATGGCCCACAGCAGGCCGAGCAGCGCGGCGCACGGAACCCACAGCCAGCGCAGCTGACGATCCTCGTAGGCGTGGGTGTAGTCCACGGTGAAGTCGGACTCGAACAGGCGTGGGTTGGGGATCGCAGGCAGTCCGTTGTAGGCGAGGTACGAGGGCAGTGCGGCCTCGACCGCCGAGTGGTGAGCCGCGTCCGTGCGCACGTAGCAGGCGTCGGCGGTACCAGAGAGCTGCGCGGGCATGAGCATCGCGCCGTCGAACTCCTCGCCCATGACGGAGGAGTCCGCGACCCGCAAGGTCAGGGGATCGGATTCGCCTGCGGGGGCCGAGAACGACGCGCGCTGAGTCACGATGACCTGGTCGCCGTCGTGCGCGCCCGTGCGTTCCGCGAAGCCCAGCGTGCCGATCACGATGCCGGTCGCGGCCGGCGCGACGCCAAGGAACGTTGACACGCCGGACGAGACCGCGTAGATCGACGCCCGCCCGCCGGGGATGTAGCTCAGCGATCCGTTCGCGTCGCCACGCGCAAGGGCGAAGGACGCGTCGATTCCGTCGATGGTGGCGAGCCGGTCACACACGTCGGCGGGCACCGGGTTCGTCACGCCGTCCTGGCGGGCGCCCGTCACCACGAAGACGTAGCCGCCCGCGTCGATCCACGCCTTCTCGCCCTCTACCAGGCGCGTCACGCTCACCGCGTCCGCGGCGCCCGCCGCCACGGACCACGCGACCGCGATGACGAGCAGCAGCGATGTCCACCGTCCTGTGCGCGCGGTCGCGACGCCCTCGCGCGCGGAGAGCGACAGCGGCCACACTCTCTCGCTGCTCATGCGCGCGCCCGCTCGTGGATGACGCCGTCGCGCAGCTCGAGCACGAGGTCGCAGCGCTCGGCGACCTCGGGATCGTGGGTGACCACCACGACGGTGCGTTCGCCGTGCGAGCCGATCATCGCTTCCAGCACGGTCGACGAGGTCTTTGCATCGAGCTGACCCGTGGGTTCGTCGGCGAGAATGATAGGCCGCCCACTCGCGAGGGCCCTCGCGATCGCGACGCGCTGGGCCTCACCGCCAGACAGGATCCGCGCGGGTTCGTCTTCGCGCCCTGCCAGCCCGACGCTCGCGAGACACTCGCGCGATCTCGCCACAGCGTCGGGCCGGGAAGCGCCGGCCGAGTAGGCACCGATCATGACGTTGTCCAGGGCGGTGCGGTCGGGCAGCAGCGACACAGTCTGGAGGACCCACGAGGCAGTGTCTTCGAGACGGAGCTCGTTGCCGGAGGAGTCAAGTGCGTGGATCGAGCCCGTTTGCATGGGGAGCAGGTGGCCCATGAGGGACAGCAAGGTGGTCTTGCCGGAGCCGGATGGCCCAATGATCGCCGCCGAGGTCCCCGCGGGGATCTCAAAGTCAACCCCAGCGAGCACCTGGTGATCCCCGCGCGGGTAGGTGTAGGTGACGCCGGTGGCGACTAGCCGCACGTCAGGTCCTCGCGCACGTCGCGCGGGTTGATGAGTACGGGCTGGCCAACGAGCGACTCGTCCAAATCGACGGTGCCGAGCGTACCGCCCGTTGGGGTGACCGCGACGGGCGCGCCGGTGACATCCGGGAAGATGCACGTGCCACCGGTCTCGTCGGCGAACACCGCCGAACTGGGAACGGTGCCCACAACTTGCGGCTCTACCAGGGCGACCGTGCCCACGCCCTCCGTGGTGGTGCCCATGGTCGCCGCGATCTCGGCCACGGCGTCGGGTTCCGTCACGGCACCCGAACCCACGACGTAGGGGACGGTGACGCCGTTGGCCGTGAGCGTGGTGTCGCCGCCCGAGGGGAGGTTGGGGGTCTCGGTGACCGCGATCGATGCGAGGCCGGCGGTGGTCGTGAACAGCTCCGTGCCGGGGCTCACCTGCTGGCCAAGGGTGACGGAGACCTCGGCGACCGTGACGGGCGCTTGTCCCACCCATACGAGGCTCGCGAGGCCCAGCGTGCCGTTGTCCTTGCCCCAGCCGTACTTGGCGTTGAAGGCCTTGATGGACTTCTCCGTGGCGGGGCCGGCATCGCCGTCGATCGCGCCCGAGTAGAAGCCGAGGTCCGTGAGCAGTTGCTGCGCGGTCTTGACGTCCGCGCCCTTGAGGCCGCGGTAAATGTCCTGGAAGAGCGGCGACTTCGAGCTATATGCGACGAGCTTGGCGTTGTTCACGGAGCCTGCGACGGTGCCGGTATTCACGTCCTTGCCTGGAGCGAGGGCGAGGGCTGTCAGCGTGCCCGACGCGTTGGTCGCGGGGGACAGGGCCGTCGCGAACTTGACGGTGATCGCCACGGTGGCTTCTTGGTAGCGCTCGGCCCGCTCGACGGCACCCACGAGCGGCTCAACCTCGGACGCTGACTCGAGGGGAGACTCGCCCGACCGCGCGATGACGAGAGTGATGCCCGCCGCGAGCGGGGCGATGAGGGCGAGCGCGACCGCAATCGCGAGCCCACCAGAGCGTGCCTTCGATGCCATGTCCTGCGTCAATCCCCCTCGTAAGCGCGACAGTGCGTTGCTGGCGAGACTAACTCAACTCGACGCGTCCGCCAATCTGCCACAGCGGTTTTTGCTCGCCCCACCGGTTCGCGAACGCTGCCCAGGAGACCCGTGGTCACTGTCCTCAGAAGCCCGTCTCGCTGATGTTCACGACGCACTCCTTCAACTGCTGGTTACCACCGCCCGCCGCTGCCGCGAATGCCACGTCGTTCAGTTCAGCAAAGTCGGCGTCGAGATCGTAGGGTACTTCCGCATCGTCAAGGCACGCACGCAACGCGGGTACGACAAACTCCGCACGCCAGGTGTCTTGTCGCGCGACCTCAACCGGTTGAGACGAGTAGAGCGTCTCGACGGCGCCGGAGAATAGCCGCGCGCACTCATCGGCGAGCGCGACCGCAGCGTCGGTGTCTTGAGTCGAAGGGACTCGCATGTCGTAGCGAAGCGTCTGAGATCCCCAGGGGGCCGTGGAAATCGTCTCGGTGTGCTGGATGTTGTGACCGTCCAGGCACGAGTAGGTGTTCGACACGGCTTCCCGAAGATCTTCAAAGGTGACTTCGCCCAGACTGTTCGCTCGTTCGAGAATCTCAACTTGCGACGCGTCTACACCGGAGCGCGTTGCAGCCACAATCGCAGCTGAGAAGGGTCCGCTTGGATTGGGGTCGGGCTGCGGTTCTTGGGTGCATCCTGCAAGACCGGCGGTTAGTACTACGCCAACAAGTAGCAGCGCGGTCGTCCGCTCACTCCCGACTACTCCCACGGGTCGATCTTATGGTTCGACTGCACAGGCGTACCTGAGGTCGAGACGGATGCCAGGGTCTCGCTATAGTCCCAACTGCTCCATCCCGCCTGCTTGTCGTTGGCATCGTGTCGGTGCTCGCGCTCGCGGTGGTCCCTGCCACGCGGCCACTGAAGGTGGGCGAGTAAGCCGGGCATAGCGTCGGGCATAACGCCCAACCGGGCCACCACTAGGCTTGAGCCCATGCGCGTTCTCGTCACCGTCAAGTTCACGCCCGACCTCCAATCCAACCGCTCCTTCACGGACGGCACCGTCACCCGCACTGCTGACGACGGCTCCATGAACGAGCTCGACGAGAACGCGGTCGAGGCCGCACTGCAGCTCGTCGAGGCGGCGGGTTCCGGGGAAGTGATTGCGCTCACCGTTGGCGGGCCGGACGCTGTGGCCGCCGTGCGTAAGGCCCTCCAGTTGGGCGTTGGGCGGGCAATCCACGTGTCCGACGCTGCGATCGCCGGGTCCGATGTGTTTGGGACCGCGCGGGTCTTGGCTGCGGCGGTGCGGCGTGTGCACGACGAGGCGCCGCTGGACCTGGTGATTACGGGCATGGCGGCTCTCGACGGGCTCACGTCAATGCTGCCAACGGCGCTCGCGGTGGAACTCGATTGGGCGCAGCTGACGTTGGCGTCGTCGCTGTCTGTCGCCGACGGAGTGGCGACCATCGAGCGGCACCTGCCCGACGCGCACGAGACGCTGTCTGCTCCGCTGCCCGCGGTCGTGTCCGTGACCGACGAGGCGAACAAGCCGCGCTACCCCAACTTCAAGATGATCATGGCCGCGCGCACCGCGGTGGTGGAGACGTGGTCGCTATCTGATCTTGGCGTTGACGCCGCGACCGTTGGGGCTGGCGCCGCGCGCACCGTTGTTGTCGATGCGTCCCCGCGCGAGGCGCGCACGCCGGTCATCGTCACGGACACGGGGGAGGGCGGCCGCTTGCTTGCCGACTTCCTCATCGAGAGGGGGCTCGCATGACGACGGTTGCCGTTCTCGTTGAGCGTCACGGTGACGAGGTCTCCCAGCCCACGCTCGAGGCGCTGACGCTTGGCCGCTCGCTTGGCGATGTGGTTGCGGTGTGGCTTGGCGGAGAGCCCGGGCCCGACGCTGTGGCCCAGTTGGGTGAATACGGCGCCACCGAGGTGCGTGTGGTCGCGCCGCAGGTGCGGGTGGCTGCTGCCGTCGCGGCGGCGCTCGAGGCGGCCGTGGGTGCTGCCGATGTGCTGGTTGTTGTCTCGACCTTCGTCAATAAGGAGATCGTGACGCGCCTTGCTTTGGCGACCGGGGCCGGTGTGGTGGTTGATGCTGCTGGTGCGGAGCTTGTCGACGGCCATGTTGAGACCTTCCAAACCGTGTTCGCGGCCACCTGGAACGTGCGCACGCGGATCGTCGCCGATCGCGCGATCGTTGGCATCCGGCCCAACACGACGCAGGCTGTTCCCGTTGAGGGTGCAGACGCGCCCGCCGTGGTGGCCGTTGCCTTTGAGCCCCCGACCACGCGAGAAGCCGTGGTTGCGGTGGAAGCCGTTGAGGCGTCGGACGGTGTTCCCCTTGCCGAGGCCCCCGTTGTGGTGTCCGGTGGGCGCGGAACCGGAGGCGACTACTCGCTGATCCGCGAGTTCGCCGAGCTGCTTGGCGGGGCTGTCGGCGCGTCTCGTGACGCGACCGACGAGGGCTGGATCAGCCACGAGCACATGGTGGGCCAGACGGGCACGACCGTGACGCCCGCGCTCTACGTCGCCGCTGGTATTTCGGGTGCCGTGCATCACCGCGGCGGCATGCAGGCGTCCGGAACCATCGTGGCCGTGAACCTTGACCCTGACGCGCCGATCTTCGAGATTGCGGACTTTGGCGTGGTGGGTTCGCTGTTCGATGTGCTGCCTGCCGCGATTGCGCGGATCCGTGAGGTGCGGGGGGCGTAGGCCCGGCTCGCGTTTTCCACAGATTTGGGCACTTTGGCCTTTATGTCAGTGGTCCCTGTTTGACTTGAGTCATGCAGATCTCCACGGACGCGATCATCGAGCACGCGGTGGCCCTCGCCGCGCTCAATGGCGTGGATCCGGAGGGTCTCACAGGTGACCAGGCGGCCGAATGGCTGTCCGCGCTGGGGCGCGTGCGCACGTCAGCGGAGGCGATCATGGCCACGCTCGCTCGGCGCATCGAGACGCTGTCCACGGTTGACGCGGGGCGCGATCGTTACGCGCGCGCCAAGGGATTCGCGGGGGCGCCGTCGCTCGTGGCGCAGCGCGGTCAGATGTCGACGGGGGAGGCCAGCCGGCTCCTTTCGGTCGGCAAGGCAATGGCCGACGCTGATGCGGGGCTGGGCGCAGACGGCCTCTTGGTGGGGGCTTCCGGGCCGGGCTATGCGGAGTCCGCGGTGTTGTTTGAGACGATCTCCCGAGCCGTGGCAGCTGGAGAGCTTGCCTCCGAGAAGGCGGTGATGATTCGCGGGCTGCTTGAGGCGCTGAGTGCTCCCACTGTGTCTTTGGAGCAGGCGCTCGTGAAGGCCGGGATTCGCATGACGCCCAAGGAGCTTGCGCGGCGCTGTGATCGTGAGCTCGCGGCGGACCACGAGGCCGTGCGCGAGCGCGACCGCCGCCACCGTGCGCAGAGGTACGTGACGTTCTCGCGAGAGTCGGACGGCATGGTGGGGATCCACGGGCGGCTCGATGTGACCACTGCGGCGCCGCTCGTGACGTGGATCGAGGGCGAGGTCCGCAAGCAGATGGGCACCGAGCGCGACCTGCCCGACGGCGAGCGTCGCAACGAGGGTCAGATCCGTGCCGACGTCTTTGCCGCCATGGCCAACCACTCAATGGGCTGCCAGGACCCCGCGTCCGGGACCAAGACGGTGATGGTCGTGACCGTCGACGAGCAGGCGTTGAAGTCTGGCGAGGGAGTGGCCGACTGCCACGGGCTGTCCGGACCTATCAGCCTCGAGGCCTTGCGCCGATTCGCCGTGGACATGGCCGTGATGCCAGCAGTGATGGGCGGAGCTGGGCTGCCGCTCGACCTTGGCCGCGCTACCAGGTGCTTTACCCCCGCCCAGCGAATCGCGATCGCGATTCGTGACAAGGGCTGCGCGCGCTGCGGCGAGATCGTGGCGCGCTGCGACGTTCACCACATCACGTTCTGGTCCATGGAGGGCCGCTCCGACATCGACAACGGTGTGCTGCTGTGTGTGGGTTGCCACCATCGGTTGCATGACTTCGGGTGGGAGATACGGGTCCATGAGGGGCACGTGTGGTTCAAGCCGCCTGCCACGGTGGATCCGGAGCGTGAATGGGTGCCGGCGTTTGCGACGCCCGTCGATGCGTCGCCGCCGTTAGCGAGCCGCCCCGCACCCGCCTTCGCGTAAGGCGGGTCATAGGGCTGTGCGCGGGTGGTTCCTAGCGGCGCCCGCCCTCGGCTCCGTCACCCCGCCCGCGCCGCCCGCGCGCTCCCCACGGGACGGCCCAGTTCGCGGAAGTTGCGACGAGTCCGTACCGTGGGACTATTGCGACAAATCGGACAAGGGAGTCTTCATGTCTTCGCATTGCCCCGCACCGTTCGGCACCGCTAGGTCTGCTGAGTCCACCCGACTGCGAGCGAGAACTGCGGCCGCGGCCCTCAGTGCGCTGCTGGTGGGTGCGACGTTCATCGCGGCACCCACCGCCGTCGGTGACGAGGGTGTCGCGAGCGACCTGTTCTTCTCGGAGTACGTCGAAGGCAGCTCCAACAACAAGGCGCTCGAGATCTACAACGGCACCGGAGCCGACGTGAGTCTCACCGGCTACAGCGTGGTGCAGTACTTCAACGGCAGCACCACCCCCGGGCTGACCATCGCGCTGAGCGGGACGCTCGCGGCCGGGGACGTGTTCGTGCTCGCGCATGCGAGTTCTGATGCTGCGATCCTTGCGCAGGCAGACCTGACCAGCGGCTCTGGCTTCTTCAACGGCGACGACGCGATCGCGCTCGTGGGCCCCGGCGGGACGCTCGACGTGATCGGACAGATCGGCGTTGACCCCGGAACTGAGTGGGGCACTGGTCTGACGTCGACGGCCGACAACACGATTAGGCGGGCCGAGACCATCTGCTCGGGTCGCACGGACGGGAGCACGGCGTTCGACCCAGCCGACGAGTGGGTCGGTTACGCGAACAACACCTTCGACGGGCTGGGCTCGCACACCGCGACGTGTGGCGGGGGGCCGGTCGAGGACGCGGCGCCCACGGTGACGTCGATCGCCCCGGCGGACGGGGCCGTGGGCGTGCACCCGAGCGCCGTGGTGACCGTGACGTTCTCGGAGCCGGTCGCGCTCGCAAGTGGCGCGATCAGCCTCAGCTGTGCCGGCTCGCATGTGGCCGGCGCGGTCACGGGCGGTCCCACCACTTTCACGTTCACGCCGAGCACCGCGCTGCCGGATGAGGCGAGCTGCACCGCGGTGGTGACCGCAGCGTCGGTCAGTGATCTCGATGCGAACGATCCCCCGGACACCATGGCCGCGGATGTCACCGCGACGTTCGCCGTGAGCGGCGGCATCACGCCCATCAGCGCGGTGCAGGGATCGGGCGAGACCTCGCCGCTCAACAACCAGATCGTGACGATCGAGGGCATCGTCGTGGGTGACTACGAGGGCGCGCAGCCCGCGCTGCGTGGCTTCTACGTGCAGTCGAGGGACGCGGACGCGGACGATGACCCGGCGACCTCCGAGGGCCTGTTCGTCTTCAACGGGAACAACAACTCGGTGAGCCTTGGCGACGAGGTGCGCGTGACCGGAACGGTGGGGGAGTTCGAGGGGCAGACACAGCTGAGCTCGGTGACGGGCATCGACGTGGTCTCGAGCGGCAACGCGGTGACGCCAGCCGTCGTGGAGATGCCATTCGCCTCGCTCACCGAACCGGAGCGCTGGGAGGGAATGCTCGTCACCTTCGAGCAGGAGCTCTCTGTGACCGAGTACTTCCAGCTGGGCCGCTTTGGCGAACTGGTGCTCTCGAGCGGCGATCGCCTCGACCAGCCCACCGCCGTGGCCGCGCCGGGGGCCGCTGCGGCCGCCGTGCAGGCGGCCAACAACCTCAATCGCATCAAGATCGATGACGCGCTGCAGAACCAGAACGGCGACCCCGTCGTGTTCGGCGGAGGCGGAAACCCGCTCACCGCCGACAACCCCATCAGGGGCGGCGACTCGGTGACTGGGCTGACCGGCGTGATGACCTACACGTGGGCAGGCAACAGCGCCTCGCCCAACGCTTACCGGGTGCGCCCGGTGCAGGACCTCAGCGACACCGGGCTGGTTCCTGGCGGCGTGGTCCCGGAGTTCGTGAGCGAGAACCCGCGCCCCACGGCGCCCGAAGAGGTGGGTGGCCGTCTCAAGGTCGCGAGCTTCAACGTGCTCAATTACTTCCTCACCCTCAACGCCGGTGGCGCGCAGTGTGGGCCGGTCGGCAACGAGCAGGAGTGCCGCGGCGCCGAGAGCGCGCTCGAGTTCGAGCGTCAGCGAGTGAAGCTGCTCGCAGCGCTCGGCGCTCTCGATGCCGATGTCATTGGCCTCATGGAACTGGAGAACACGCCGGGCGTCGACGCGGCAGCCGACCTAGCGTCGGGCCTCAATGCGCTCGAGGGGACCGATGTGTGGGCGAGCGTCGACACCGGAGTGCTGGGAACCGACGTGATCCGCGTGGGCGCGATTTACCGGACGGACACGGTCGCGCTCGCTGGGCCGCACACGGTGCTCGACTCGAGCGTCGACCCCCGGTTCAACGACGACCACCACCGCCCGACGCTGGCCCAGTCGTTCACCGAGCTCGCGACCGGGGAGGACCTCACGCTCGTGATGAACCACCTGAAGTCGAAGGGCTCGTGCCCCAGCGGCAGTGGTCCCGACGCGGACCAGGGCGACGGTGCCGGCTGCTGGAACGCCGAGCGCACCAAGGCGGCGCAGGCGATTCTTGACTGGATCGCGAGCGGCGGGGCCGGCAATGGCGACCAGGACGTGATCGTCATGGGCGACATGAACTCGTACGCGATGGAGGACCCCATCTCGACGTTCATCGACGCGGGCTACACGGACCTCAGCCTTGGCGGCTACAGCTACGTGTTCGACGGCCAGTGGGGCTACCTCGACTACGCGCTGGTTTCCCCGGCGATGCTCGAGCAGGTCACGGGTGTGACGGAGTTCCACATCAACTCCGATGAGGTGCCGGTGCTGGACTACAACACCAACTTCAAGTCGGCGGGGCAGATCGACAGTCTGTTCGCTCCGGACATGTACCGGACCTCCGACCACGACCCGATCATCCTCGGCATCGCGCTCGACGTGCCTCAGCCGCCCGCTCCGTACTGCGAGGTGGAGTACATCATCCATGGCGTGTGGCCGGGCGGCTTCAACACCCAGGTATGGCTCAAGAACATCGGGACGGAGCCGATCGGTGGCTGGACCCTCGACTGGTCGTTCACCGGCAACGAGCAGATCACCCAGCTGTGGAGCGGCGACGTGACGCAGACCGACAGTGCCGTGAGCGTCGAGAACCTCCACTACAACGGCAAGCTCAAGCCGGGGGAGCGGATCACCTTTGGCTTCTTGGGCGGGTTCTCGGGCGCGCTCAATGAGCCGACGGCGTTCACGCTCAACGGCCACGCCTGTGAGGTGAAGTGAGCAAGTGGCGCGGCGGCGCGGGCGGAGGGAGCTGGGTCGCGAGGTGAACTCGCGAGCGGTGCCTGTCAGTGCCGCGAGGTGAACTGACCGGCCGAGCGGCCTAGGGTTGGCTTGTGCCCCACTACCTCGACCATGCTGCGACCACGCCGCTTCGCGACAGCGCGCGGGATGCGTGGCTCGCCGCGCACGAGCAGGTGGGCAACCCGTCGTCGATCCACGGCGCGGGTCGCAGGGCTCGCGCCATCCTCGAGGAGGCTCGAGAGCGGATTGCGGCCGCGCTGGGGGCGCACCCCACGGAGGTGATCTTCACCTCAGGCGCGACGGAGGCGAACAACCTCGCAATCGCGAGCGCTGACGGACTCATCGCGGCGAGCGCGTACGAGCATCACTCTGTGCTCGACCCGGTTAAGGTGCTCGGCGGCGTGCTCGTAAGCGATGTGCCAGGGCTGACGCTCGAATTGCCGCGCGTCTCACTTGTGGCATGGCAGTGGGTGAACAACGAGGTGGGCACCATCCACCCCATTGGCGAGATCGTCTCGCTCGCGGCCGACGCTGGGGTTCCGGTCCACTCCGACGCCGTCCAGGCCGTGGGTCACCTCGACGTGAACTTCGCGGATACGGGACTCACGTATATGTCTGTCAGCGCACACAAGGTGGGCGGGCCGGTCGGCATCGGTGCGCTGATCGCCAAGAGGGGAGCGCGGCTGACCCCGATTGCGAGGGGTGGCGGACAGCAGCGCGCCCGCAGCGGCACGCTGGATGCGGCCGGTGCCGCCGCGTTTGCCGCCGCGCTCGACGAAGCCGTGGGCGACCTGCCATCGGATCGCCCACGGCTCGAGGGGCTGCGAGGGCAGCTGCTCGCGGGACTCACGGCCGCCGTGCCTGACGCCATCGTCATGGGCGGCGCCCACGTCAGCCCGCACATCGTCAACGCGATCTTCCCCGGTGCCAGCGCAGAAGCGATGCTCACCGCGCTCGATCTCAAGGGCATTGAAGTGTCGACGGGGTCGGCGTGCACCTCGGGCGTCGTGGACGCGAGCCACGTGCTGCTCGCGCTGGGTCGCACAGAATCGGAGGCGACGAGCGCTTTGCGCATCAGCCTTGGCCACACCACCACCGCAGGAGACATCGAGGCGCTGCTTGCCGCCCTCCCAGAGGTGGTGGCCGCGGCGCGCGCGGCGGCAAAGAAGCCGATGTGAGTGGGAGCCAGGTGGTGGGGTTCCCGGATCGCGCGGCGGGGCAGAGGTAGAGAAGGCGCGCCACCTGGCAGGGTGGATCCGTGAGGATCTTTGTCGCGGGTGCAACGGGGGCGATCGGCAGGCAGCTGGTTCCCGCCCTCATTGAAGCTGGTCATGACGTCGCGGGCCTGACCCGCAAACCTGAGCGAGCGATGTGGCTCGAGTCGGTGGGCGCGACACCAGTGGTGCGCGACCTGTTCGACCCCGCGCTCGCGGAGGAGGTCGCCGCATATGGCCCCAACGTCGTCGTGCACCAGGTGACGGACCTGCCGTCGAGGTCGGCACTCATTCCGTTCAAGCTGCTCTCCCTCAACAAGGTCCGCACGCAGGGAACGGACGCTCTCATTGCCGCCGCACAAGCCGCTGGCGCCGAGCGCTTCGTGGCCCAGTCGATTGCCTTCGACGTCCCTGGCCCGGCTCGCAAGGCCGTTGCGCATCTCGAAGCAGCGACTCTCGCCTATCCAGGTGTAGTCATCAGGTACGGCACCTTCCACGGCCCTGGCACGTGGTACCCGGACGGAACTGACAAGCATCCCAAGGTGCACGTCGAAGAGGCCGCCCGCCGCACCGTCGGACTGTTGGATGCGCGGCCCGGCGTCTACGAGGTGGTGGACTCCACGTACCCTTGATGCCGTGAAGGTTCTTGCGGCGCTCTCCGGCGGAGTCGACTCTGCCGTCGCTGCCGCGCGCGCCAAGGAGGCTGGCCACGACGTGGTTGGCGTCCACATGGCGCTGTCCCGGAATCGCGACGAGTTCCGCACCGGCAGTCGCGGCTGCTGCTCCATCGAGGACGCGAATGACGCGCGTCGTGCCGCGGACATCCTGGGCATCCCGTACTACGTGTGGGACCTCAGCGACGAATTCCACGACACCGTCGTCAAGGACTTCTTGAGCGAATACCAGGCAGGACGCACTCCTAACCCGTGCGTGCGCTGCAATGAGCACATCAAGTTCGACACCCTGCTGGCCCGCGCGGAGGCGCTCGGCTTCGACGCCGTCGCCACCGGTCACTACGCGCGCATCGTGATCCGCGAAGATGGTGTGCGAGAACTGCACCGCGCCGTGGATCCCGCCAAGGACCAGTCGTATGTGCTCGCGGTGATGGGGCCGGAGAAGCTCGCGAAGGCGATGTTCCCGCTCGGCGGCGTCGCGTCCAAGGCTGAGGTGCGCGAAGAGGCCAGGGCCCGCGGCCTGGGCGTCTCCAACAAGCCCGACTCCTACGACATCTGCTTTGTCGCCGACGGCGACACCAAGGGCTTCCTCGAGCGCGCCCTCGGCGAGCGACCCGGCGAGATCATCGACGAGAACGGCGAGGTCGTCGGCGCCCACACGGGCGCGTACGCGTACACCGTGGGCCAGCGCAAGGGACTGCGCCTGCCTCGCCCCGCCGCCGACGGCGCGCCCCGCTACGTCACCGGCATCGACACCCAGCGCAATGTCGTCACCGTGGGTCCGGAGACGCTGCTCACCGTTCGCGAGCTGAGGGCCGACGCTGTGGTCTGGCTTGCTCCCGACGTTCCGGCGAGCGAGCCCACGCCGTTCCATGTGCAGGTGAGGGCGCACGGAGAAGCCGTCGCAGCGTCGGTCATTCGTGAGGGGGACACCGTGACGGCGACGCTTGAGACGCCCATGCGTGGCGTCGCCGCCGGCCAGTCCCTGGTGATGTACCAGGGCACTCGCGTGATTGGCCAGGCAACTATCACGCGCTGACTGTGGGGGGACTACCGCACTCAGAGGAGAATCGTGACCTTTCAGGCAGACCCCGACCGCTACGACGGCAGGATGCTGTACCGCAGGTGCGGCCGCTCGGGCCTTGACCTGCCCGTGCTGAGCCTTGGGCTGTGGCACAACTTTGGCGGCGACCGTCCCCTCGATGGCCAGCGCGCCATCCTCACCCGTGCCTTTGACATGGGGATCACGCACTTCGACCTCGCGAACAACTACGGCCCGCCGTATGGCTCTGCCGAGGAGAACTTCGGTCGCGTGCTCGCGAGTGACTTCAAGCCGTACCGCGACGAGCTCATCATCTCCACCAAGGCCGGCTGGGACATGTGGCCGGGTCCCTACGGACAGGGTGGCGGCAGTCGCAAGTACATGCTCGCGAGCCTTGACCAGTCCCTGAGCCGCATGGGCCTCGACTACGTCGACATCTTCTATTCGCACCGGTTCGACTCCACGACCCCGCTCGAGGAGACCGCTGGGGCGCTCGACGCCGCGGTGCGCGCGGGCAAGGCGCTGTACGTGGGCATCTCGTCCTACGACGCGGAGCGCACTCGCGTCATGGCGGGGCTGCTGCGCGAACTCGGCACGCCGCTGCTCATCCACCAGCCCAGCTACAACATGCTCAACCGCTGGATCGAGACCGAGGGGCTGCTCGACGCGACAGCTGAGGTGGGTGTCGGAGTCATCGGCTTCACGCCGCTCGCGCAGGGAATGCTCACGGGCAAGTACCTGGGAGGCATCCCGGAGGGCTCGCGCGCCACGGAGGGCTCGTCGCTCGACAAGAGCTGGCTCACGGACGACATGGTGCGCCGCCTCAACGGCCTCAACGACATCGCGGCGAGCCGCGGCCAGTCGCTCGCGCAGATGGCGATCGCCTGGGCGCTGCGCGATGAGCGCGTCACCTCAATCGTCACCGGCGCGAGCTCTGTTGCGCAGCTCGAGGACTCCGTGGGCGCGCTCGCGAACCTCGAGTTCTCTGACGCGGAACTTGCCGCGATCGATGACCTGGCCGTCGAAGCGGGCGTCGACCTGTGGGCGGGAGCGCGGAAGGGCGAGCTCTAGGCCCAGGCGGCGACAGCGTCGGGCCGCGACACCTAGGAGCGCAGCCCGCGCTGCACCAGCTCCCACGCAGCGGTGGCGACCTCGTGCCTGTGTGCGCGAGGCGCTCGCTGCGTGACACCGGAGATCATGCCGATCGCGAGGATGAGGTCGTCGATCGTGGCATTCGGCCCCATCAGCCCATCGCGAGCGTCCCACTTGGATGCGATGACTGCACGCAGGCGCTGCTCAAAGATGTTCATGCGCTCGTCTGGCCCGTCGTCGGTGCCGATGAGTGAGAAGAACGCGGCAGTGCCTTCGGTCTCGAGGGTGATGAGTTCGCACAGGTCGCGCAATGTGCTGTGGGGATCGGCGGCGAGCGCGTCGAGCTGCTCGAAGCTCGCCTCGAAGACGGCGACCACGAGCGAGATGCGATCGGGGAAGTGGCGGTAGAGCGATCCCTGTCCAACGCGCGCCTTCTTTGCGACCGCCGACAGCGGCGCATTGACGCCCTGCTCGTTGAAGATTTCGCGCGCGGCAGCAATGAGTGCCGCCCGGTTCGCCGGCCCGGCGCTGGGTCCGCGGTTGGTCTTGGCACCCACCTTCACGCGGCTACACTAGCAACCGGACAACGATGTCCGGATTGTTGTGGAGGACATAATGACGAACTGGGATCGCGAAGTCGACCTCTTGGTCGCCGGTTCTGGCGCTGCCGCCATGAGCGCCGCTATCGCAGCCAAGGACGCGGGCCTTGTCGTGGAGATTGTCGAGAGCACAGACAAGTGGGGTGGCACCACCTCCATCAGTGGCGGCGGTCTGTGGATGCCGAACCACCCCGACATGGTCAAGCTGGGCAAGCACGACTCGTTTGAGGACGCACTCGCATACATGGAGGCATCCATCGGAGATGTCGGCCCCGCCTCGAGCATCGAGCGCCGTCGCGCCTTCCTCGAGACCGTTCCCGTGGTCTACAACTTCCTGCGCAGCAAGGGCCTCAAGTGGGCCATGAGCAAGGACTACCCCGACTACTACCCGGACCTGCCGGGCGGCATGGCCGGTGGCCGCTCCGTTGAGGCGGAGCCGTTCAACTCCAAGCGCCTTGGCGACTGGTTCGACAAGTCCCGCGCCAAGGGCGGTGTCCCCATGCCCATCAAGACCGACGATGTGTGGCTGCTGAGTCGCGCGTGGTCCAGCTTCTCCGGCTTTGTTCGCGGCGCGCGCGTCGTGGGCCGCACCCTGTGGGGGGCGATCACCGGCAAGAAGCTCGTGGGCCTTGGCGGCGCGTACGCAAGCAGCCTCATGCAGATCGTCAAGGACATGGGCATCCCGGTTCACCTCAACAGCCCCATCACCAAGGTGATCAAGGACAAGAAGGGTGCCGTCATCGGCGCTGAGGTGACCACTGAGGACGGCATCGTCACCTACAAGACCAACGCGGGCGTCATGCTCGGCACCGGCGGCTTCGCTCACAACACCGAGTGGCGCGAGAAGTACCACGGCATCCCCGGCTACAGCTCGGCCCCTGAGGGTGACCTTGGCGCCGGCATCCAGGTGGGCATCGACGCGGGCGCGGACGTCGCGCTCATGGACGACGCATGGTGGGGTGCCTCGATCCCCATGCCGGACGGCTCGAAGGCCTTCGTGCTCAACGAGCGATCGGATCCGTACTCGATCATGGTGGATCAGGCCGGTCGCCGCTTCGTCAACGAGTCCGCGAGCTACGTTGACGTGGGCCACGTCATCCTTGAGCACAACAAGGAGACGCCCACCATTCCGTGCTGGCTCATCATGGACGCTCGTCACCGCCGCAAGTACCTCTTCAACGCAGGACTGGCTGGCGGCATCAAGAAGCTCAAGGAGGCTGGCACCTACTTTGAGGCGCCCACTCTCGACGAGCTTGCCAAGGCGATCGACATCGACCCCGCGGTGCTGCGTGAGACGGTCGAGCGCTTCAACGGCTTCTGCAAGACGGGCGTCGACGAGGACTTCGGCCGCGGCAACACGGCCTACGACAACTACTACGGCGACCCCGGCGTGAAGCCGAACCCCAACCTCGGCCCCATCGAGAAGGGCCCCTTCCACGCGGTGAAGATCGTCCCTGGTGACCTAGGCACCAAGGGCGGTCTGCTCACGGATGAGCACGCTCGCGTGCTCGACACGAAGGGCAAGGTCATCCCGGGCCTGTATGCCGCTGGCAACACCACGGCGTCGGTCATGGGTCGCACGTATCCCGGTGCCGGATCAACGATCGCTCCGGCCACCGTCTTTGGCTACCTGGGCGCAGTGCACGCTGCCGCCCGGGTTAAGGAGAGCGTCGAGGCTTAACCTCTCGCTCTCCACGCGGCCACCGGCGCCAATTCCCCCCCCTCGCGCCGGTGGCCGCCTCTTCATTCCTGGTCCATTTCCGACGGCTCCAGCGCGCCTTTCCAGCCTGTAACTTGTCGCGTTTGAGCGCCACTAAGGTGTGCTCATGGAATCGCTGATGCTGCGTCGCGTGCGCGTCATCGGCGACGGCCGCCTCGTTGACATCGCGATCGACAGGGGCCACATCACGGCCGTGGGTCGCGCCCTCGATCCCATGCCCGGTGCCAACCAGATCGACCTTGACGGCCGCTGGGTCATGCCCGGCCTGTGGGACGCCCACGTCCACTTCACGCAATGGGCGCGCTTCCTCGCGCGCATCGACGTCTCTGGCACCTCCTCGGCCGCGGAAGCGGTGCAGCGCCTCGTCGCCGCCAACCCCCAGGACGCCCTCATCGTGGGGCGCGGCTTCCAAGACGCGCTCTGGCCCGACGCTCCTACCGCACAGGCCCTCGACCTCGCCTTCCCCGGTCGCTCGGTGGTGGTGGTGAGCCACGACCTGCACTCGGTGTGGCTCAGCAGCGCCGCGGCCGCCCGTTTTGGCGCGCCATCCGCGGGCCTGCTTCGTGAGGCGGATGCCTTCGCCATTCAGGTGGCCCTGGGAAAGGTCGCAGGTGACGACACCGCTCTTGTCCGCGCCGCCGCCCAGCGCGCCGCCGCCCGGGGCGTGGTTGGCATCCATGACCTGGAGATGGCCGACAACGTCGCGGTGTGGCAGGGCAGGGTGCTTGCGGGGCTGCGCACGCTGCGAGTCCACGCCGGCATCTACCCGGAACACCTTGACGCCTCGGACCAGCGCGGCTGGGTGGGCGGCAGCGTTGTGCCTGGCACGGATGGCCGCGTGGTCGTCGGCGCGCTCAAGGTGTTCTCCGATGGCTCCCTCAATACCCGCACCGCACTGACCTATGAGCCGTACGGAACCGACGCGAGCGTCGGGCATGCCGCCCACTCTCCCCGGGAGCTGGCGAACCTGCTGCGCGAAGCGCGGGCTCGCCGACTCGAGGTGGCGCTGCACGCGATCGGCGACCTTGCCGTCACGCGCGCCCTTGACGCGTTCGAGGCGAGCGGCGCGCGCGGATCGATCGAGCACGCACAGCTCATTCGCGCGGCCGACCTGCCGCGCTTTGCTCGGCTGCGCATCATTGCCTCGGTTCAGCCCCAGCATGCGATCGACGACCGAGAGGTGACCGACGCTGTGTGGGCTGACCGCGCAGAGCGCGCCTTTGCGTACCGCCACCTTCTCGATGCGGGAGCGCAGCTGTGGCTGGGATCAGACGCTCCCGTGGCGCCGCTCGATCCGTGGGTGACGATGGCAGCTGCGGTCTCGCGCACCGATGACGAGCAGGACAGCTGGCATGCGGAGCAGGAGCTGCCTCGCGAGGCGGCCCTGCGCGCCTCGACCCGCCGACTCCACGGAGTCTGGCTCGTTCCCGGAATGCCTGGGGACGTCATCGCGATGGAGACGGACCCGTACGAGGCGACTGCGCCGCAGCTGCGCCAGATGAGCGTGGCGCTCACGGTGGTGGGCGGCAGCGTCACGCACTCCACGCTGAGTTAGCGCCTACTCCTCGTCGTAGGCGTCCACCGGGATGGGGCGCGGGCGAGTGGCGTGTCCCAGCCAAGCGGCCGCGAGAATGATCGCTGCGGCGACGGCAAGGGCGAAGCCCAAGTCCACGCGCAGCATGAGCGCGCCAGCAACCGCGCCCAGTCCAATGAGAGCCACGGCGCCCACGCGACGCTGCCATGGCTGGCCGGTGCCCCGGCCAAGGACGGAGTCAGATGCCAGCCCTGTGATGGTCGAGGTCACCACCACGGTGGTCACGTCCTTCACCGCGAAGTGCCTGGCAGTCGCGGCCTGGCAGCCCATCGCAAGGCCCAGCAGCGCGGTGACGGCGAAGCGAAGGGGCCGGCCCGGCGCATCGAAAGCGACCGCGGGGATGGCAGCGGCGACCAGCGCGAGTCCCACGCTCGCAAACAATGCGGTGTGGCGACGGGTCCAGCCAGGGACGGCTCCACGAAGCGCCCGTCCCGCCGCCGCGGCCCCCACCATGAAGGCCGCAAGCGCCACGAGCGGACCCGCAACGGGAAGTCCCGTGTCTCCCGCGAGGGCCATGCCAAGGATCACCACGTTGCCCGTCATGTTGCCCGTGAAGACTCGGTCAAGTCCCAGGTAACCGACCGCATCGACGATTCCCGTGGTGAACGTCAGCGCAAGCATCAGGCCCAAGTGGGTGTTGGCCGGGTTGCGGCGCAGGGCTTTGAGCACGGGAATCCTCTCTGGTAGCTTCCGGACAAAACGGGGAACGCGGCGGTACTGTCGGTGCCAAGACTACGAGTCCAGGAGGCTTCCAGCGCGTGACCGAGCCGCTTGTGACCATCGACGATGGCGAGACCGCACCCGCTGGACTGCTCGAAGCGATCATCGCGAGCGAGGAGTCCGCGACCCCGCCCCGCACCTTGTTCTCCGTGCGCATCCACCGCGCCGGGCCGGGAGTGTCGTATGTCATCAGCGAGAACCGTCCCGCGCGCGGCGGTGTCGGCTACGTCAGCCAGTTGTGGCGTCAAGGGGACGACGGGCGCTGGCGGGTGGTGCACCAGCACGAGATCACGCCGCCGCCCGCGATCGATACTCGGGTGTGGCGGCTCGCGGGAGCGCCGCTCGTCGCGGGAGCGGCCGACGGCCCGCTCAAGGGCCAGACCCTCGCGGTCAAGGACGTGTTCTCGATAGCGGGTCAGCGCAAGGGCGTCGGGGTGCGCGAATACCTTGAGCACGCGCCTCTCGAGTTTGAGACCGCTCCCGCAGTGCGTGCGCTGCTCGACGCCGGCGCGAGCGTTGTGGGCATCGCGCAGACCGACCAGTTCGCGTACTCGATCGCGGGCCTCAATCCCGACTACGGCCCGCCGCCCAATCCGGCCGCGCCCGGCCGCATCCCTGGCGGTTCCTCGTCCGGCCCGGCGAGCGCGGTCGCTCTGGGGCAGGCGAGCATCGGCATTGGCACTGACACCGCCGGCTCCATCCGCGTTCCCGCCTCCTACCAGGGGCTGTGGGGTTTGCGGCCCACCCACGGCGCGATCCCGCTCCACGGGGTTACGCCCCTGGCCCCCGGATACGACACGGTCGGCTACCTCACTCGCGACGGCGAAACCATGCTCACCGTCGCCGCGGTGGGGCTGTCAGGCGCCCCCTTCACGCGCCCCAGCCAACACATCCTGGTACCGCAGAATGAGCTCACGCCCGACGCTGAAGTGGCCCAGGCGTTCATCACGGCGACGCGAGGGCTGGCTCCCAACGCAGAGCGTGTCACCCTCCCCGACCTTGGCGAGCTCTACCAGGCATTTCGCGTCACCCAGCAGGCCCAGGCGTGGAGAGCGCACGGTGCCTGGGTCACCGCGCACCCGGGAGTCCTCGCACCGGACGTTGCCGCACGCTTTGCCGCAGCATCGGCCGTCACCGCCCAGCGAGAGGCGGAGGGGATTGCCGCCCGCGATGCCCTCGCCGAAGAACTCGACAAGCTCCTTGGCGAAGCAATCCTGCTGATCCCGTCCGCAGCGTCGGCCGCGCCACTGCTCACTGCGACCGACGACGACCTCGAGGCCGTTCGCGTCGCGACCCTGTCGCTCACCTCGATTGCTGGTATCACGGGCCGACCCGCGCTGTCCGTGCCGCTGCTGCGCGTCGAGGGTGGGCCAGTGGGCGTCAGCCTCGTGGGACCGCGCGGCAGCGACATGGCGCTCATTCGCGAGGCGCTCGCGTGGATGCGCAATATGGGTGAGGCGCGCCAGCGCCGCACCAGCTAGGAGGCCCCGTGGCCACGCTCAGTTACACGATGATGACGTCGCTCGACGGGTACACCGCGGGGCCTGGCGATCCACTCCCAAGCATGTGTTCAGCCGCGCCGAAGGCAAGCCCTTCACCGGTGAGGCGCTGCGAGAACTCAAGGCAGCGTCGGACGGGATCCTGAGCATCTCCGGTCCTGGGCTCGCGGCCGTGGCGCTGCGCGAGGGAGAGGTGGACGAGGTCGCGCGGTACATCGTGCCCGTGTGCCTTGGCGGGGGGACACCGTGGTGGCCGGGGGGCGTGCGCGCAAGCCTCGAGCTGCTCGATCAACAGGTCCTTGCGGGTGGTTGGATGTTCCTGCGGTACGCGGTGAAGCGCTGATAGCGTCGGCCACGTGGGGCTCCTCATCTACTCGATGCTCGTCAGCGTCGACGGGTATGTCAGTCGCTCGGACCGCTCCTTCGACTGGGCGGATCCTGACGACGAAACGCTCGCGTTCATCACCGAGCGCATGCATGGCGTGGGCACGTATCTGTACGGGCGGCGCTACTACGAGACCATGACCAACTGGGCGAATCTGCGCACCGTCCCCGGCCTCAAGCCGCTCGACTACGAGTTCAGCGACCTGTGGAACGCGACGCCCAAGTGGGTCTACACCAAGACCCTCGCGGCTGCCAGCACCGACAAGACCACGCTCATCAGGGACTTCAATCCCCAGGCGATCCGCGAACTCAAGGCGTCGAGCGACAAGCACATCACCGTGGAGGGCACTCAGCTCGCCGAGCTGTGCTTCGACGCCGAGCTCATCGACGGCGTCTCGATCTACCAGGTGCCCATCTCCACGGGCGGGGGAGTGCCTTTCATGCCCGCCGACGCCCAGATCGACCTCGACCTCAAGGACGTGCACCGGTTCGCGAGCGGCATCGTCAACCTGCGCTACGACGTGAGGTACTGACGGCCCGACGCTGTGGCGGCTCGCGCGGTGCCGGCTAAGACAGCGGGGTCACGACATTCGCGCCGCACAGCACCACGCCGATGCGCGCACCGGCGGGGGCAACGTACGCGCCGGTCATGAGCGCGGCGAACGGCGCAGCAACGCCGGGCTCCACGATCACCCTCAGCAGTCGCCACAGCCTGGACTGTGCCGCGAGGACGTCCTCGTCGCTCACGACCGCGCTCAGCGCACCGACAGCGCTCAGCGCCTCCCACGGCGTAGCGCCGATCTGCCGCGCGCCAAGATGATCCGCTGCGACTCCGCTGATCGGCACCGTCACCGGTTCGCCCGCCTCGACGGCGGCCGCATAGGAAGCGGTGCCGGTCGTCTCGCACGCCACCACGGGAACGCGGTCGCCGAGCCACGCCGCCGCGCCGCCCGCAAGACCGCCGCCGCCACATGCGAGCAGCACCCCATCGAGCCCGCCCCCGCTCGCCGCGGCCTCGTCGAGCTCCTTGGTGACCGTCGCCGCGCCCGCCATCACGACGGGATCGTCAAATGCCGCTATCGAGGTCGCCTCATGCTTGTCGAGATACGCCGCCGCAGCGTCGGCCGCATCGCCATAGGTGAACCCCACGGAGTGCACATGCGCCCCGAGGTCCCTCAGCCGCTCGACCTTGCTGGGATTCGAGGTGGTGGGAACGAAGATGTGGGCCTCGTGACCAAAGCGGCGAGCAGCGTAGGCGACGGCCGCGCCATGGTTTCCGCCCGACGCTGCGACCACTCCCGCTGGGGAGATCGGCTGGGTGGCGACATAGTTGACAGCTCCGCGCGCCTTGAACGCTCCGGTCACCTGCAGGTACTCGAGCTTGAAGACGAGCGTGGCGTCCATGCCGAGCGTGTCGCCGTCGATCTCGATGATGGGCGTGCGGCGAGTGTGCGGCGCAATCGCGAGCGCCGCGGCGTCGATGTCGGCTCGGGACGGGATGGTCACCCTCCCAGTGTGGCGCGCAGCGCGCTCACTGCCCAGGGTCTTGCGGCCTAGTGGTTGTTCGAGGAGAAGTGCATCCAGTCGTCGAACGTGCCCCAGTTGCCGCCCCACGACCAGCCGATCTTCTTGAACTCGGCGATGATCTGCTTTCGCGTCTCGATCATGCCGGGGCGCAGCCACGTGCGGTCCGTGTAGGACTTGGCAAGCTCGGGGTAGACGTAGCCGTTGCGCACCCAGGGGTTGTTGAACGGGTTGATGTCGACCGCTAGGCCGCTCGCGTGGGCCGACCACGTGGAGTAGCCGCCCGTGGTGCGGCGGCACTCGAAGCTGATGGTGGTGTTCTGGTCGCCAAAGTGCGCGCCGTTGACGTCCTCGTGTGAGGTGACGCGCATCTCCTCAATGGGGAAGCGGCTTTCATACATGTACTGGAAGACGCCCGCGACCTTTTCAGCCCACTTGGCGTTGATGAGCATCTCGCCGGTGTGGGGCTTGTTGTCCATGCCCCAATAGGGCATGACCACGTATGCGAGCTCTGCAGGCTTGACGGGGCACTCCTTCTTCCACGAGGAGCGGGCGAGGACGTCCTCTGGAACCTCGGAGATGGTGACGAACCATGCGTCGGAATCGGGATCCGGGAGGGTCCTGGGGCCGGGCTCAAACTGGCGGTTCTGCAGCTCGACGGGCGTCTCGCCCGGCTTCGCGAGGCCGTTCTTGTCGAGCTTGAGCGCGTTGGTGCCAAGCCAGTCTGGGCGGGCGAAGGGGTTGGGCACGAACGCGGGATCCACGGTCGGCTCTGGGGTTGCCGTGGCCGTCACCGTGGTGCGGACCTCGACCGTTGAGGTGACGGTTGGCACGGGCTGGGGGTCGCTCGTGCATGCCGCCAAGGCGAGCATCGCGCACGCCATTCCTGCCAGTCCGGTCACCCTCCGCATCCGAATACCGTAGCCGCTCTCCCGCGCGTGTCAGAACCCCGTGATGGAATAGAGACGTGACCGACCCCCGCGCGAGACACCAGCAGCTCATCCAGGAGATCGAGGCGCACCGGCACGCGTACTACGAGGAAGACCAGCCAACAGTCTCCGACGCCGAGTACGACGCGCTCGAGCGAGAGCTGCGGCAGCTTGAGGCGCAGTACCCGGAACTCGTGACCGAGTCCAGCCCCACGCAGACGGTGGGAGGCGCGGTCGCGGCGGGCTTCTCGTCAGTGAAGCACCGCGAGCGGATGATGAGCCTCGACAACGCGTTCTCGATTGCGGACGTGGAGGCGTGGCTCGCTCGTGTCGAGAGGGACGCGGGCAAGCAGGCGTTCGTGTGCGAGCCGAAGATCGACGGCCTGTCCATCTCGCTCACGTATGAGAACGGCACACTGACGCAGGGTGTGACCCGCGGCGATGGCACGGTGGGGGAGGATGTCACGGCCAACGTCAGAACCATCAAGGAACTGCCGCACGAGCTCAAGGGTGACCACGTTCCCGCACTCGTGGAGATCCGCGGCGAGGTGTACTTGCCTGTCGCTGCCTTCGAGGCGCTCAATGAGGCGCTGCTCGAAGAGGGAAAGGCGCCTTACGCCAACCCGCGCAACACGGCAGCCGGCTCGCTGCGCCAGAAGGACGCCACTGTCACCGCGTCGCGACCCCTCGCGGTGACCACCTACGCGCTCGGCGCGCTCGACTGGGGCGACAGCGAGCCGCACCCCGCGATCGGCACACAGTTCGGCATCTACGAGGTGCTCGCGTCGTGGGGACTGCCGGTGACTGAGCTCGCCACGGTGGTCGACAGCGTCGGCAAGGCGGAGGCGTATCTCAAAGATCTCGAGGAGCGCAGGCACTCACTGGTGCATGAGATCGACGGGGCGGTGCTCAAGGTCAACGACCGCTCGGTGCAGGCCCAGTTGGGATCCACGAGCCGCGCTCCGCGCTGGGCGCTCGCCTACAAGTTCCCTCCAGAGGAAGTGCACACCACGCTTGAGGACATTCGCGTCGACGTGGGCCGCACGGGCCGCGTGACGCCGTACGGCGTGATGACGCCCGTGACGGTGGCTGGCTCGACTGTGACCTATGCAACGCTGCACAACGCGCATGAGGTCAAGCGCAAGGGAGTGCTGATCGGCGACACCGTCGTGCTGCGCAAGGCCGGCGACGTGATCCCGGAGATCGTGGGGCCGGTAGTGGCCGCGAGGACCGGCAAGGAGCGCGAGTGGGTCATGCCGGGGGAGTGCCCCGCGTGTGGAACCGGGCTCGTAGAGCAGAAGGCCGGCGACAAGGACCTGCGCTGCCCCAACGCGCAGTTCTGCCCGGCGCAGATCGTCGACCGCATCGCGTTCATCGGGTCTCGCGGCGCATTCGACATTGAGGTGCTGGGCGACAAGGCGGCGCAGGCGCTCGTCGAGTCAGGTGTGCTCGCCAACGAGGCTGGCCTGTTTGACCTCACGGAAGAGCAGCTGCTTCAGGTGCCGATGTTCCAGCTCAAGGACGGCGGACTCGCGGAGAACGGCCGCAAGCTGCTCGCGAACCTCGACGCCGCGAAGGACCAGCCGCTGTGGCGCGTGATTGTGTCGCTGTCGATCCGTCACGTGGGTCCCACGGCCTCTCGCGCGCTCGCGACCGAGTTCCGGTCGCTCCCTGCAATTCGCGAGGCGAGCGCAGCGGATCTGGCCGCCGTGGAAGGCGTGGGACCGGTCATCGCGGAGTCCGTGAAGGCATGGTTTGAGGTCCCATGGCACGTCGAGATCGTGGACGCCTGGGCCGCGGCAGGGGTCCGCATGGAAGACGAGGTCGACGACTCCACGCCGCAGACGCTTGCCGGTCTGACGCTCGTCGCGACGGGGTCTCTTGAGGGATTCACCAGGGATTCTGTTACCGAAGCGATCGTGAGTCGCGGAGGCAAGGCGGCGTCATCCGTGTCCAAGAACACCGACTACGTCGTGGTGGGCGCCAACGCAGGATCCAAGGCCACCAAGGCAGGGCAGCTGGGCATCCCCATCCTTTCCGAGGAGCAGTTCGTCACATTGCTCGAGGGCGGCGCAGAAGCGCTGTCCTGACCACGCCAGTCCGGGCGGTGGGTGGCGGTGCGCTTGGGCCGTTAGTTACATTGGCTCTGCTGAGACAGGAGAAATGGGGACGGTATGACGGGCACCATCCGGGTGATTCAACCGGACGAGCAGACACGGCTCGCCGAGATCGGTGAGCTCACCGCGCTCGCCTACCTGTCCGACGCTCTGGTCGACGCAGCCCACCCGTACGTGCCAGCACTCCGTGACGCCCACGCCCGTGCCGAGAAGGCGATCCTGCTCGCGATGGCGGACGGCGAGCGGGGCGAAGGCGCCATCGTCGGCACCCTCACCGTGGTGCCCCCGGGCAGCCCCTTCATTGAGCGCGCATCCGACGGCGAATACGAGCTGCGCATGCTCGCGGTGTCGCCCATCGAGCGCGGTCGCGGCATCGGCAAGGCGCTCACCCTCGCGGGCGTGAAGCTCGCTATCGAGTCCGGAGCCACCGGGATCGTGTTGTCGACCATGGAGTCGATGCACGCCGCCCACCGCCTCTACGAGAAGATGGGCTTCATTCGTCGTCCCGATCTCGACTGGGTGGTGCGCGACAACCCCGATGGCACCGTGACCCCTGTCGATGGCCAGCCGGACGCACATGGCGAAGTGCGACTGCTCGGCTACTCGTGGGACATGAGCAAGCCGCTCGCCTGACCAACTGATCCCTCGGCGCCGGGACCACCGAGCGGGTGAGCCGCGAGCAATCCCCGGCCCCAGCGTCGGCCACTAGAATCGCCTCATGTCTTCCCTTGACCGAGCGGATGTCGCGCGCCTCGCCGCGCTTGCCCGCATCGACATGACCGACGACGACCTCGACCGCCTCTCCGGCCAGATCAACGCGATCGTTGACGCTGTCGCGACGCTTGACGGCGTGGCGGGTCCCGACATCCCCACGACGAGCCACCCGATTCCGATGGCGAACGTCGTGCGCGAGGACGTCGTCGAGCCGTCGCTCACCCCGGCGCAGGCGCTCGCCGCCGCGCCCCAGGCGGAGGACGACCGCTTCCGCGTTCCTCAGATCCTTGGGGAGGAAGCATGACCGACTGGACTCGCGCAACGGCCGCTCAGATGGCCGACGCTCTCGCAGCTGGGGAGGTCACTTCCGTTGAACTCACCCAGGCACACCTTGACCGCATCGCCGCCGTCGACGGCGACGTTCACGCGTTCCTCCACATCAATGCCGAGGAGGCGCTCGCAACCGCCGCGGCGGTCGACGCCGACCGTGCGGCAGGGGCAGAGCTTCCCGCGCTGGCTGGCGTGCCGATCGGCATCAAGGACGTTGTGGTGACCGAGGGCATGCCCACCACGGCGGGTTCTCGCATCCTCGAGGGCTGGATCCCTCCCTACGACGCGACCGTGACGCGCAAGGTGCGCGAGGCCCGCATGCCGATCCTCGGCAAGACCAACATGGACGAGTTCGCGATGGGCTCCTCGACGGAGCACTCGGCGTACGGCCCCACGCACAACCCGTGGGACCTTGAGCGCATCCCCGGCGGCTCCGGTGGTGGCTCCGCTGCTGCGCTCGCCGCGTTCGAGGCCCCGCTGACGATCGGCTCGGACACCGGTGGCTCGATCCGCCAGCCCGCGTCCGTCACCGGCACGGTCGGCGTGAAGCCCACCTACGGCGGCGTGTCCCGCTTTGGAGCGATCGCTCTCGCCTCAAGCCTCGACCAGCTCGGCCCCTGCGGCCGCACCGTGCTCGACACTGCGCTGCTGCACGAGGTCATCGGCGGCCATGACCCGCACGACGCAACGAGCCTTCCCGAGCCGGTCCCCGGCGTGGTGGTGGCGGCCCGTGAGGGAGCGTCGGGCGATCTCAGCGGCGTGACCGTTGGCGTCATCCACGAGTTGGGCGGCGAGGGTTATCAGGACGGAGTGAAGCAGCGCTTCGAGGAGTCCCTTGAGCTCATGCGAGAGGCTGGCGCGAAGGTGGTCGAGGTGCACTGCCCCTCGTTCCAGTACGCGCTCGCCGCGTACTACCTGATCCTTCCCGCGGAGGCGAGCTCGAACCTCGCCAAGTTCGACGGCGTGCGCTTTGGCCTGCGCGTCGAGCGCGAGACGGTCGAGCGCACCATGGCCGCGACCCGCGCGCAGGGCTTCGGCGACGAGGTCAAGCGCCGCATCATCCTCGGCACCTACGCCCTCAGCGCCGGCTACTACGACGCGTACTACGGCTCCGCGCAGAAGGTGCGCACGCTCATCCAGCGCGACTTCGCCGCGGCGTTCGCGCAGGCCGACGTGCTCGTGAGCCCCACGGTGCCCACCACGCCGTTCAAGCTGGGAGAGCGCATCGACGACCCGCTCGCGATGTACCTCAACGACGTCGCGACGATCCCGGCGAACC
>CALALQ010000256.1 GCA_937925595.1 uncultured Demequina sp. | reverse complement strand
AGCGAGCCGATCACGTTCAGCGGCACGCCCGCGGTCGAGCCGGGCGTGTAGATCGTCACGTCCTCGCCCGCGAGGTTGCCCATGTCGCCCTTGGGGTCGATGATCAGCGTGGGCACGCCGGCGGCCAGCACCTCCTCGAGCAGGATGATCCCGAGCCCCGTCTTGCCCGAGCCGGTCATGCCGACGATCACCCCGTGGGTGGTCAGGTCGTCCGGGTTCAGCTCGAGTGGCGCGCCGTCGGTCGTCGTGCCCAGCAGCATCAGACGGCGAACTCTACGGTCCGCGTGGCGGGGTCGGCGCGCTCCAGGCGGACAACCACCTCCGTGCCCGGCGCGGGCGTGCCCGAGACCTTCGCGCGCACGGCGGGATCGCGCAGCTGGACGACGTCGTCGTCGATCACCACGGCGTCGAAGCGCTCGCCCTCCCGGCCCTGCAGGATCACGGCCTCGACGAGGTCGACCACGGCGCGGTCGACGGCGCCCGCGCGGCGGCCCGCGGTCGTCATCGCCGCCGGCAGCTCCGGCAGCCGCGCCCGGTCCGGCTCGCCGAGGACGCAGCCGGACACGTAGCGGTCCTGCAGGCGGCGCAGCGGCGCGGTCGCGTGCGCGTAGGGCGCGGCGACCGCCCAGTGCGTGGTGAGCTCGGGCAGCTCCCCGTCGAACACCGTGTAGCCGGCGCCCGAGCCGATCCGCGACGCCTCGTGCATGACCGCCGCGTGCGCCGGCACTGCGGCGTCCAGCCGGCGCACGAACTCCGGGTACGGCTCCTCCACCGGCCACTCGACGCCGAGCGCGCCCGCCGCCAGCCGCACGCGCTCGAACGCGCGCGGCGACGGGTCGGCCTGCGTGCGCAGGATGCCGACGCGCGCGTCCAGCATCCGGCTCGCCGCGACCATCCCGCACAGCAGCGAGATCTGCGCGTTGTACTCCTCGAACGGGCCCGGGACGCGGTAGGCGATCGTGTAGCCGCCGTCCGCGGGCACGACCTCCTGGTCGGGCACGGCGAGCCGCACGCCGCCCCGCCGGCGCTCGACCGCGAGCCGCAACTCCCCGATCTCGCGCAGCAGCGGCGCGACCGGCTCCGGCACATCCTCGTAGGTGTGCTGGGCGACGCTGCGCACCAGCCGCCGCGCGACCGCGTGCTCGACCACCTCGCCGGCCGCGTCGAGGTCGATCGTCCACAGCACCGCGGGCCGCCACTCGCCGGGCAGCAGCGACGCGGCGCCCTCGCTCAGCGCGGGCGGGTAGAGCGGGATCTTGCCGTCGGGCAGGTAGAGCGTCGCGCCGCGCGCGTGCGCCTCGCGGTCGAGCGCGCCGCCGGGCGTGACGAACGCGCCGGGGTCGGCGATCGCGTACGACACGCGGTACCCGTCGTCGCGGCGCGCGAGGTGCATCGCCTGGTCGAGGTCGCGCGCGCCGAGCGGGTCGATCGTGACGAACTCGAGCTCGGACCGCTCGCGCTCGACCGCCGGCAGCCGCTCGGCCTCGGCGAGCGCGTCGGCCGGGAACTCACCGGGCAGTTCGAGCTCGCGGCGCAGCGCGTCCAGGCCGATGGAGAACGGAGAAGGAACCGGATCAGCCTAAGCCGTTTGCCGAACGCGTGCGGAGGTGGCCGACCGTTTGCGCCTTCCTCCCGGGCGCAAGCGTGCGGCCTATCCCGGCGTCGGCGTAGCGGGAGCGCGGAGTCTGAGTAGCGGGTTCGGCAACCCAGGTTCCTCGCCTGGGTATCCGGCTCGCGAAAACCGCGAGTCAACCTCCCCAGCCGCCCGCTTCCAACCCCGCTCAGGTGACTTGGCGGGGACCCGTCGACGACGCCTGCGAATGACAAGTCAACTCGAGGTATCTCGGGTACCGCTGGCAGCCCCAGGTCGGGGGCGCGCTGCGCCAAACGACCATCCGACAACAGCACCGAGCACCGCACACGCCGCGGGCTGGCGGTCGGTCGCGGACGAGCCCGCTCACGATGAGTTCGCCGCGCGAATGTCACGGCATCTTCGCGTGGAGGTGACGACATGACGGCCGCTGACGCTGCGCGGCGGTGGGGGCGTGTTCGGCTGGCCACACGCGAACCCCGCGCCCCCCGGGAAGGTCGCTCGCCCAGCGGTGCCGCTGATCGGCAGGGCGTCGAGCGGTGTCGGGTTCTTGCGCGTGCCCGCGCGGCCGGGCTGGGCGGGCGAAGCACTGGCCACGATCGCGTCCGGTTTCCCGCCGCGCAGGCGTACCACCGCGGCTCGCCGAGGTCGCGTGACTTCTCGAAACACCTGCAACGCGGTGGCGCGCCCGATAAGGGGTGTTATGCGGTGGCAGCCTGCCAGGAGGATCACCCCTGGGAGCTGCGCTGTAGTCCGAAGGCGGGCCGCACGCGGCGCTCGCTCTTGCTTGTCGTCCGATGCGGCAGCGACGCCTCCTGAGCGTGGGAAGCGTCAGTCAGCTGCGCGAGCGTCGAGAAACCCACGCTATAGGTGGAAAACTCGACGCTCGCGTGCCGGACAACCATGGCTCTGCCCGCGCGCGCCTTCCATGCAACGCAGAAGTGAGGCGGCGGCCCGCCGAAGCGGCAATCGTCGACGCCGAAATCGCGGACGAGCACCACTCGGTGGGCAGTCTCAACCCCCGAGAAGTGCCACTTCTGGAGTTCCCCCGGTTCGCCGGACAGGGTTGGGCTTTCGGGGTCTAGTTGTTGATGATCTGAGGTTGTGAGACTCTGAGCCGCGAAGCGGCGAAGCCGGGTCGGCGGTCGGTCTGGGTGCGGTTCTCGAACTCCAGCGGGGCGAGCATGCCGAGGGTGGAGTGCCGGCGGACGCGGTTGTAGAAGCCCTCGATGTACTCGAAGACCTCGCCCGTGAGCTCGCGGCGTGTCGGCCAGGAGCGACGATGGACGAGTTCCTTTTTGAGCGTGGCGAAGAAGCTCTCGGCAACGGCGTTGATGCTCCTATGTCAAGAGCGGGATGGTTCGGGCGTCGTTGAGGTCGGCGATCAGGAGTGGGTAGAGGCGGCGGGCGAGGTGGCGCATGATGCAGCGGCGGATCTCGCGGCGGGTCTTGCCTTCGGCGGTGCGGCGGGCGACGTAGGCCTTGGTCTCGGGGTGGTGTTGCATGCGGACCATGGCGATCGTGTAGAGCGCGTTGTTGGCTTGTCGGTCGCCGCCGCGGTTGAGGCGGTGGCGGGTGATCTGGCCGCTGGAGGCCTCGACGGGCGAGGCGCCGCAGAGCGCGGCGAGCGCGCTCTGGCTGCGGAGCCGTTCGGGGTTGTCGCCGGCGAGGGTGATGAGCTTGGCGGCGGTTTCGCGGCCGACGCTGTGTTGGGCGGTCAGCCTGGGTGCGGCGAGCGTGACGAGTTCGCCGAGTTCGCGCTCGAGTCCGCGGATTTCCTCGTCGAGCGCGCGGTGGCGGCGGGCGATCGAGCGCAGCACGCGCCGGCAGACCGTGAGAGGGTCGCGGCCATCGCCGGGCCGGGACGCGGCCAGACGCGCGATGAGCTGGCGAGCCTTGAGCGCGCTGAGCTCGGTGCGCAACGCGTCGGGCGCGGACACGATGATCGTGCGCAACTGGATCATCGCTTGAGAGCGCGACTTGACCGCGGTCTGGCGCGCGATTCGCAGCAGCCGGATCGACTCGACGATCCCGTCGTGTTGCTTAGGAATCGCCGTCGCGGTCTCGGCCAGAACCGCCCGGGCGGCGTTCTCGGCGTCGACCGGATCGCTCTTGCCGCGGTGGCGACGGTCGGCACGGGGTGCTCGGGTGACCTCGATCACCTCGACGCCGGCGGCTTGCAAGAAGCGTGTGACGCCGGCGCCGTAGCAGCTTGTGCTCTCCACGCCGGCGCGCGTGACCAGACCGAAGCCGCTGGCCCAGCTGAGCAACTGCTCGTAGCCATCCGGCGTGGCTGGCGCGCTGGTCGTCGCCAGAACACGGCCGAGCTGGTCCAGGACCGCTGCGGCGTGCTGATCGAGGTGGGTATCGATGCCGAGCGTGACCTCGGGCCCGTCATCTGAGATCGTGTCCATGCGCTCTCGCCTTCGTCGCGTCGTCGATGCTGGCGGGCGAGCATCGCGCCGGCTGGGACGGCGGACAGGACACTCAAGGTGCTTGGGCAAGGCTCCTATCAAGTCACGTTCGACCCGTCCGGTCGGTGCACGCCCTCGCCGCCAACTCCGAGCGCTCGACAGATCAACGCCAAGGCACTCTCTCCCGACCACTGATCCAGCGAAGTAGATTCAGAAATCAGGAGAACCAGTCAAAAGCAAGAGTCAGAACGCCCGAAGCGGCAACGAGAGCCCGAAGTCTGAATGAGTGTCGTAGCAATCGCCTTTGGAGCCCATCGAGCGAGCGATGCCGGCGTCGCGGGCCGCTTGACCGAGGCCCAGCGACACGTATTGCGATCCCTGATCGCTGTGGTGAATGAGACCCGGCGTCGGGCGGCGACGATGGACGGCCATCTGCAGCGCGTCGATGACCAGCTCTTGGCGCATGTGATCGGCCATCGACCAGCCGACAATCGCGCGGCTGTAGGCGTCCTGGACGGCAGCCAGGTAAAGCCAGCCTTCCCAGGTCTTCAGGTAGGTGATGTCGGCGACCCAGAGCTGGTTGGGACCGGCCGGGCGGAACTGACGCTCGACAAGGTCGTCGGCAACGCGAACGCCCGGGACGCTGACCGTGGTCCGGCCGCGCTTGCGCTTGCGCTTGACCATGCCGGAGATCTTGGCCTGGCGCATCAACCGTTCCACGCGTTTGCGGCCGATCTGGATGCCGTCGACCATGCGCAGTTCGGCGTGGATGCGCGGGGCTCCGTAGACGCCGCGGTGCTCGCCGTGGATCTCGACGATCCGCTCGATGAGCTCAGCGTCCTGACGAGCACGCGCACTCGGGACGTTGGCCGCCCACTCATAGAAGCCGGAACGGCTGACGCCAAGCAACCGACAGGACACGGAGACAGGAGTGCGGGCCTTCTCCGCCGAGATCAACCGGTAGGCAGTCACCGGCGCTCGTTCTCCGCTGCTGCGAAGAAGGCCGCGGCTCGTTTGAGCAGATCGCGCTCCTGCTTCAGACGCGCGTTCTCCTTGCGCAACGCGCGCAGCTCCTCGAGCTCAGCGCTGGTCGGAACGTCAGTGCGTTCGCGGCGATCGGCCTCGTCTTGGCGGCGCCAGTTCCGAAGCGTCTGCTCAGACACGCCGAGGCTGGCTGCGAGCTCCTTCGGTGTGCGGCCGGCACGCAACATCTGCACCGCCTCACGGCGGAACTCCGGCGGGTACGCGGGTCGGGTCTTGGGCACGTTGGACACCATCCTTGCGCGCCCAGCGGGCGCGAGTCGTCAAGTGTCCGGAAAACGGGGGAACTCCATTCCGCTCACGCGATCTCGCTCGTAAGAACGATGGGCTGCGCTCGCACGGCGCCCGATCTGGCGTAGGCCTCGAGGCGCACAATATGGCGACGCCCTCAGCCTGTATCGGGCGGCGTGAATGGGATCTCAGAGACGCCGCCGTCGGGTGTGGGCAATCGAAGGACGAAACCCTCGCGATGCTTTTCCTCACCCAGATCCTGAGATGCGCGATCGAGAAGCAGCAGATGGTCGCGACTCATCGCCGGCGTGCTCGCAGCGGCGACTCCATCGATGACCTTTTGGCCGGCGAGGAGGATGCCAGTCCGCATCAGGTCGTAAAGCACCTCATCGGTTTCCTGCTCGGAGGCGGCGATACGGATGGCGTTGACCCAAGCCGAGGCGTCACCGACATGCAGAATCGCCGCTGAGATTGAGGCAGGCTGGGTCTGACGGACACCTTCAAGCCAGGATTCGTCCTGGCGGAGA
>CALALQ010000255.1 GCA_937925595.1 uncultured Demequina sp. | reverse complement strand
CAGTCAGGGCGCGCAAACACATGCCGCGCCGCTCTTGCCCCCAGCGGACCGCAGGTCCTGCATGGGTGGTCCGGTTGACGTTCGTGGTTGCCCCCACCCCGTCGGGCTCACCTCTCGGGCCGGAGTCCGACCGAGACTACAACTCGCTGGGATGACCGGGGTCGGCGGTCAACCGACCCCGCCACCATGCGAGGAGCGGGCTGAGCTTTACAACGCGGACCTGCTGGCCGTTCGGACGTCCCGGCTCACGGGCATGCCGTCGCGCCGCCACCGCTTCACCGTCTTGATCGAACGGTGAACGCTGCCTATAGGTCAGCATGGTCACAGGCGGCTCGCCTTCCGGCCGCCTCGGATCCCAGGGCGACCGTCAATCGCCGTGAACGTGAACCGCGACGAGCAGCTAGCGACCTGATACGGAGAGGGACCCGGACGGCGCACGACCCCGAGTTCAGCACGCTGGAATGATCGTAGCGACCGCCCATAATGCCAGACCAACGCTGTCGATCGACCTGCCACGCCACCGACGAACAAGCCACCAGGCGACCGACCGCACAAAGGAGAGACTTGTGCCGACGCCGACCCTGCTCAGTTCGCGGCGCGCATCACTGACCTTCGCCGCTACGGTGTTCGTGATGACGGCGGTTCAGGTGCTGTCTACGCCTCTAACGGCGCTACTGGGCGGCACGACCGATTGGGGTTTAGCCCTCAGCGAGCCCGTCATCATCGGGGTACTCGTCGCCGGGTGTGCTGCGCAGGCCTCCGCGTTGCTCCTCAGCGACCGGTGGCCCAAGACTGCGCTTGTCTTGACCGTCCTCATTCACCTGGTCATGGTGGTGTGGCTAGAAGTACCAACATGGCTGGCAGGCATGTACCTGGTCATCGCGCTCGCGATGTTTCTTCTAGCCACTCGAGCCGCGGCTGCGGTCGCCTTGCTGTGGGCCGCCATCACGTCGGTTGTGGGTGTAGGAGTCGTGCTGTGGTGGACGCTTGCTATCGGCACCCCACCTCACTTGGCAGCGACTTACGTTCTGGCTGAAGCTGCTCGACTTGTCACCCCCATCTTCGGTGGCGCAGCCCTCGGCATTTGGTGGTCGGCTCAGGTCGGACGAGTCACAGCCGCACAAGTTGCCGCGGAGCAAGCCAAACGAGAACACGACCAACGAGTGGCCGAGGCGGAGAGCCGAGAGCGCGCCCGTATCGCCCAGGAGTTGCATGACGTCGCGGGCCAGCATTTGGCGGGTCTGATCGCTCTGTCGGATGCTGCGCTCGCGATCGCGGCAAGCCAGCCAGACCGGGCGCTGAGCCTTGTTCGGGATGTGCGCGACGAGGGGCGATTCGCCGCAGCAAGTCTCGCAGGAGCGTTGTCCGATCTACGCGCGGTCGGAACAGAACGGCAAGAGCAAACCCGGGACCTTCAGCGCGCATCCGACCTTGTGGAGTATTGGCAGCGTCGAGGAATGAAGGTGCAGCTCTCGACCAAAGGTACTCTCACGGATCTCCCTGCCGTTATCTCCACCACCGGCTACCGGTCGTTGCAGGAAGCGCTCACAAACGCCGCCAAGCATGCGCCGGGCGCTCCCGTGGACGTCGATGTGATCCTCCTCAAGGACCGGTTGCTTCTCAACGTCCGCAATGAGGGTGAGCCCGACGCCGGGAGCCCCGCGGTACCGGGGCTGGACCTCGGGTGGGGACTGGCCGGCATGAAGGAGCGGGTTGAACTGCTGGGGGGAATACTGACAACATCATCCCCACCATCGGGTGGTTGGCATCTCACGCTGGAGATACCCGTGACCCCCATTGATAATTCATAGGACTTCATGGCCTCCCCGCCTCGCCGTATTCGTGTTCTCATCGCCGACGACAACCGTGCGGTCCGTCGCGGTTTGAGGCTGCTGTTGGACAACGTCCCCAACATCCGTGTCGTCGCCGAGGTCAGCAATGGCCTCGACGCCGTGACAGTTGCTCTGGCAGAACAAATCGATGTCGTTCTGATGGACATGCAGATGCCTGGGTTGACCGGGGCAGAGGCAACCCGAGAGATTCTTCGGCAGCACCGCGAAGTCGATCCAGCTCGCGAGATCGCTGTGCTCGTTATGACCAGCTTCGCTCTGGATGGGTATGTGACGGAAGCGCTGGACGCCGGGGCGATTGGCTACCTCCTGAAAAGTCACGATTCCGACCAGCTCGTCGACGCCATCTACTCCGCTTCGCGCGGGGAGGCCGTGATGTCCCCTCGCGTGGTCACACCTGTCCTTCGCGAGTTCGTGCGACGCGGAGGGAGCTCGTCAACACGCGATCAGGCCACGTTGCTGTCGTCGGCTGAGCGACGAGTAGTTGCCGCCCTCTCGAGTGGCGTGACCAGCAATGAAGGCATCGCCGATTACCTCCACGTCTCGATCCACACCGTTCGTTCACAACTTCAGTCGGCCCTCAAGAAGACCGGCCTCGACGATCGTACCCAGCTCGCCCTGTGGGGCGTGCGAAACAGGTTGGACACTCCGGCTTCATAGTCCAATTGAGTGAAGTTCGCCAACGGATTCTCGGCGACGATCACACGAACAGATGAGGTTCCCCGTCTGTCCTGATCAGAAGATCGAGCGAACCAGACCGTCACGCGGACGCGCAATACGCCCCGCGCGAGGCACCACGCGACCCCTCGAAATCTCAGCACAATGTGCACGCGAGCACCGTGCCGTTGCCGGAGGGAGTGGACGTGGACCCGACATATCCGATGTTCGCCGCTGCCCATCCACTGTTCTATGACCGCCCGGCGACCGACCCCAGCGAGCCGTTCCAAGTGTCGTCTGCGCCGACGTGGCAGGAGTGGAGCAGCACCGCGGACACGCATTGGGTGCACTGGTCTCCCGGTGGCGCGCCACTCCCCGAACAGGGGTGGAAAATCCACGTCAGCGCCACTCAAGAAACCGCCGAACCGATCCTCCGTGCGACGTCTGAGTACTGCCACGCCACGCAGCTCACCTTCAAACACGTTCGCACAAGGGCCCGACTGTCCGTCGTCCTCAGCAAAGACGCTGAGCGTTCGTCGGGCGGGAAGTTCATCACGATTTATCCGCGCTCCTCGCACGAGCTTTATGAGGCGCTCACGGCACTCGACGCCGAAATCGGGGGTGAGGCTGGTCCGTACATCTTGTCCGACCTGCGGTGGCGGGAGGGGCCGCTGCATGTTCGTTACGGCGCGTTCCACCTAATGCAGGTAACCCTCGACGGCCTCGACGTACCGGCCATCCGGAATGTCACCACCGGTGAGCTGGTTCCAGACGTGCGCGACGCCAGATTCTTCGTCCCCAGCTGGGTAACGGTCCCCGAATTTCTGCAGCGGGAGGCGGATGGGCTGGAGATGGCGGCACCTGACGGCTTCCCGCAAGTGGCCAGGGCGCTCCACTACTCCAACGCGGGCGGCGTGTACTCCGCGACATCAAATGGCCGCCCAATCGTTCTGAAGGAGGCTCGACCGTTCGCCGGTTGGACCCCCGACGGCCGCGACGCCGTCGAGCGACTCCATCACGAAGCTAAAATTCTGTCGGGCCTCGCGGGCGGCCCCGTCCCTCGCGTGCTGGGCAGCCACGACTTCCACGGCCATGCGTTCCTCGCGCTGGAGGAACTGCCCGGCACGCCCCTCCCCGTCATCATCGCGACAGAACACCCTCTAACCATCGCGCGGGTGGACGAGCGCGAGCTTGAACGCTACCGGGCATGGGCAGGCGCAGTCGCGGCGAGCCTACGGTCCGCGGTCGCCGACCTACACCGTTCTGGTGTTGCACACGGTGACCTTCACCCCGGAAACGTGATCATCGACGGCACCACTGCACGGCTCGTTGATTTGGAGATGGCGGTCCCGCTCCACACGCGATCACCCGCAGTCATAGGTGCGCCCGGTTTCCTCCCCACCGACAGTCATGACCCGAAGGCCCGGGACCTTTTCGCGCTGGCCTGCATCGAGCTTCACCTGTACTACCCGCTCGTGCCGCTGCTGCACCTGCACCACGCAATGTCCGCACGACTGGTGCGAGCGGCACGGCAAGACTTCGGGTTGGCCGCGACGTGGGGACGCGATCTGCTCCCGGTCCTCACAGACCGTCGAGGCCAACAGGTCGACGACGATGACGTCCCCTCCGAGCTCGACGAACTCATTGCGCAGACCGTGCGAGGTCTCCTAAGTGACTGCGAGGCGCGCACCGACCGCATGTGGCCGGGCGACCCGCAGCAGTTCAACGAATCCATGGTCGGCCTCAGCTACGGCGCACTCGGTGTTGCTGCCGTTCTCAGTGACGCTGGCGCGGGCCTGGCGCCGGCGCAGACAAGATGGCTGTCATCGAGAATTGATGCGGTGGAGCCCCTCGGGCTGATGGCCGGCGGCGCCGGGGCAGCGCTGGCCGCCCGCCGGCTTGGTTTTCACGCTGCGGCCGACCACCTTTTCGATCGGCTGCGCAATGCAGACCTTGATGAACGCGACTTCAGCCTCTACTCAGGTGTCGCGGGAATCGGGCTCACTCTCTTGCAGGACACAGCCGACGACTCCACGGTCGACGTGCTCGTCGACACGATGAAACGAAACGCTGATCGCTGGAATGGTGCCGCCCCCGATCGAGTGCACACGAATCGCGGTGGCCTGCTTCGAGGTGCCAGCGGGCCCGCCCTGCTCGCGCTTCGACTGTATGAGATCACCGACGACCCGCACATGCTCCGCATTGCTAAGGCGTGCCTGGACTTCGATACCGCCACCCTTGTCGAGGGGCGCGATGGCTCGCTCCATGTCAATGAAGGCTGGCGCGCGCAGCCTTACCTCGCGTTTGGTTCCGCAGGGATCGGTGTGGCGCTCTTAGCGTTCCTGCGCCACGAACCCGGACATGATCGCTACCGCGAGGTCCTGACGCGGATCGTCCGTGCCGCGAGTTCCCGCTTCACCGTACAGTCTGGCTTGTTTCATGGTCGCGCTGGCCTGATCCAGTTCTTGGTCCTGGTTGGCGATCGACTCGGAACCGGCGACGAGGTCCGAGCGGCCATCGGAAACCACGTCCAGGGACTCAGATTGACAGCTCTGCCGTCATCGGACGGGCTCAGGTTTCCCGGCGATCAACTGCTTCGCGCCTCGTGCGACCTCGGAACCGGCAGCGCTGGAGTCTTGAGTTCGCTACTCGCCGTCCGCGCCACCGAGAAAAAGCACAAGGATGCGTCACTAGATCTGCCGCTCTTCCTCCCCACAGCATTGAGCTTCAAGGGGAGGTGATATCCATGGGTTACCTCCTGTCCCTTCAGACCCTGCAAACTGCAGACAGCGAGCCGGTCAACGCGCAGTTCGCCAGCACCATCAGCGCGTCCATTTGCGTGAGCCACATCTCCACCGTGTGCTGAACGCAGTCGAGGACGGCGGACCACCCTCATCCGCCGTCCTCCGCGCCTTGACCGGCTCCCGTGCGTCGAGGTTGCCTGCCGATCGGTGCAACGATCTGAACACGTCAGTGAGCAAGCACATTTCGATGTTCACCTTGAACGTCGCATCAGCGTTGCGCTGTCCGCATGCGCAGCGAGCGAAGGTGCGAAGAAGCCTGCCCCCCTCCCCGTCCTCGTCAACACAGAGCAGCAGATCCACGGGGGGAAGTCCCGCCAGAGGCATCAAAGGGCTCTCCCACCCGCCCTCGCTGAGAGTGAGGCTGCCTATGAACGCGGAGATTGCAAATTGGTCCGAACCCCTTCCCGCTGACCATTTCACGCCGGCGTTCTCCGACCTGCCGAAAGGTGTCGGCGCGCAACTGGCGGAAGGCCAGAACGCCAGCGGGGTGTACCGATGCATCCTTCTCGATGCGGCGTGGCACACGTACACCGACTGCAGACCTCGCGCTGACCAACGCAGTCCAGGCGGACGAGTACGCAATCGCCGACAATCCGTCCCTGTACCGCGTAACGCGCAA
>CALALQ010000254.1 GCA_937925595.1 uncultured Demequina sp. | reverse complement strand
ATTACCAGTCCACCTATCTGGACCTGCACGCCGAGTTCAAGAAGCTCCGCGACGCGGACAAGGAGCAGATCACCGAAGACGTCGTCTTCGAGATCGAGTTCGTCAAGCAGGTCGAGATCAACGTCGACTACATCCTCATGCTCGTAGAGAAGTACCGGTCATCGCACGGCGACGGCGAAGACAAGGAGATCCGCGCCGAGATCACCCGGGCGATCAACGCCAGTCCTACCCTCCGCAACAAGCGCGACCTCGTCGAAGCGTTCGTGGACGCCGTCAGCCCCAAGGGAGACGTCGACACCGAATGGCAGGCGTTCATCGCGCAGAAGCGTGAGGCCGAGCTCGAGGAGATCATCGCCAGCGAGAAGCCGCGCCCCGAGGCGGCACGCACGTTCGTCGAAGCTGCCTTCCGCGACGGTGAGCTGCGCACTAACGGAACCGAGCTCACCAAGGTGCTCCCGCCCGTCTCGCGATTCGCGCCGACCGGGGGACTCGGCGAGACGAAGCAACGGGTGGTCGAGAAGCTGACCGCGTTCTTCGAGCGGTTCCTTGGGCTGAGTTGAGCCGGTGGCCGCGCGTTCGAGGTTCCGTCTTCCCTGACAATGTTCCGTCTTCCCTGACAATATGGTGCCTTACACACTGATCGAGGAGTGCGATACGGATGACATCTGCGGAGCCCCGTGCATGGGTCGTCCGAGGCGGTAGCCGCGGCGAGAGCGACCAGCTCTTCCTCCGGGAGAGCCTTGTCGGTCTCGGGTTCGCCGAATGGGGCGACATGAGCCCCATCTCCTCGCGCGAGGCGATGAAGGCTCACGCGCTAAAGGTTCTGCCGGATTCCAAACCGAAGTCCGCGCTCTCCTACGCCGCTCAGGCCTGGGCGTTCCGTGGGCGGATCGCGATCGGCGACCATGTGGTCGTGCCGTTGAAGGGCTCCTCCCATATCGCGATCGGTCGGGTGGCCGGCGACTACGAATACCTGTCCGCGCCTCTTGGCGTTATTCACCACATCCGTCGAGTCGAGTGGCTGCGCACCGATGTCCCTCGCACAGTGGTCGGCAGCGACCTGCTGTACTCGATCGGCGCGTTCTCGACGGTCGTGCAGATTCAGCGCAACGATGCCGCGTACCGTATCAGGGTGCTCGCTGAGGCGGACGCGGAGGACCCGGGCGCTCGACCGGAGGTTCTGCCTCCTTCATCCGATGGCACGACAGCCGTAGACGAGGACGAGCTCGCTGATGCCGCGGCCGACTCGGGCTTCGACATCGACGCGTATGTGACGGATCGCATCACCGCGCGGATCCGCGAGCGGTTCGACGGCCACCGCCTGTCGGCCCTTGTTGGCGCGATTCTCGAAGCCGAGGGGTTCGTCGTCCACGTTTCGCCTCCCGGTGCGGACGGCGGAGTGGACATCCTTGCCGGCCGCGGCGTGTTCGGGATGGACGCCCCGCGTGTGGTTGTGCAGGTCAAGTCGGAGCCCAAGGCTGTCAGCGACACTGTCGTCGCGCAACTGCACGGCGCGGTGACTCGAAACTCTGCCGATCAGGGGCTGTTGGTCGCGATGGGAGGCGTCACGAAGCAGGCCGAACAGCAGCTGACCGGCCAGAAGTTCCGCATCGCGGTGTGGGACTCTGAGCGTCTGCAGCGAGCGATCTTCGACAACTACGACGCTCTCCCTGCGGAGATCAAGGCCGACCTCCCGCTGCGTCGCGCGTGGGTGCTCGCTGAATAGCGCCAACGTCCAGGCTCCCGAGCATGAAGTAAGTGAAGTGAGGAGCCGCGTTCGACGTGTTCGATCCCAGCCGATTCTGGCCGCGTGGTGACGCGGATTCTCGCGAGTGGCGCTACATGGACGGGGCAAAGCAGAAAGACTGGCGCAGAGCATGCAGGAAGGCGTACCAGCGCAACGCTCGCGAATATGTGGAACCCGAGCGGTCCCTCATCCTCGTTTCCCACGACGTCGACAGCTGACACAGAAGAGCTGGTAGTGGGTCGGAGCGTCATGCAATCTCGGATGCCAACGTGCTCGACCTGGCGCAACCGGAGTGGATGCGAGCCGCTCCCAAAGACGGGTAGAGCGGCGATCATGCTTGAGTGCGGGAACCCGAAAGCGACTCGGTGGCGCGAGCTATCCATGTCGAGTTCAGCATCCCGCCGGGCTCGCCCGGCGGTGCCAGGCGCGGCACAGGAAAAACAGGAACCGGCTACAGGAAAAGCAGGAACGCCACCCCGCCGCGATCCGCACCAGGACAGGTTCTGCCAACAGCCCACCGGAGAAAGCCCCGGAATCACGCAGGTATTGCGGGTT
>CALALQ010000253.1 GCA_937925595.1 uncultured Demequina sp. | reverse complement strand
GAGCCGTGTGCACAGCTCACGCGGCGGAGGGCCCGGCGGCGGCCCGGCTGCGGGCGGCAGGGGGAAGGGCGGCCCGGGAAGTGGCGGTCCCGGCAAGACGGGCGGCCCGGGCCCTGCGAGCGGCGGCGGTGGTGCGGCAGCACGCGTCGGAACGGCTGGGAGTGGCGCCGGCGGAGCTGTCGCCGGAGTTGCCGGGCCCGTGGGCGCCGTCGCTGCGGCAGCAGGCATGGTGAACACGGCGGCTCAAGGGACGGGCCAACGCGCGGGAACAACAGCTGATCAAGCGAGTGGCGACGGATCGACACCGCCGCGCTCGCGCGCTGGAAACACCGCGTCGGGCGCTGACGCAGGCCACGCTCCTGAAGGGCGCACGGGCGCGGCGCCACGTGCTGGCGGCGGTTCGCGTCCTCCGACCACGCGAAGCGGACAGCGCCCGGGCGGCAAACCCCCGCCGGCATCGCCCGGTGGCGGCAGCCGAGCAACGTGAGCGAGGAGAGACGTGTGATGGCACAGGAGACGACGTACCGCTACGGCCCGCTCGAGCGCGGCGGTGTGATGCTCGGCCTGCGGGTCCCCCAGCTGGTCGGATTCGTCGTAGCGGGTCTGATCGGCCTCGGTTTCCTCAACCGGGCCAACTTCCTCGGGCTGCTGCTCGCCGTGGCGACGATCGCGGCCGCGGCGGGCATCCTGTTGGTGCCGATCCGCGGGCACACGATCGAGGAGTGGGCGCCGTTGACCGTCCGCTTCTTCATCGGGCGGTTCTCGCGCAAGGCGCGCTTTCGCGCGCACCTCGCCCAGGTGGGTCACGTGGTGCGGGTACCGGAGGGCGGTCTGGAGCCCCAGAGGCCTGAGGAGCCCCAGTCCGTCCCGGCCGAGCTGGCCGGGCTAGAGTTCCTTGAGGGCGAGCTGGCGCGGTACGAGGGCGCGCTCATGGGTGTTGTCGTGGACCGCAAGGCCAAGACCTTCACCGCGGCGCTGCGCTGCCAGGGTCAGGCGTTCGCGTTGTTGGGTGCCGAGGAGCGCGAGCAGCGCCTCGCCGACTACGGCGGTGTGCTGGCCGCGCTCGCGCGCGATGACACCCCGTTGCGCCGGGTGGCGTGGATCGAACGCACGCTGCCGGCCAACGGCGACGCCATGGCCGACTACCTCTACGAGCACAAGCGCGACGACGCCTCGCTGGACGCGCCGCCGACCGAGCTCGTCTCCTACATGCAACTGCTGGGGCGCTCGCCCGACGTAGCGGAGGATCACGAGCTGCTGTTTAGCGCTCAGATCGACGCTCGACGCCCCTCTGCGCGCCGCGCGATCAAGCGCCTGGGCGGCGGCGACCTCGGCGCACTCGCGGTGCTCGCCGGCGAGATCGGCCAGATCGCCGACCTGCTCGACGCCGCGGGCATCTCCATCACCGGCGTCCTCACACGGCGCGGCCTGGCGTCGGCGATCCGCAACGCCTACGACCCGTGGGGGCGCCAGCAGCGCGGCCGCGGCGGTGACGGCGGGATCGCGGACTTCACCGCGGGTCCGATGGCTCGGGACGAGCACTGGTCGCACATCGCGACCGATGGTGCCGTGCACACGACCCTGTGGGTCGCCGAATGGCCTCGTATCGACGTGCGGGCGACGTTCCTGCAGCCGCTGCTGATGGAGACGCGCAGCACCCGGAGCGTCGCCATGGTGATGGACCTCGTGGGCCCGGGCACCGCGATCCGCAAGGTCGAACGGGCCGCCACCGAAGCCGACACCGAGGCTTCCTTGCGCGCCCGCATCGGGCAACGCACGAGCCAGCGTCAGCGCCACAAGGAGGACGCCACCCACCGACGCGAGCGCGAGCTGGCCGAAGGTCATGCGGAGGTCCGCTTCGCCGCCTACGTGACGGTGTCCGCTCCGGCCGACGCGGGGGCCGTCGGGGCCGTGGACGAGCTCGAAGCGGCGGTCTCGCGCGTCGAGCTGCAGGCCAAGCAAGCGCCGCTGCGCCTTGAGCGCATGTGGGGTCAGCAGGCCGAGGCGTTCACGTACGGCGCGCTCCCGCTCTGTCGGGGCCTGCGATGAGCCGCGCTCAGCGACGAGCTGCGGTCGAGGCGCGCGGCCGCGCACGGGATCGGCAGCGCTCGCAGCCACCACCTGCGCACCTGATGCGGCTGGGCCGCAACGCCGAGCGTCGCGGCCATCAGGCGTCGACGGCACACGTTCAGTCGGCCTACCCGGCCGTCGCCGAAGCCGGCCTGGGCGCTCGTGGCGTGTACATCGGGCGCGACCAGCACGGCGGCTCGTTCGTCTACGACCCCTGGGTGCTCTACACCGCCGGGCTGCTCACCGACGCCAACGTGATCGTCATCGGGCAGCTCGGTTGGGGCAAGAGTTCGCTCTCGAAGGCGTATCCGTTCCGCCAGCGCATCTTCGGCCGCGTCTTCGAGAACATCGACCCCAAGGGCGAATACGGTCCGCTGATCGAGGCGATGGGCGGAGTCGTCCTGCGGCTGGAGCCTGGCGGGGCGACGCGCCTGAACCCGCTGACACGGATCGGCAGCCGCGAGCTACGCGAGGGACTGCTGGAGGCGGTCACGCGCGCGATGCTCGACCGGCCGCTCACCCAGGCCGAGCACGTCGGGCTCTCCGGAGCGCTGACCGAGGCCGACCGACTCGCAGGCGACGCCGAAGTCTGCATCCCCGACGTGCTGCAGCGGCTACGCGAGCCGACGCGCGAGCTCGCTCACGAGCTGATGGTCGGCGGCACCGAGGAGGCCCGCGACCAGCTGCGCGATTGCGCATTGGCGCTCAAGCGGCTGTGCCGAGGGCCACTGGCCGGCATGTTCGACGGGCCGACGACCGCCGGAGCGCACATCTGGGACGCTCCCGCCGTCTCGCTCGATCTCTCCTCGGTACGGGCCGGAATTGCCGGCGGCGACTTGGCGCTGGGGATCATGATGGTCTGCGCGACCACGTTCCTCGACGCCAACCGCGGCCAGCGCAAGCGCGATGTGGAGGCGCGCGGGAAGACCGCTCCCAAGGTCATCCGCACCAACGACGAGGCGTGGCGGGCGCTGCCGATCGCCGGGTTAGGCGAGTACTACCAAGCGGCGTTCAAGCTCGCGCGGCAGACCGGCGTACAGCACTGGCTGGTGCTGCACCGCCTCTCCGACCTGCGCGCCGCCGGCGACGAGGGCACGCGTCAGCAGCGGCTCGCCGAGGGCCTACTGGCCGACGCGTCAACGACGATCGTGTACCACCAGCACGCCAAGGAGGCCGCGTTCACCAGCGAGCTGCTGGGCCTGTCGTCCACCGAGAGCGAGCTCATCAAGTCGCTGCACCAGGGTGAGGCGCTCTGGCGCGTCGGCAACCGCTCCTTCCTCGTCTACCACGTCCTCTCCGACCTCGAGCAGCGGCTGGTCGACACCGACAGTGCCATGCTCGAGATCGACCCACGGCAGGAACCCGAGCTGTTCGAGCACTACGCGGCGCGCCACGCCGCCGGCGACGGGCCACCGGTGACGGGAGCGGAAGACACGGCGCTTTCCAGCGCTCCGCTGGACGGCGAGGAGCCGGCGCCGTGAGCGGCCGTTCACGCTCCGGAGCGCCGCAGGGCAGCGCGGGCGCCGGGGTATTCCTCGCGATCGTCAGCGGCGTGGTCGGTGGCGGCTCGCTGCTCATCTGGATCGCCGGCGCGATCGGCGGCGTGCTCGCCGGCGGCGGGCCAGTGGTCGTCAACCTCAACCAGGCCAGCACCACGCTGGCCGAGCTGCCGCGACACCTCGACGACCCAGCCGGGGCATGGCCCGCCGCCGTGCGGGACGAGTTGCCGGGGCGTACGACGATGCTGGCCGCATTGCTGGTCGCGCTTGGCTTGCTCGTCGCGCTGGTCGTCGTCGCGGTGTGGCTGGTGGGACGTTTTCGCGGCGGCACCTCGAAGCGCCGTCACGCGGCTCGCTGGGCGGCTCCTCGCGATCTTCATCGCCTGCGCGTCAAGGCCCCCGAGCGCGGCCGCGTAATCCTCGGCCGCTACCGACGCCGACTCGTGGCCAGCGAGCCGCGTACCTCGGTGCTCGTCGTCGCTCCAACGCAGTCGGGCAAGACTACGAGCCTGGTCGTCCCAGCGATCTTGGAGTGGGATGGCCCGGTCCTCGCGACGTCGATCAAGGCTGATCTCGTGCAGGACACGCTCGCCGCGCGCTCGCATCGCGGCGAGGCGAAGCTGTTCGACCCGACCAACTCCACCGGCCTGCCCACCGCGGCGTGGTCGCCGATCGCCGCGTCGACGAGCTGGAGCGCAGCCCGGCGCACCGCCGCCGGCATCCTGCTCATCCGCGAGAAGGATGCCTTCGACGCGTCGGCCGACGATCGCCACTGGAAGCCGGCGGCAGCGCGTCTGTTGGCCCCAGTCCTACTCGCGGCCGCGCACAGCTCCCGCCCGATGGGCGACGTGCTTCGGTGGTTGGCAAGGATGGAGGGCGACGGCACGGTCAGTGAGATCACCGAGGTGTTGGCGACGTGCGGTGCCGACGGTGCCAACGTCGCGCTCGACGTGCTGCTCGGCCTGCAGGACCGCGACAGCCGCTACCGCTCCTCGGTGATCGCCACGCTCGAAACCGCGCTGGACCCGTGGCTCGAGCCGAGCGTCGCGCGAGCCACCGGCATCGCCGGTGGCATCAGCCCGGCGTGGCTGCTGGACGCGTCGAACACCCTCTACCTGTCCGCGCCGGCCTACGAGCAGCACCGGCTGAGCGGCTTGTTCACGGCGCTCATCAACGCCGTCGTCGAGGAGGCCTTCGCTCGTTCCTCGCGGACCGGGAAGCCGATCGACCCACCACTGTTGCTGTGCCTCGACGAGGCCGCGAACGTCGCGCCCCTGCCCAACCTCGGGGAGATCGCGTCAACGGCGGCCGGCCAGGGCGTGCAGGTGCTCTCGGTGTTTCAGAACCTCAGCCAGATCAGCGAGCGTTGGGGCCGCGACCGCGCAGAGACGGTCATGGCCAACCACGTCGCCCGCCTGTTCGGTTCCGGAATCGCGGACCGAGCCACGCTTGATTACCTTGGTGCTGTGCTGGGCGATGAGGAGATCGAGAAGGTGTCCACGCACCGCCAACGTCTCGAGCTCGATCTCGGCTCGCGCACCTACAGCAAGGACTTCAAGCGCCTCGCCGCGCCGGACCGCGTCCGCCAGGCCGAGCGCGACACGGCCCTGCTGGTTTACGGCAACATCGCGCCCGCGTGGATCAGCCTGCGCCCCTGGTACCGCGACCGCCGGCTGCGAGCGCAGGTCGCACCCGCGCCATCACAGTCGGTCCCGCCGGAGCAGAGGACCGCTGAGGAGGCCGCATGAGCGATCACGATCGAGAACGGCCGTCCGACGACGCAGCGCCGCCAGGCAGCGAGCTTGTCCTCGCCGAGGAGGGCGGCGTCCGCGTGTTCTACATCGCGGCACCTACGATGCAGCACCTCGTCGACCGCCTCGCCCTCGTGCTCGGCGAGCACATGCACGACGGTGACGAGCTGCACGTCACGTACAACGCGATGCAGTCCGGCTGGACCGAGCACCCGGCTAAGAAGGGCCACGTGCTGCGCGCCCCGGAGCAGGGCTGGACCGAGCTTCACTTCGAGTACTCGGCCTTCGTCGTGCTGCGCGCCCGTGATCGGCAGTCCTGAAGGCCCGCCAGGCACGCTTACCGCAGCCGGAAGATGCTCGAGCACTCGAACGCCTCCGACGTCCAGTCCCCGGGCTCCTCTCCCGGGACGCATCAGGGCGACCGCCCTTCGCTCGGTGAGAGCTCGGTGAGTCCGCGTGCGGCGATGCCCCTCCTCACGTTGTCGCGCTCTGATGGTGTCGGAGTCGCTGGTGGACTCGCCCGGCGCCTGTAGGCTCATCTCGTTGAGGTGCGAGTCGTCGCTTGGGCGCCCGGGCACGGCGGATACAGGCCGGCCCTGGTGACCTTGGGACGTGCTCTCAGGGCGCCGCACGAGACCTTGACGAACCTCGCCAGACCGGCCGAGGCGTCGTACTCCGGCGTGGCCGCCGCCTAACGCCGAAGCCGGACCGCGCGGATGTTGCGGCGCATGGCATGTGGTCCGATCATGCTCTCGGCCACCTGACGCCCCGCGACTGACCGGTTAGGGTTGCAGATCCGTTGCCCGGTACTCCCAACAGTCGAACGATGCGCACTACGCGTACGGTGCTCCTCAGCGGCGGCGTTGATTCAACGACGCTGCTTGCGCTGTGCGCCGGCCAGGACTCGGACGACATCCGCGCTCTGTTCATCGACTACGGGCAGGCCGCGGCGGCCCAGGAGCGGGCGGCGGCGCGCGCCGCCGCGAAGGCCTACGGGGCGGCCCTGCGCGAGGCGAGCGTTCACATCGGCCCGATTCCGTCCGGCGAAATCTCGGGCCGCAACGCTCTGCTCGTCCACGTAGCGCTGTCGATGGTGGGCACCGAGCCGGGCTCTCTGCTGCTGGGCATCCACGCGGGGACGGGCTACCGGGACTGCACGCCGGCCTTCGTGCAGGCCATGCAGATCTCACTGGACGCCCATCGCGATGGCGCGCTTCAGCTCGCCGCGCCGTTTGTCGAGTGGTCGAAGGCCGAGGTGTACGCCTACGCCCAGTCGCTGGGCGTCGCGTTCGAAACGACGTACAGCTGTGAGGCGGGGAGCGTGCCGCCGTGTGGGCGGTGTGCGAGCTGCCGTGACCGAGAGGCGCTGGATGCGGCAGCGTGAGCGCGTCGTGCCACTGAGGGCCGGCGGCGAACTGCGCACGCCGCTGCTCGTGCCGTCGGTCTCGAGTGCGGGCTTCCGGCGTCGTCAGCTTCAGGACGGCACCACCAAGCCCGAGGCGGCGGTGTGGCTGAGCGTGCTCGCGCCGTTCCTGCCCAAAGCCTTGCTGATCTCGGCCTACGACATCCACCACGACAACCTGCCCGACACGCAGGAGCTGCGCGGCGAATTCCGCCGCAGTCTCTACTCCGGCAGCCGGACGCTGTTCGTTGACAGCGGCGTCTACGAGAAGGAGCATGGCCCGCCGCCGCACGACGGGCAGAGGCTGGACTGGGACTCGGAGATGTTCGAGGCCTTGGTCGGGGCGCTCGACCCGGCGAGCGAGGCGATCGTCGTCAGCTACGACGCGTACAGGCCCTATGGCGAGCAGATCGCCGCAGCACAGCGCCTCTTCGCCAAGCACGAGCACTTCAGCTCGGACCTCCTGCTCAAGCCCGAGCGACGGGGCGGGACGCTGGACGTGGACGCCCTGACGCGCGACGTCAAGGCGCTGCGCGGCTTCGACGTGATCGGCGTCACGGAGAAGGAGCTCGGCGATAGCCTGCTGGACAAGCTCAGGACGCTGAGTAAGCTGCGCGCGCGGATGACCGAGGCGCAGGTCGACGCCCCTATCCATGTCTTCGGGTCCCTGGACCCCGTGCTGGCGCCGCTCTTCCAGGCAGCCGGGGCCGAGATCTTCGACGGCCTAAGCTGGCTGCGCTTCGGCTACGCGTGGCAGGCGTCCCTGTACAAGGAGCAGGTGGCCGTCCTCGAGGACGAACAGGATCTGACCAGGAGCAAGGACGACCGCGATCTGACGATGCTCGTCAACAACGCGCGCGCTCTCGGCGTGCTGAATGAGCGGATGCGCCAGTTCGCAAACACCGGGGATTGGACGCTGTTCGACGAGCGGGTCGCCGGTCGTCTGGAGAGCGCGTATCGCGCGCTGACCACGAGCACGGGAGAGTGAGCTAATGGGCGGAGGGGGAGGCGGCGGTGGGCGATCGGTCCCGGATGGATCGGTCGACCTCGACGCGCTGCGCCGGCGGGCGCGCGAGATCGACGAGCAGGCTCGATTCGACGCCGAGGTCAACCACCGGCTCGCGCAGCGCTTCGCGTCGATTAACGCTCGCGACGCCGAGAAGATCGGTCGCTACCTCGACGACATCCTCGGCGCGCTGAAGGACGACGTCGGCGGCGTGGAGCGCACGCTGTTCGGGGGCTCGGTCGCTAAAAACACCTACGTCGAAGGTCTCAGTGACGTCGACGCGCTCGTTGTCCTCGACCGCGCGGACCTCAAGGACGCCAGCCCCGAGCAGGTGCGCGAGCAGTTCTGCCGCGCGCTGAAGGCGGCGCTCACCCACGCCGACGTCGCCGAGGTCTCCTCTGGCGCGCTGGCCGTGACCGTGAAGTACCACGACGGCACCGAGATCCAGTTGCTACCGGCAGTGCAGCGCGGCGAGCGGCTCGCGATCTCCTCGACGGACGGCAAGGAGTGGAAGTCCATCCACCCGCGCAGCTTCGCCAGGGATCTGACCGAGGTCAACAAGAACCAGGGCGGCGCCGCGGTGCCGTCGATCAAGCTGGCCAAGCAGATCATCGCGGCGCAGATGCCCGAAGGTGAACGGCTCTCCGGCTACCACGTGGAGGCGCTCGCCGTCGCGGCGTTCCGTGATTACGTCGGCTCCCGCAACCCGAAGGCGATGCTCACGCACTTCTTCGCCACCGCGGCGCGTGGCGTGCTGCAGCCGATCCACGACGTCTCGGGGCAGTCGCGGCATGTCGACGAGAGTCTGGGCGCGGCGCGCTCCGCCGCACGTGAAGCGCTCTCGCGGCGTTTGCAGCGTGTCGCCGACACGATGGAGAACTCGCGGGACGCGCGCGACTGGGAGCGTCTCTTAGGCGATGGCTGATCTCGCGCTCGAGGAGTACGCGCGCCGCCTGAGGATCCTGGACATGATGCTCTCGGCGCACTCGGTACTGCGTGACCGCTACGAGCGACGCGCGAAGGGACTGACGCTACTGATCATGGGACTATCGGTTGCGGCCGCCGCAGTGGCGTTCATCAGCGGCGAGCCGGAGGCGACGATCGGCCCGTTCACCGCGCGCGTGCAGGTGTGGGTCGGTCTGCTGACGTGCCTGATCTTCTTTCTGGCGATCCTCGAGCTGCTGGTCGAGTGGCGCCGCAAGGCGTGGGCGCACGACGAGGCGGCACAGCGCCTGTCCGATCTCAAGGCGGCTTTCAAGCGGGCACGGGCGGAGGACGGCGTGATGCGCAGCGACGCCGACCTGCTCGACGCCTACGACCACGCAATGGACGCGCTCAACGCGCTGCGAGTACGCATCCCGGATACGCGGTTCAACGCGCTGAAGGCGAAGCATCTGCGCAAGGTCGAGCTCAGCAAGCGCACGTCGGCCCGTCCTGAGCGGCGGATCGTCCTGCACCGGGTCGACCTATTCCGTGACGGGCTGAAGAGCGACACGAAGAACAAAGAGGACGACGGCAGGTCGTGAGCGCGTCAGCGGCCATCCCACGTGAACAGCCGCGCGAAGATGCCGGCCTGCTCAATCGCGTCGTCGAGCGCGTGATGGCGGTGCGGGGCCTCCCCGCGCAGGTGCTCCGGCAGGTCGTCCTTGCCGGAAGCCGACAGCACGGCGCCGGACTTCTGCTGGTACATCGTCTTCATGTCCAAGCCCGAGGAGAAGCCGAACGGGGAGCCGTCACGGACGAAGCGCTCGAAGTACCAGTACAGGAACATCCAGTCGTAGATCAGCGGGTAGCCGACGAGGACCGGGCGGTCGTCGCCGGCCTCCTCGCGCACCCAGGCGGCGGCCTCGCCCATGGCGTCCTCCGGGTCACGGCCCTCGCGCATGAGCGCGTCGCGGTCCAAGCCACTGACGGCGAGCGCTTCGTGGTCGACCTGCTCGCCGATCGGGCGCAGCTCGGCGTAGAAAGTGCGTGCGCGGGGGTCGGCGACGGCGAAGCGCCGGCCGTCGTAGCGGCCGGCGACCGAGAGGCCGAAGGAGAGCATCGAGTAGGGCCCAGGGATCGGGCCGTCGGCCTCGACGTCAGCGGAGAAATACAGGTCGGACTGCGCCGGCACTCCAGTGAGCATGACGGCCCAGGCGGGCAGACGCGGCGGTCGTGGGAATGACCTACATCGTCAAGGAGATCTTCTACACCCTGCAGGGCGAGGGCGCGCAGGTCGGGCGGCCGGCGGTGCTATGCCGCTTTGCCGGGTGCAACCTGTGGACGGGGCGCGAGGCGGATCGCGTGGGCGCGGTATGTGGATTCTGCGACACGGACTTCGTCGGCGCCGACGGCCCGGGCGGGGGTCGCTTCGCAAGCGCCGAGGACCTCGCGGAGGCTATTGCGTTGGCCTGGGCGGGCGCGGCCGTCGGTCGCTACGTCGTCTTCACCGGCGGCGAGCCGACGCTGCAGCTCGACGGCGCGGTGCTCGCGGCGGTGCACGAGCGCGGGTTCATGGCGGGGATCGAGACCAACGGGACGCGGACCGTGCCCACCGGGCTGGACTGGGTGTGCGTGAGCCCAAAGGCCGGTGCGCCGCTCGTCCAGCGAGGCGGCGACGAGCTCAAAGTCGTCTTCCCACAGGCGGGCATAGATCCGGCGGCGCTGGAGGAGCTAGCGTTCGGGCATTTCTTCCTGCAGCCGTGTGACGGGCCGGAGCTGGCAGCGAACACGCGGGCGGCGGTGGACTACTGCCTCGCGCACCCACGATGGCGATTGAGCCTGCAGACCCACAAGCTGGTGGGGATCCCGTGACCTTCGAGCTGCTGCGCCGCTACCGCTTCGAGGCCGCGCACCGGTTGCCGGCCGTCCCGCCTGAGCACCGCTGCGCTCGGCTGCACGGGCACACGTACGTCGTCGAGGTGGTGGTGTGGGGCATGTTGGACGAGCGGTTCGGATGGGTAATGGACTACGCCGCGATCGATAGCGCCGTCGAGCCGCTCGTCGCTGCGCTCGACCACCGGAGCTTGAACGACGTCGAGGGCCTCGAGAACCCGACGAGCGAGCACGTCGCGCGCTGGCTATGGGAGCGGCTGGAGGCGGGGTTGCCGGGGCTCGCGGCGATCACCGTGGCCGAGAACCCCGATTCTGTCTGCACGTACCGGGGAGAGGATCGGAGCGGTTGAGCGAGAAGGTCCGCCTCGTGCACTGGGAAGATGGCGGCGTGTACGGCGACTGGGCGACCATGTGGCCGGCGTTCGCACAGGCCTATGACGAGCTGGTCCCTCCTCGCCCGCCAGCGAGCGAGCCGGGGCTGCGCTACGAGCTGCTGTTCTGCCTGCTCGGCGGCCACGGCATCACCTACGAGATGAACCGCTCAGCGACAGCGGTCGTCGCCGAGCTCGACGTCTTCTCCGAGCGTCACGACGCCGATGCGTTGTGGGAGGACTTAGTCGGGGCGCTGAGCGCCCCCCGGTTCGACCCGCCGCGCAAGGACGGCTCGCCGCGGCGGTACCGGTTCCCGCGGCGTAAGGCGACGCTGATCGTCGCGGCGCGAGCGTGGGTGCTGGGCGCGGGCTCGCTGACCGACCGGCTGGCGGCGTGTGCGCACGAGCACGATCGGCGGGCGTGGTTGATGTCGTGCCCGGGGCTGGGCCCCAAGTCGGCCTCGTGGGTGCTGCGCAACACCGGCTGGGCGCACGACCTGGCGATCCTCGACATCCACGTGTTGCGGGCGATGGCCGAGGAAGGCGTCATCGGCGAGCCGCGCCTGACGGCCGACTACGAGGCGGTCGAGCGCAAGTTCCTGGACTGGTGCCGGGTGCTCGACGCGGCGCCGGCCGTCTTCGACCTGTTCCTGTGGGAGTGGCAGCGCGGCAACCTGCGCCCGGCCACCGCGGCCGCGGCGGCGCTGTGAGCCTGCTGGTCTGCGGCGGCATCTTCGTCGAGGAGCTAGAGAACAGGCCGCCGCGCGTGGGCGGCTCGGGGTTCACGGCGGCGATCGCCGCTGCCCGCTACGGCGCGCGCGTGTCGCTGGCGGGCTGGGTCGGCGCGGCGCAGGCCGAGGCGACGTTCGCCCGGCTCGACGAGGCAGGTGTCGACCGGGTCGGCGTGCTGGTGCTCGACGGCGCCACGACGCGCTACCGCATCACCGATCCGGCGGACCTGGCGTCGCCGATGCCGGGGGTCACGATGGGCGCCACGCCGACGGACGCGGTTCCGGCGCTGCCCTGGTCGCCCGTAGTCATGTGCTTCGGCACGCCTGGCTACGACGTAATCGACGCGCGCTGGCTGGACCGCGCCACCGAGGGATCGGCGCTGCTGTTTGACCGCCAGGGCTCGCATTCGATGGTGCTCGGCGCGCGCATGGCGGCGACGGTGCCTGCCACGCGGCGGATCCTGCTGGGCAACGTCTTTGAGATGGCGACCGAGACCAAAGAGCCAGGGCTCGCGCGGATCACGGCGGCGCTGCCGGTCAACGGCTTCTCGGCGGCGTTCGTCAAGGCTGGGGTCTGGGGTGTCTTGGGAGTCGCCCAGGGCGGCGTGGAGCGGCCGCTCGGCGCCTACGACGTCCGGGTTCGCTCGACGATCGGCTCGGGTGACGTGTTCGCGGGTGTTCTGGCGGGGTTGTTGTCGCGCGGCGTGGAAATATTCGACGCCGCGCGCGAGGCGGTCGCGGCGGCGGGCGCCTGGATCGCGAGCGGCGCCGACGTACCGCCTGTGGACCTGCCCACCCGGGCGGCCCAGGTGGCCGAGGGGCCGGCGGTCTGGGTGGACCGGCGGCGGCTCGAGGAGCTGCGGTTCGAACTGGTCCTGGACGAGGGCGTGTCGTCGCGCGAACGGGAGCGGATCACCCGCGCGTTGCGGTACCTGGGGATGGAGACGCTGTTCGGGCCGGGCGCGTCGGTGAAGCGAATCGATCTGCGCGGGCTCGGCGAGGACGCCGTGCGCGACGGGATCACGCGGGCGGTCGCGTGGGCGCGCGGTGAGCTTGGCGAACCGACATGAACCCTGGCGCTTACTGGCGGGCGAGCTGAAGCAGCGTCGGCCTCGAGCCCGGCAGATCGCCGATGCGGTGCTCGCTGACGCGGCGGCCGGCCGACCTCACAATGCGTGGCGCCGTATAGGACGTCGAGATGGGTCGGGTGGGCCTGGGGGCACCGGGCGGCGGGCGGTGCCTCCCGGTTGTACTGCTTCGTCTCGGTCCCACGCGCCCGGCGACCTACGGCTGGTCCGAGAGCACATGCGCTGGTGCCCGGTCGCGCGCCGCGCGAGCGGAGTCGTCGTCCGTCTCATTGCGGCAACTTCGGAGGTGATGCCCGACGCCGGTGCCGGTGTCCTCGAACTATGAGTTGCGGCCGCGTCGCATCTGCGGCAATGTACGCAGCCCGCGTGCCCGATCTGGACTGGAATGCATTCCGGGCTCTCCCGGGCGCGAGCTGGCGGAACTGGGAGCTGCTGTGTCACGGCCTAATCCAGCGCAACTACGGGCGTTTCGGGAGGCTGGTCGCGGTCCGCGTGCAGCCGGTCGTCGAGTTCCACCTCACTTTGACCGAGGACTGCGAGCTCGGCAAGAAGGGGGAGCAGTGGGGCTGGCAGTGCAAGTTCTGGGATGACGACAAGCCCGCGCTCAACAAGAGCCGCAAGGACGTCATCGAAAAGGCCTTCGGTAACCAGCCGAAACATCTGCCCGATCTCGATCACTTCGTCATCTGGACCCATCAGGCACTCCGCGAGGCTGACTGGAACTGGATCAACGAGCACAAACCCGAAGGCGTCGAGGTTCATACTTGGTGGGACGATCACGTCGCCAACCTCCTGACCGGCGACGCCGAGATCCTGCGCCACACCTACTTTGGGACAGCTGTCCTACGTCCCGAGGCGCTTCAGGCGGCGTTCCAAGACACCGGCGAAACCCTGCGGGGGCTGAAGCCGGAGATCCACATCACGGTTCGCGAGGAGCGTCTCCTCGGAGCACTTCGCGGACGCATGGACGACTGGGGGGCTGTCAGCGAACGAGCTGATCGCCTTGCCAGTACTGTCACCGCGCTACGCGGGCTCCCACCGTCCAGTCTGGGGACCCACTACTCCGACGTGACCGGGGTGCTGATCCAAGAGGCCGAGGACGCCATCGCCGTGGCGACGGACATCGCCGCTCAGCTTGAAAAGCAGCTGCTTTTCAAAGCAATCGAGATGGCAGCCCGAGCGCCACGCACACGCGACGAGAAGGCTTCTCAGGCCTTGAACGACCTCGTTCGTGCCCTCGACGATGCCGACGAGGACGAGCATCGGGATACGGTGTCCAGCGCGTCCGCGTATCTTGCGGCGACTACCCAGTTGCTGGAGCAGTTCGCCGTCCAGCTGCAGATGCCGCTCGTCGTCGTGCAGGGCACGGTCGGAGCGGGAAAGACGCAGCTGTCGGCGCGCCTTGCCGCTGCCGCAGGAGCCGACCCGGCTGGGGCTATCGTGCCCGCCATTAGCTTCCGAGGCGATGAGATCGACCTAGATCGCCTGGCGTCCGTGGCAGGGCATCGTGCGATGCAGATCGATGAGTTCCTCGAAGCGCTCGATGCGGCTGGCGCCCGCGCAGGACAGCGCCTCCCGATCATCATTGACGGTCTCCACGAGTCTGCCTCCCCGCCGGCATGGCAAGACGCCCTGGCACGACTTCGGAGCAAAGTCTCGCGCCTCAACAACGTCTTTGTGGTCGTCACGATCCGACCGAGCTACGCCGATGACTGTCTTCCGGAGAATGTGCGGGGCCTTGAGCTCTCCGGCTTCCGGATCGGCTGGCGGCGTGCGTGCGAGAGGTACTTCGAGCTCTACAAGATCCGAGCCGATCTCGATCTTCTCCCGGCGAGGCGGTTCGAGGACCCTTTGTTCGTACGCATCTTCTGCGAGGCCGCCAACCCCGACCGCGAGAACTGGGTTGATCTCGGGGCTGTCCCGCCGAGCCTCGTCGATGCGCTCGACGTCTACGTTGCGAAGGCGCTTTCGCGGATCAGCAGGCGCCTACGGATGGACGACGCGGAGCTCCGCAGGCGGGTTCAGGCACTCGCGGCGGCCCTCTGGGACGCCGATGCCCGAACGATTCCTCTTGGCGAAGCAAAGGAGATCGTCAAGGACGACCCTCTTGAGCTCGACCGCAGCATCGCGCTCGCCCTCGCGGAGGAGGGGGTCCTCGATCGCGATCGTGATTCCGGTGTTGGCGAGACGGTCGGGCCGACGTTCGACGCGCTAGGGGGCTATCTGATCGCCGACGCCTTGGTGCCGAACGGTCAGGCCAGAGACGCGGCGCTGGAGGCGATCAAGGGCCGTCTCATCGGAGCAGAGGCGCATCCTCTCGCGGAGGACGTCCGACAGGCGCTCGGGCACCTGCTCAACCGGCGCGCGCACGTGTCGCTCCGCGAGGCAACGACGGAGCCGGAGTTGCAACGAGTCGCCACGCTCGATGTCGTCGTCGCTGATCCCTCAACGGTGACAGTCGACGACACGGACGCGTTGATGAAGCTCGTCACGGACGGGGAACAGCTGGGCGACCTTTGGTGGATCGCCGTCCGTGTCCGCGCGGTTCCGGATCATCCGTTCAACGCTCTGTGGATCGACCAAACCCTGCGAAGGCTCAACGTGGCTCCGCGCGACCTGGACTGGACCGAGATGCTGCGGGCGAACAGCGAGGTCCTGACTCATGAGGTCGAGGAGCTCACGGCGCGGTGGCGAACAGGGCTCGAGTCCGACGACTACCTTCATGCGCGCTGGCTGGCGTGGGTGCTGACAAGCACGGATCGCGCCCTACGCGACCGCGCCACCGAGGCGCTCTACTGGTACGGACGGCACGACCCGGCCGGCCTGCACGACCTGACACTCGACCTGCTTAGCGTGAATGACCTGTACGTGCCTGAGCGGCTGCTCGCCGCATCGTATGGCGTGGCCATGGCGAATCAGGTCGCCTCTACGGAATGGGCAGAGGCGGTTCCATCGTTCCTGGACGGTCTCGACAAGGCGATCTTCGCGCCGGAGGCCGTTCCCCTCACCGCCCACTGGCTGTTCCGGGAATACGCCATCGGCGTACGTCGTCTCGTGTGCGATCTCCACCCGTATCTCGCCGGCGACAGGCAACCGCTCGGCCACGACGCCGTGCCGGTGCCCGAGGACGAGCCGTCGGAGATCGACGCTGACGACAAGCGCTACGACGAGGTTCGTATGACCCTCGCGATGGACTTTCACAACTACACCCTCGGCCGGCTCGTCGAGGATCGCGGGAACTACGACTTCGAGCACGACGGCCACCGCAAGCTCGTCGCGGAGGTCATGGGCCGCATCTGGGACCTTGGGTGGCGCAGCGAAAGGTTCGGCGCGCTCGATCGCGAGGTCGCCGGCTCCGGGTACCGCCGGCACGAGATGGACGCCGCACGCGTGGACCGGTACGGGAAGAAGTACGGCTGGATCGCCTTCTACGAGGCAGCCGGTCGCCGGGCGCACGAGGGGACGCTTCGCGACGACCGCCTGTCCGACGTCGACATCGATCCCAGCTTTCCGCAGACCCCGTCTGCGCTGCCTCTCGAGGTCCCAATCTGGGTCAAGACCCGCCACAAGACGAACGAGAGCTGGGTGGGAAAGGCTGCGGTGCCGATCCCGGACGAGCTTCTGAGGCCGCCCGTTCTGGATGGGGCCTCCGGGCCATGGGTCTGTCTCGACGGGTTCCTGACCCTTGACGACGAGAGCGCGAAGCGCCGGGTCTTCGCGTTCCTTTGGGCCGCTTTGATCCCGACCGGGACATGGGCTGCGCTAGCGGAGAGCCTTACGCACGGCGGGGTCGGTCGCCACACGATGCCGGAGCCTGCCGGAGACTACTACACCTTCGCCGGCGAGATCCCCTGGTCGCCGACGTTCGCCGCGAGCCTTCAGCTCGACAACCTACCCGACGCGACGGTGGAAATCAGGACGCTCGAGGACGGTACCGAACTGACCCTCACCGGGACAGCTCATGAGCACAATTGGGAGAGCTACCACAGCGTGACGAACCGAGCCGACAACGGCATCGTGCCGTCGCGCGCGATCTGCAAGCGCTTGGAACTACGAGGCCTCCCGCAGACCTTCGACCTTGTGGAGAGCGACGGGAGCCTCGCGAGCCGCTGCTACTCGGCGCCGATCGGCTTTGGCGGCCGCCTTCTTTATCTCCGGGAAGATCTCCTTGAAAGGTACATGCGCGAGACCGGGACCGAGCTCGCTTGGCTAGTGTGGGGCGAACGGGAACTTCGGGTCGACGACTGGCGCAATATCCCTCAGTGGTACGGTGACCTGCGGCGCAAGGGCAAGGACCAGCACCGGCGGGTGGTGAGCCTCACCGAGCTCAAGTCGAGATGCACGTGAGCAGTCCAGATTCGAACGCTTCGGGCGCTCCTGCGTCGGTTTGTGGGCAAAGCTGGGAGGCTCGACGAGCGCGGTGTTGGGGACCACTCGTTGACCCAAGCGCGCACCGTCCCGAGGGGCGACGGGGCGTGCTCGCCCACGAGCTGGAGCGCGGCCGATGGGATCGAGTCGGTGAGGGTTGCCGCCGAAGCGCCTGCGAACATACGTTCCGTGGCACGAGCTCCGAACAAAGACGAAGCACGCCGCGCCGCAGGAGCGGGACGGATATGCGTGCACTGCGGTGAAGATCGTCTCGACGGCGATCAACCTCCCGAGCATGCGATCCCGCTCGCGCTCGGCTCACGGATCACTACATATACGACGTGTGCGGTCTGCCAGCCCAAGCTCAGCCAGCAGGTTGAAAACAAGTGGCTTCGCGACTTCTTCGTACAAGCCGCACGCGCGCAGCACCCGGTTGTGAACCGCCGTACTCGGCGAAGTCGTCGTAGGAAGCAAGAGACGTCGCTGTTGCATCCGCTCGACGCAGCCCTCACGCGTCATGTTGTGCACCCTCTTGGCCACAAGGTCGTGATTCGCAACGGCCGCCCGCACTACCCGGGAACAGTCGTGCGGCGAGCGGATGGCGGTTTCAACATCATGGCCAGCGACAAAGGGCGTCTCGACAAGCTCATTGCGGATCTGGTCGAGACCACGGAGCTGAGCGAGGCCGAGCTGCAGCAACTGGGCGACGTCGACCGCTTCACGCCGACGATGAACGATCTGCAATTGTCCGACGAGATGGCCGAGCAGGCAATGTTCCTGGGAGTGAGGATGGGCGCGAAGATGGCACTCTCCTTCGCCGGGGAGGTGTTCCCCGAAGGGTGGCGTCGCTCCGAACATGCTCAGCGCCTCCGTCGGTGGTTGTGGAGCGACCGGCCGACCGACGACGAGGGCAACGAGATCGGCTGGATGCCAAACCACGACTTGGAGCATCCATTTGACGCAGGCGGCAATCATTTCGTGTGCTTCCTGCACCTGAGCCGAGCCGACGAGATAGCAGTGGTGATCCGGGTGTTCTCCACCTTGGGATTCACAGTTCCGGTTGCGCCCGCAACCGCAGGTCGTCCTCGAGAAGCCTGGTGCTCCGGGCCAAGTCACCGGGGTCCGGTGACAACAACCTACGATGAACTCATTCTCGAGGCGATGCGTCGTTCACCGCACTGGACCGAGGACGGATGACCTAAATCCGTGCCGGCCGGCTGAGACTCACGGTCCTGCGGCAGCCCGATCCCCCTGGATGACGCGCCGCTCGCGCTGCTCGAGGCGACCGACGAGCCGACCGGCGCACTCTCGAGCGACTGACTTCGATAGTTGGTCCCCTTCAGTGCGATGTCGAACGGATGGCGTCGGCGACGCTTCTCTACCGTCCGCTACCGATCCGCGTGCGCGCGCTCACGTCGCGCGCGCGACGCCGAGCGACGGCTCTCAGCTCGCCTGCCCGGCCTCCGGCCATGTGAGCGCCCCGGCGGCTTCGAGCACCTTGAGCGCGACCAGAGCTGCATTGTCCCGGTACCGCCTCGACTCGGCGACCACGCGCACACGTGCGACGACCTCGCGGACATCGATGACCTCGATCGGACCGCCACCGACCTTCTGGGTGGCGCACCAGTCCCTGATGCGCTGCTCGTGGGATTGCTCGCCGGGGCGTGACCCAGCGAATCGGCCAACGTATAGCCGCAGCCGGACCTGCTGCAGTGGGTACCCGAAGCGATTCGCAGCCGCCCCGACGATCGCCGTCCGGAGCTCCACGTCGTTAATGAGCGAGTATCGCTTATTGAGGTGTGCACTGGAGGATTCGCCCATAAGGTGGTCCGCAGGGACGCCGCGTGAGCCAAAGTAGGACTTCACCGAGGCGAGCACGAGTTGGTCGGCCCGTGCACCGACCAGGTCGATCTCGTAACCATGGGTCTGAAGCCCGGACGAGGTCTGCCGTTGAAAGCTGAACTTCTGCGCCTCGCTGACCACCAGGTCCTCGGTCTCAAGCGCGAGCGCGACGAACGACTCGAAAGCCTCCATCGTTGGACCATACGAGCCGCTGCGTTCGAACGCCCCAGCATGCCTCAACGGGAATGCCGATCCTGCTCGCGTCCCCTGCCACCCAGGGATCCGGACCTGTCGAAACCGATACCGCGCAGGCGGCCCCAGTTCGCTGCTCCGATTCGTCCAAAGCGAAAGCCGAGAGGTCCCAGCATCTTGGGCGCGCCGGCGAGCAAGCATGTTTCCCTACCTCGCAGGGTGGACGAGTCGGGCCGTCTGTCGCTTTGTCCAAGGCCAGAGCGCTGCAGCCTCGTTCGCCCACGCGGTCGCGTCGCGCCCCGCGCCTGCTCGGAATGTCATCCCAAGACTCCGCATGGCGAGTTACGGTTCGCATCACATCGTGTCGAATGACGAATCTCCGGAGACAACGTCCGATCCAGGCGGCGGCAAAGCGAGAGCAAGCGCTGCTCTGCCCCCCACAGCCTGACTCGACGCCACAACCGTGCTCGTAATCACCCCGAACAGATCGTGGATCGCCTCCTGGACGTTCGAACCTTTCGCGACGTACCACCGGGACCGTCCCGGCGGATAGGCGAGCTGTCTCATGACGTCTACCGGCGCATCACGGATTCCTAGGGGAACAAAAACTGGATGGGATCGATTCCCCCGGCCGGTCGACCGGTCGTACGTAAGCGTACGTCTGAAGGTGTCCTTCCAGTCACGATCAGACGGCTGGCCGTCGGTCAGGAAGAACGCGCACGGTCGATAGGACAGATAGCCGGCGCTTCTCAGTCGTTGACGATCAGCATCGAGCGTCTGAGCCAACAGCCGGAAAGCAGAGCCGTAGTTGGTCCCGCCTTCAACGCTCAGACTCGGGAGGGCCGCCTCACTGAAGTGGCCGAGCGGCGTAGCGACCTTCGCCGAGTCCGAGAACGTCAGGACCGAGAACCGGGCGATGTCGTCGACTACAGGCTGTTCAACGACTTCGCGCTGAAGCCGGCGGAGCGTGCCGTCGAGTGCAGCCATGTCTCGCGCCATTGAAGTCGAGACATCACACATGATGTAGAACGGCATGACCACCTGCCCCGCCTCAACCTCGATCCTTTCGGCGACGGCGCCAACCTTTTCGGGACGCCAGTAGTGGCTCTCGGATCCCGACGCAGCGCTGGGCGGTTCGTCGCGAAGCCCGCCGAGTTCACGCGAGACTTGCTCGATGAGGCCTTGGAACTCGTCCTGGGGATATGCGCCTCCGTCGCCGAAGGCCGCAACCTCGATGGCGAGCCCGGAGGAAAGCCGTACCAATCGCAGCACGGTTGATCCCGAGAGGTCGTCACGCAGGAATCTATGAGCCAGGGTGATCTCGCCGAGCGCGTTCCCGCCATGGAAATGGAGGCCTAGGCTCATCTCGAGGCGCTTACAAGCACGGTCATCGAGCACCAAATCGAGCGACATACGCCAGAGAATCAGCGGCATCATGAGGACGTCTCGGAAGGTGCCGGTGTTGGCACAATCTTCCAGTCGCCGTCGCGGAAATGCGCCGACAAGGGCCCGTGGGTCTGGGTCGTGTTCCGGGGGCCTGACGATGGAAAGATTGCCAGGCTGACGTGCCGATTCAGCGCATCGGACGCCCGCAGAGCAAAAAGGTAGAGATGCGGGGTGGCCGATTCGATTAGGTCTTTCTGCACGAAGTCGTAAACGGGGTGGGCAAGCCTGGCTCCTTCAGGCGACAGGCCACGTTCAACGATGACTTCTTCGCACCGTCGGACGACTTCGTCGGACGCAATCTGAAGGTCCACGTCGCTCTGCTCGCGCGCGATCGACAGGCGATACAGGGAGTCGAACGGTCGCCGTCGAGGGAACTCGCCGTCCGTAATCCACTGATTCCTGAGCCGGTGCTCGATCTCGCTGATCTCCCACGATTCCGGCATCCGACCACGTGTCGCGCGAAACAGGTCAACAATGGCATCGAGGCCGCGGGGCAACTGCTTGTGATGTCCCGAGAAGAACTCAGCCGAGCTGCCCTTTAGGCGTATGTCGCACGCATCAAGCGAGAGGTCGTCCCGCTCAAGAGCGCGGAGTAGAGCACGACGAAAACCGTCGTACTGGATCGCCGACATCCCAAGTGGAGAACGTCTACTGCGCCACCGATCGAGCGCATCGCTATCGATACCAAGAAACATGAGATCTCGGCTACGAGCGTGATACCCGCTCCCATCGGGGATCGGTGGCTCGATGGCGTCCTTCGACACGACGCGAAGTATGCAGAACCTGGAAGTTCGCGCGACCCGGACCCGTCGCGTCGGCGGACGCGGCGACCGGCCCGTTCGGACGATCCTGCACATCTGCGCGCTCGCTTTCCATGCACAGCAAAGGTGCTCGGACCGCGGCGGCCCGCGAACTCCTTGGTGGCGAGCGTTCCGGGACTTGTCTCGACTCGCGTCGCTCCACGCCTGCACTGGGACTCCCTCTACTGCTGGTACATGCCCGTGCCTCGCAGGTTTGTCGAGCTCTAGATGCACTCCCGCGCCGGGTGGAGGCTCAAAGCTCTAGGTCGACTCTGCGGTCATGGTCCCGGCCGCAATCGACGCCGCGGCCGAGGCACTGCTGGACGTCCGTGACGACCCGGCTGGCCTGTCGCCACCCGGCGCGCGCTCGGCCCTCGGGCGGCTCGGGCCCAAGACCCGGGGTCTCGGCGGGCACGTCGTGCTCGCCGCGGTATCGCGCGATCGCGCGGACGCCACGGGCCCACTGCCCCTGTGCACGCGGGTTGTCGGGCGGCGCGCCGAACATGTCGCAGGCCCACGCCGGCGGCGTCATGACGTCCCACTCGGCGAGAGCGTCGAGCAACTCGCCCGCTTGGTGCCGCAACTGGTGCTCCCAGCGATCGATCACGTCGCGCTTGTCGCGTGCCGCAGGTAGACCGTCGGTCACCGCGACCATGCGATCGCGCTGAACCTGTAGAGCGGCCAATTGACGGTCGGCGCCGTCGACCGCGGCCATGAGGCGGGCGCGCTCAGGAGCGCTCGGGTCCTTGGTGCGGCCTAGAACGGTGCGCCGCGGGCCGGAGAGCGTCGCCAGGCGGGCGGCCGCGTCCTCGCGCTGGCAGCGGACCTGCGCGCACTCTTGCTCCACGGCGTCGAGCGCGCGTAGTTCGCGCAGGGGAAGGGCAGCGCGTTGCGCGGTCAACTTGACGAGTGTGGCCTGGACCTCACGCAGGGCGGCACGCTGGTCAGGCGGTGCTGCAGGGGGTTCGGCCTGCACGGCTGTGCGCTCGGGTCCCACGGTCGCTGCGCGTCGGAGGTCGTCGTCTTCAGGCCGGCCGGGCGTCGGTCGCGTCGGGAGCTGGGTCACGGCGAGGTCCTCGTCGTCGCGGATGGTCATGCGCTGCGCCGTCCGGGCGAGCACCTCATCGCGCTGCGGTCGCACCCGAGCGTCGTGCGGCGCGAGCTCAGCGCGCTCGGCCTGCACGCTCGCGGGCACGTCCTGGCCGTCGATGTGCAGCCGCGTAGCTGCGCGCGCACGCGAGAGCGCGGTGTAGCTCCAGCCACGTGTGAGCGCACGGGGCGCGGCGACCACGGTCGCGTGCTCCACGGTTCCGCCCTGCATGCCGTGGCCGGTCAGGCAGTAGGCGTGCTCGACGTGCTCGGCGACGTAGGCGGCCGGCAGCGTGCGCAGTGGGCCGACGTCGGTCTCGATGAGCAGGCCCTGTGGGCATGTCTCGCGCACCATCCCGCGGGTGCCGTTGTCGACGTCGGCGAACCGGTCGTTGCGCCGGCAGATGATCCGGTCGCCGACCGCGACAGTGACGGGTCCGTAGTCGACATCGTCACCGAGCTGGCCCTGCGTACGGACGTGCTCGCGCGCGGCGGTGTTGAGCGCCGCCCGCGTGTCGTTGTCGCGCGCGATCAGCACCGACTGCGCGAGCCCGTGCTCGCCGACGGCTCGGGTCCAGTCCTCGAGCGCCGCGGCGATCGCGCCTTCGTCGGTGTGCACGACGACGCGCTCGTTCTTCTCGGCCCACGCCAAGTAGTTGCCCGGCCGGCCGTCGTGCAGGTGCGCGAGCGCGCGCCGCTCGTCGACGTCCCGCTGGCGCATGACCTGCGTCAGGCGGTGCGCGCCGACGCGCTGGCCGATCTCGCGCATCCACCCGCCGGCCTGGACCGACGGCAGCTGCCCGGAGTCGCCGATAGCGATCACCTTTGCGCCCGCCTGCTGCGCGGCGGCGAGCAGCCGCTCGGTACCACGCGTGGGCGCCATGCCGGCCTCGTCGAGCAGGACCACGCTGCGCTCGGGCAATGGGCGACGGTCGCGCAGGTCGAGCAGCGCCCGGTCGAGCGTCCAGGCCGGCACGTCGGCCTCCTCGGCGAGTTCGCGCACCGCGCGCCCGGTCGGCGCGATGCCGATGACGTGGTAGCCGGCGTCCTCGTACACCTGGCGCAGCGCGCCGGCGGTGAAGGTCTTACCGGTGCCGGCGAGGGCCTCGATGACGTCGACGCCGTTGCCCGACGTCGTCACGCCGCGCAGCGTCGCGGCCTGTTCATCGGACAGTGGCCGGTCGATCGCGGTCAGGGCGCGTTCGAGCACGTCGCTCTCGACCACCGCGGTGCCTTCGCCGGCGCGCCCGATGGCCGCGGCGATGAGCCGCCGCTCGGAGGCAACGAGGTCCTGCGTCGTGAGGCCGCCGGTCACCGTGTCGAGGACGTCGGCACGGCCGGCGAACCGCGTCGCCTGAGCGCGGACGTCCGGGACACGCGTGCCTTGAGCGGCCGCGGCGGCGTACTCGCGCAGCACGTCGCGTTCGGCGAAGGTGTTGGCCTTCTCGGTCAGTCCGTTCTCGCCGGCGAGCCGGTCGCCGGTCGCCCGCTCGTCGATGCGCGCGACGTCAGGATCTCCGGCGGCGAGGCGCGCGCGGCCGTCATCGACGAGCCGCGCGAGCGCTTCGCGATCAAGCCCGTGCTCGCCGGCACGCGCGCGGATCTCCTCGCGCCATGTGTGTGTCTCGACGCCGTACTGCTTGCGCTCGCGAGTCCGGATCGCCAGGTGCTTGCCGCGCGCGCTCGCGAGCTCGGTCACGCCGGCTTCCTGCGCGGCCGCGATGATCTCCTGGCGTCGGCGCGAGAACGCGGGCAGTACCTCGGCTGGAACGTCCCGCAGCTCGGCGGCGCCCTTGGTCACCAGCCCCCACTCGAGCCCGAGTCGGTCCCGCACCTCGGCGCGCAGGTGCGCCTGGTAGAGGTAGCCCGCGGTCTTGGCGTGTTCGTAGAGGTGGCGACCGTCGAGGGCAGTCCAGCGGCCGTCGGGTCCGCGCGCCACGTTCGCGCTCACGACGTGCGTGTGCAGCTGCGGGTCCAGTGAGCGGGACATGCGATGCCGATAGGCGGCCGCGACGACGCCCTCTCCTGGCTCGACGATCGCGCCGCCCTTCCCGCGGCGCACCTTCACCGCCGCGTCCTCGACGTAGCCCAGCGCGGCACGGACCGCTGACTCGTGGGCCGCGATCAGCTGTCCCGCGGTCTGCTCGTCGCCGGCGGCGAACAGCACGGACACCGACTTCGGTGCCGAGAACGTCAGGTCGAACCCGACGACCTTCGGCTCGCCGCGCGAGTCGCGCAGAGGCCGCTCGAGCGCCTTGTCGGACGGGTCCACTCCGGCCATGAGCGCGTTGAACTGCGCCGCATTGACCTGGCCCGACAGCCCGAGCGCGTCAGCGCCGCGGCCGGTCCATTCGCCGGGCGCCTCGCCGCGGCCGGAGTAGTAGTCGTCGTGGCCGCGCGCCACCTGGCGCTCGTAGTAGGACGCCTGTCCAGCGGCCAGCTTGCCGATGGACAGCATCAGGTGTTGCCCTCGCTGCGAAGGGAGCGAGACGTATTGTCCGTGCGAGGCACGGGTCGCGCGCGGCCCTGCTCGCGGCCGTCGTAGGCCCGGAAGGGCCTGGCCTGGGTGGTCGGCAGCACGCCCCTGAGGCGCGTCGCCGGAGCCGTGGGGTGGGGCCGTTGCACCCGTAGGTGCAAATGTGTGTCTCCGAGCGAAGCGAGGGACTGAGAGGCATTCGGGCGGCGGCACTCGGGGCCGCGTCGCAGGTGCAGTGCGGCCCGGTGGTCGTGCGCGCCGCGGCGCGCAGTGCGGTGTAGATGCGGCGAGAGGAGCGCGGCCGTTGGGTGCTGACGGTGCGCGTGCGCCGGTTGCTCGCGATGGCGCCGCGTAAGCGTGCGCGGGCGAGCGGAGGTTGCTAGTCGTGGGGTTCGGGCGGGCCCCAGGCGTCGGCGGCGCGCGTCAGCGCGGAGAGACCGACGTCCACGGCGACGCTGCTCCCGGTCTGTTCGGCGAGCGCGCTCTGCAGTTCCGCGGCATGGTCCAGCAGGCACGCGCCGGCGACGCTCGCCCGTGCCTGTTCCGGCGCGAGCAGCCGCTGAGCGAAGCGCTCGTGCTGCTCCGGCCCGAGGTGCAGGTGTGAAGCCGCGATCGCCCCGCCGAGCTGGCCGAGGTAGCACGACGTCAGGCCGACGGCCCGCCCCGGGAGCGTCGTGGCCACCACGAAGACGTAGCCACCCGCTGTCGCGAGTGTGGTGGAGCTGGGCTCGGCGTGCCCGCCGATGGCGACCTTCACCGCTTCGAGCAGCACACGCACAGCAGCTGGGACGGTACCGCCCGGTCCAGACCCGACGTGTGCGCGGCGCGCTCACCGTCCGTCATCCGCGTGCCGACTCGTCCCCGTCGGGACAGCGGATCAGAGACTCGGTCACTCGCTCGCGCTGCGACGGCTGTGCCTCGTCGGCCTCGGCGACCTCGGGCGTGAAGATAGCGATGAACTCCCACTCGTTCCCGATCAGCGGAACCTCGTGCGGCGCGCGGCTCGCCCAGTGCAGGCAGAGCCAGAGGGGCATCCGCCCCGAGCGCATCGCCTGAACGCGTTCGTCCCGGGTCAGCTGCCACAACCGGCGCTTGGCCTCGTCGCGGGCGGGGTTCGGGGTCGGGACCGCCAAGTCCCGATTGCCCGTACGCGAACCGCTGTGAAGGCCACGAGTCATCTGGGGCCTCCCGTCTCGTTGGCCGCGATCGGCTTCGCGGAGCGAGGCCGCTTCAGGCCCGCCTGTAGCCCGCTGTCGATGGTCGCCCGCGCCTCACGCTCGGCGAGCCCGGCAGCGAGCGCCGCGTCGAGCAGTCGCGCTGTGAGCACGCTGGTGTCGGCGCCGTAGTCGGTGGCCAACTGGCCCAACCGGAACGCGGCGCGGTTGAGCGTGTCGTTGCGGGTGCCGCGTTGCGCTGCGGCGATCCGCTCGAGCTCGCCGGCCAATGCAGCGCGCAGGTACCGGTCGGGGACGCTGACCGTCGCGGCCGGGCTCGGTCCCGCGCTGGTGCGCGGTGTGATGAGCGCGCGGACCAGCCACTGCGGCAGGATCGCGATGTCGCTGTGGAGCTCGTGCCAGCGGTAGCGGGGCCCGCTCGCGTGGCGGCTGGGTGGCGCGACGACGTAGCCGCCGGCCCCGCGAATGTCCACCCCCGGCCCGATGCGCCCGGACGAGTTGGGGATGTCGCGGTTGGGCGCGAGGAAGTACAGATGGCGGCCGCGAGCCGTCTCCACCCACGGGGTCACCGGCAATGCGATTCCGTGGTGGCTCTGCAGCGCTACGAGCGACTCGTGGCCTTGCTCGCCGTCGACGTCGACGACGACGAGCGGACCCGTGGCGACGGCGACGTTCGCGTCCGGCCAGGCGGCCCACCAGCGCCGGAGCTGCTCGGGGCGTCGCGAGGCGTCGTGGACCCCGTGCGCCGTGCGCGGGTGCTTGCCCGGGCTCGCGCACTCCGGGTCTCGGCATGAGCACGTGCCCCGGCTTGCAGCGTGGAGCGGCAGGACCTTCCAGCCCCAGAAGGCGTACTTGAGCGCCCAGGACGCCGGCGAGCGATCGGCGCGTCCCCAGGCGCTCATGACCGCGCCTCCGCGGCGAGCGAAACGCAGTCGCCGCGCCGGATCAGCATTGCCTCGACGACGCGCGCGAAGTTGCCGTCGTCCAAGGAGTGAAGGACCGAGGACAGACGTGCGTCGGCGACGTCTGGCCGCCCCCAGAGCGAGCAGGCGACCTCGATCATCGCCCGCTCGCTTGTCGACCACGGCTGGTCGAGCAGCGCGGCGAAGTTGATGGAGCGCGTCGCGGCGTCGACGTGGCACTCGACGCGTCCCTGCAGCATCGGAGCCGAGAGCGCGTGGAGCGCGGAGGCGAGCTCACGATCGACGACCGGAGCGTCGGGGGTGGTGGACATGGCAGAGACCTCCACGGGTTCGCTTGCACGGACAGGGCCGAGCGGGTCGGGCTCGTCGGCCCGACCCGCAGGTGCCGTCAGAACGGGATGTCGTCCTCGTCGACCGCGCCGGCCCCCACCGGCTCGTGCGGCACGGTGTCCCGGTTGCCGTTGGCGCCGGGCGCGGCGCCCAGGAACTGGACGCTGTCGGCCACGATGTCGACGCTCTCGCGGTGGGTGCCGTCCTGCGCCTCCCATTCGTGCCAGTCCAGGCGGCCGTCGATCGCGACCGCGCGGCCCTTCGCGAGGAATCGGTGGCAGTTCTCGCCCAGCGCGCCCCACACGGTGACGCTGAAGTAGTTCGGCTTGTCGACCCACTCGCCGCCGCTGGTCTTGCGGCGCGTGTTGGAAGCGATCCGGAGGCTGCAGACGGCGGTGCCGGAGCTGGTCTCGCGCAGCAGCGGGTCTCGCGTGAGGTTGCCGGTGAGGACGACGCGGTTGATGTTGGTGCTGGCCATGAGGCTTCTCCCCTCGGGGTTCGGGACCGGCCGGGTGCTGGTCCTTGCTGATGAGCCGAGTCCGGCCGCTCAACAGGCGGGCCGGCGGAACCGAGCCGCAGGCGAGGGGAACCCCTTGTGGGTTGCAGCCGGTCCGAGAGCGGCCATGCTTGAGGCGACCAGCAAGGAGCTGCGCCAGGCTTCACGCACCCCTTGAGGGGTTGGCTCTGGCGAGCGCGACATCGCCGTGTCGCCACATGGCAACCGGCGGGGCCCGCTGCGAGCGTGCTCAGCCGAGGACGCCGGCCCGGCCCCGTCTCAGGACGCGCAGCGCAGTCCGCGACGGCGTTTGGGCACAGCTCGGCGATCGTGTGCCTGAGGGGGCGGCAATCGCAAGCAAATTGCGAGAATCCTCGGGAATCCCGAGGCGAAGGACGCGCATGCGATTCCGCTGCAAATCGCCAGGATTCGCCTAGGGCGGACATGCGGCTGAAAATCGTGGTGTCCCGAGTTCGAGTCTCGGTCTCGCCATCGCCCAAGGCCCTGGTAACAGGGCCTTTTCTCTGTCCTGAGCCAGATTTCGCGCTGGCACGTTCCCGCTCGCCGCCGAGGTCGTGGCCCAATCTGTGGCCCAAACGAGGCTCACGCGACCCTCCGGACGGTGCCCTGAAGCTGCTTGCGCGCCTTGCGGACGAGCTGATCAAAGGCGCGCCCGTGCTCGCGCTTGACCCGCTGCTGGAGCTGCGCGTAGACGTCCATCGTCATCTTCGAGTCCTCGTGGCCGACCTGGCCCATGACCCACAGAACGTCGAAGTTGTTGGCCAGCAGCGCGATGCTGATGTACGTGCGCCGGAGCGTGTGCGGCGTGGTCCGCGGCAGCGGCGGCAACCCTCGCGCCTCCAGCTCCGAACTGGCCAGCCGCGCCGCCTCACCGACGATCGCCGCCACCCGCTGACGGGCGAGCCGACCGCCCCGGACGTTCTGGAAGGCGAAGTCCTCCGACCCGAGCGCACGGCCGTTGCGGCGCAGCTGCTCGAAGTGGGCCGCGAACACACGCACCAGGTCCGGGCTCATCTGCACCTCGCGCACGCCGGCCTCCGTCTTGGCGTCCGGAATGCGAAACCGCGCCCCGTCCGGATCGTGCAACCGCACGTGCCCGACCCGCAGGTCGCACAGCTCGCTCACGCGCACGCCGCTGCGCCCGAGCGCCTCGCAGATCGCGCGCCGGCCCACATAGGCGCGCGCCACCCGGCCGTCGAGCCGAGCCAGGTGGTAGCTCACCGTCGACTTGGCCAGCCCGAGTTGCGCCGCGATCTCCGCCGCCCGGTATCCGCTCGACACCGCGTCCGCCACCCGCAGCGCCGTCCCGCTCCTGGCCGTCGACGACGACGCCCGCTCGGCCGCCTCGAGGTCCTGCAGCGCGGCGGCATCCAGGAACGCGGCCAGCTCGTCCATCTCCAGAAACGTCCGCGACGGCTTGGGCGCGCGTACCCGCAGCCGCCGGCTCCGCGCGGGGTTGCGATCGATGTGCTCGTCCTCGATCGCCTCATCCAGGATCGCCGCGAGCGTCTCCAGCAGCTTCTTCAGCGACGCTAGCCCCAGCGGCTGCAGCTTGCGCCCGCGCCCATCCCGCAGCACCGCACCCACCGCGATCGCCGCCCGCAGCTCGTCCGCTTCGCGCAGCTTGCTCTCCTTGAAGCGCTCGCACAGGCGCCGGTCGATCTCGTCGAGCCGGTAGGCACCGAAGAACGGCAGCAAGTGCACGCTCAGCCGCCACCGGTAGTCCGACGCGGTGTTCGCGTCGATCGGCTTGCGTCCGATCGTGCCGTCGAGCTTCGCTCTCAGCCACCAGGACGCGTACTCGTGGAACGTCGGCACTCCGCCGCTCAAAGACTGCTGCTCGGCCACCGCCGCCAACTCGCGAGCGCGCCGCCGCGCGTCATGCGCGTCCGGATCAACCGCCGCCATTGCGACCAGCATCTCCAGTTCGGCCCGCGCCGTCGCCTCATTCCACCCGCCGCCACAGCCGCAGCGGCAGTCGCGACGCTCATGCAGCGTCTCGCGCTCACGTTCGCCGGCGACCCGATAGCGCAACCGGAACGCCCGCGACTTGTCCGCGAGCACGACGACGTCGAGCTGGCCGACCGGGGCGCGCGGCATGGGTCAGCTCGCTTGCCGCGGTCGCACCGGCAGCAGCTCCCCCGACGGCACCACCTGCCGCCGCGCCGGTCGGCGACGACCGCCCGGCCGCTGCCGCGAGACCACCGCGCCTTCCCGCAGCCGCTCGTCCAACGTGTCCCGGTCAAACCGCAGCCGGCCGTTGCGACCGCCCGAAGGCAGCCGGATCGCCCCGAGAGCCGCCTTGTGCCGGTACACGAAGTCACACGGAACGCCCAGCAGCTCGGCCACCTGGCGCACCGTCAACAGCTTCGCCGCCGCTACCTCGCGCTCGACGAGCGCCGCGGCGACCAGCGCCGCCAATCGCTCGATGTCGTCGCCGTGCACCCCCGGAAGCTGCAGTTGCTCACCGTCCACGATCGGCACCTCCCCGCGCATCACCACACCGCCCCGCGATCTCATCTGCCAGCCCTGCCATCAGCCCGTCCCGCGCCGCCTCGCGCGCCAATCGCCGCTGCTCACGCGCCCGCGCAGCCGCCGAAGCAGCCAGGAACGCATCGGCAGCTGTTACGTGCCCGACACCCGCGAACTCGAACGCCGCGGTTCGCGTCTCGGCCGTCGCGATCGCGCGCTGGGTCGCGTCAGTCGAGCGGGCGAGGAGCTGTTCGTGCACGTACGCCTCGCGGGCCTCGCGCAGCGCCTTGAAGGTCGTGGAGTACCGGCGGCTCTTGGTCAGGCAGTGCCCGCGATAGCCGAACGCGTGCGCGCAGCGTGCCAGCCGCGGATCGCGTCGGTCGCGCTGAAGCCGGGGTGCCGGGCGCTCGGCCGGGCCGACCGAGGCGACGTCGGCCAGGTGCACGCGCGCGCCGCTGTCGAGCTCGACCACGAGCGTGGTGTCCCGACGCTCGGCCGCGGCCAGCAGCCGCACCACGCGACCGGTATGGACGGTGTTGTCGTGCTCGCGCACGCGCACCGGCTCGCGCGTGCTCATCGCGTCCTGCAGGCGGATCGCGAGCGCGGCCGGGTGCCAGTCGGACTCGACGTTCACCGTCGGCCGCTTGACGTGTGCTGGGCGCGGCGCGTGCTGTTTGGCGGTCGTGTCCAGTTCGAACGCGGTGCGCATGAACGTGCGGACGTGCTCGCGCACCGGAGCCGTTTCGACCTCGTCGGGCGCGATGCGATGCAGCAGTCCGCCGGCCTGCTCGGTGCTCTTGGTCGCGTACTTGGCCAGGTAGCCCGCGATCTCCGCGCGCTGCTCGCCCGTCTGCAGTCGCCGCATGTCGACCTGATCGCCCCAGCGCACGCGCGCCTGGCCGAGTCCGCGGCCGACCGGTGCCGAGACGGTCTCGATGGCGTCGCGGATCGATCGTTCCAGCAGCTCGACGTCGAAGCGGCCCTCGGGCGCGTGCAGCTCGTCGGCGCGGTAGTCGGGCATCGCGCGATCCAGCCGCGCGAGCACGTGCAAGTGCACCAGGCCGCGCCGCTGATACTCCGCCACCTTCGCGTACGCCACGCGCACCTGCTCGCGCAGCGCCGACTGCGTGATCCCCGCGCGTTCGGCCATGCAGCGCGGGACGTAGATCGTCGTGTAGCGCCACAGCGCGCCGAGCGTGTTGTTCCACGTCACCGCGCCCGCGTAGTCAAAGCAGCGCGGGCACAGCGGCTCACCCAGGCACGGATCGCCCTCGCCATGGATGACGCCACAGGAGAGCCGGACGCCGTGGGGGCAGACCGGATCGTCACGGCGCGGCCGGCACCGTCGCGGCTGGCCGTCCGGCCCGAGCGGGCGGGTGTGGACGACCCCGAAGCTCGGTGCCGTCAGCGTCAGGAACACGGCCGGGTGCCCGCTGATCGTGTCCGGCACGCCCTTGCCGCCCCGCAGCCCAGCGGCGATCAGGTGGTAGGCGTCCTGGCGGTAGCGCTCCGCGCACGGCGCGCACACCGCCTCGCGCCGGTTCCCGCACGCCTTGCGCAGCACACCGTCTGGCTCGGTGTCCGTCGTCCACACGCGCCGATGACCGTGCCCATCGCAGACCGTAACCGTCCCGCGCAAGCGGATCGGACGCGCGCAGTTCCCCGATCCGCGCAGCTGCGCCTCGAAAGCCGGGAGATCCGACCGACCGGCGCGCTCGACCAACCCTTGAAGCAGCTCGGGCCCGAGCGCCGTCACAACGCCTCCCCGCGAACCGATAATGGTCCGGACCACATGATCCAGTATCGTAGCAGATGGTCAGGACCATGCACGAGCCACTGCACAAGAACATCAGAACCACCCTCGCCGCCCGCATCGCCGGCGGCGACCTCCAACCCGGCGACCGCCTCCCCGCCGAACGCGACCTCTCAACCGAGTTCCAGGTCGCCCGCTCGGTCATCCGCCAAGCCCTCGCCGGCCTCGCCCGCGACGGCATGATCGTCTCCGCCTACCCCCGCGGCTACGACGTCCTCGGCCCCCGCATCCCCTGGCTCAGCCGCTTCCGACTCCTCACCGACGAACCCTGGGACGTCGAAATCATCGACACCGCGCTACGACCGGCATCGACCGAAGACGCCGACACCTTCCACATCGCCCCCGAAGACGTCGTGATCGTTTGCCCCTTCGCACTGCGCGGAGCGCACACCCACGAACCGTGGGCGCTCGGACTCGCCACCTACCCGCTCGACGCCTTCAACGACGCCGCACGCACCCTCCTCCTGGACTCCGGGTTCGTCGACGACGACGAACTCGAACGCGTCTCCGGCCGACGCCTCGTCGGCTACCACGAACGCATCACCGCCCGCCTACCAACCGCCGACGAGGCCGACCGCCTCGACATCCCCGCCACCGCGCCCGTCCTCACACTCGCCCGCACCGCGCGCACCACCACCACACCGATCTCCCGGCTCAGCGTCACCGCGCGACCCGACCGCCTCGAAGTCGACTACCTCATCGAACCCTGAACCCACCCAGGGGCGAAGCCGGACCGGCTCGTACACCAGGCGAGCAGCCCACGCCAAAAGCGCGAGTTTCCACAAAAGGGCGTATTTCGATTGAGGTCGAAATAAGGTCCTTCGCGACGAACGCAAGACCAGCGTTGCGCCGCCTGCATCTCATGCTCACGCCCGACGAAGGTCGCGACGCGCAAGCACCCGCGACCTGAGACGATCTCGTCGTGCTGATCGCGCCACAGCACCAGCTCGTCCGGTCGCAGACAGTGACACGCACGCCCCGCCCCGCCCCGGCCGCCCACGCGACGAACTGCGCGCTACGCGACCGTTCGACATCGGAACGGCCGGTCTCCCGTCACGGCGCGCCTGCGTTTCACCGCGATCAGCGTCGAACCGGTGAGAGGTCGGCGTTCAGCGGTGCTGTCTTCCCACGCCTAGGTCGACGGTCTGCTCGGCGATCGCACGCACCGCGACGGCGATCGAGTCGAAACCGCGGACGAACGCTGTGTCGATCCGCTGACGCTTCAAGAAGGCCAGCGTAAGACTGCCCTCCGTTGCCCGTGTTCGCTGGTTGAGCCTTCCGGGGCACACGAGGACGGTCGCGGGCAACCGGAGGTCCTCGGCCGTGATCCGGAGGGAGTTCGTCACGATCGTCAGTTCGCGCGCGGGGGAGCCGGCGAGCGCCTTGGCCAGCGCCAGCGAACCGTGAGAGCCATCGATGAAGATCGTCGCGCCGAACCCTATGCGGTCGGCGAGCCGTACGATCCAGTCGTCGTATGCCGATGAAAGTCGTGAGCAATTGCTGCCGTTGACTGTGCGCTGAACGCTGTGTCCGCCACTCCCCTTCGAGGGCGTGGGGTTCGCCGCGACCGGCAGAGTTCGGTCAGGTCGGAGTAGCTCAGGTCTCGTCGATCTCACGCGAATACCGCCTTGAGATGGGCGATTCCGTCTACTGCGATGGCGTCCTGGGACTTCGCAAGCTGCCGCCAGACCGACGCGGCGGTGGCGATCGATTCGTTCTCGGCGGTGAACGACTCGATGACCACGGCGCCGTCGTAGTCGATGTCCGAGAGTGCGTCCCGGATGCCGTGCCAGTCGAAATGGTCGGCTCCCGGCGCCCCTCGATCGTTCGCGCAAAGGTGGACGTGAGCGAGGCGATCCCCCGCCAACCGGAACGCTCCGGCGACGTCCCGCTCTTCGACGTTGGCGTGGTAGTTGTCGACCAAGAGGCCGCTGCCTTCAGCGGGGAGGCCGTCGAGCACCTCGAGGGCCTGCTCGACCGTGTTGATGACGCTGGTCTCGTAGCGAACGAGCGGCTCGATAGCTACACGCACTCCGCGCTCCGCGCCGTACTCGCACACTGGCTTCAACGCCGTACGAAGGTCGGCGTACAGCGCCGCCCGCTCCTGGCCGGACATGCGCCAGGTGCGGCCAACCGAGGCGTAAATCGGGCCAGCGATGACGGTCGAGCCGACCGTCGCCGCAGCGTCGATGCTGCGCTGCAGGAACTTCTGCGTTGCGGCGACCGTGCCCGCGTCGGTGGCGCACAGCTCGCGGCCCGGTGCCATCGCGATGCAGATCGACGCACCGAGCTCATGCTCTTTGAGCAACTCGGCCGTGCGTTCGGCGTCCCAATCGGTGAGGTTCTCGATCGGCAGCTCGATCAGATCGAACCCCCACTGGCTCAGTCGCGGCACGAGCTCGACCAGTTGTTCGTCGGTTACGGGGGACGTCCAGATCCAGGTGTTGGCGCCGATCGGCGGACGAGTCATTTCAGCAGCTCCTTGATGTGTTGAGTCGATGGCGCGGTGCGCTTCGCAGCCATGCACCGCGGCCGCCGCGACACGCGTCCCAAGGGACACGTGCCCGACGACCGCCGTGCATGACACGCCGGCCCTCAACAGCTGCCAAGGACCGGCGTGATGCGATCAGCGACTGACTGGGATGCGCAGCGTCGCTGTCCGGGTCGACTTGCGATCGCCCGAGCTGAGGGTCACGGTCGCAACGACTCGGGCCTTGCCCGCGCGACGGGCGTTGCGGACCGCCTTGGGCTTGAACGGCAGGACCACGGACGACGCGGCGCGGCTGGACTTCACCGCGACCGACCGCACTCGGGTGTTTGGTGCCTCGAGCCGGGCCTTGACGGTCAACCGACCGGCACCGCTCGAGCTGATCCGCAGGCTCACTCGATCGCCCTTCTGGACGATGCGCACGCTGCGCAGCGCTGCGGCGGTCTGCGATTTCGGCGCCTCAGCGCCAGCGACCGCGGCGTTCGAAGCGACCGTCTGAGCGCCGGTCGTCGTCGGCTCTGCCGCACTGTCGGCGACGGAACTCGGCTTGCCGGCCTCTTCTTCCTGCGGCGCGGCCTCGTCGGGCACGCCGCCGCCGGAACGGATGGCGCGCATCCACTGGATCAGGTCATTGACCTTGGCCGTGAAGGCGAGGCGCTTCTCGCGGTCGGAAATGGCCGCGTTGGCGGCGGTCCGCAGCTCCTGCAGCGTGGCGATCGCCCCCACCGGATCGTTCGCCATGTACTTCGTCTGAGCGGCGGTCAAGCTGCTCCGAAGCGACGATCCGACCGCGTCGCTGAGCGTGCCGTCGGACAGGCGCAGCGTGATGAGCTCGTTCACCTCGCGATGCGAGGTGCAGTTCGCCGGCAGAACACCGGCTGCCGTTTGAATGCCTCGCACCAGCATCCGGAGGTAGTCCTGGTCGTAGAAGAACTCGCGGTTGTGCCCGAGGCCCTGGAACCAGACCCGGCCACCCTCGAAGTTCTGGCACCACGAGATCGGATGGTCGCCCATCAGGCCTCGGTAGCCGTTGCCCCAACGGGTGTTGGTGAGCATGTTGAGGTCGGTGCGGTAGGTGCTCTCGTCGAGGTTCATCAGGACGTGCGCGCCGGCGCGGGCGCTCGACCGGTAGTTGTGGAACTCGTCATGGACGTTCCACCGGGTCTTGAGGTGCTCGGTGGCCGGGTGCGTGTGGTCCTCGGTGACCGTCACGCCCGGGAAGCACGGCTCACACGGGGGGTTGGTGCTGAGCGGACCCTGCGGATGGTTGGAGAAGACGGCACCGACCATCTTCCCGTACCACTCCCAGTCCTTGAGCGTGTCGCCGGCCGCGTGCACGCCGGCGTACCCACCGCCGGCGCGGATGTAGCCCTGGAGCGCTGCGCGCTCCGCGTCGTTCATGATCGATCCGCCCGTGTTCAGGAACACCACGGCGCGGTACTGCGCGAGGTTCTCCGCCGTCGTGAACGGCGTGCTCGGCAACGACACCGCCGGCAACGCCGGGTCGTACACGTCCACGTTGAATCCGTGCTCGCGCCCGAGGCGCTGGACAGCCACGATCCCGTCCGGGATCGAGTTGTGGCGGAAACCGCTGGTGCGCGTGAACACGAGCACCTTGTACGCCGCGTTCGGATCGGCCTCCTGACGGACCGGGTTCACGACCGGTCGTGCCTGCGGCCGTTCGACGGGCGCAGAGGTGACACCGGTGCCGGCGTTGGACGGCAGGCCGTCGACGACCTGGGTCGCGAGTGCCTCGGCGTCACGGACGAGAGCGGCTCGCACCGTTCGGTCCTGGACGTCGCTGCGCACCACGCCGGCGAGCTGCCGCAGGTAGCGCGCGGCGGAAGCCGGGCGGCCCTGGTCGGCGGCCCGCTTGGCGATCTCGAGGTAGTCCTCGAGGTCCGCCGCCGTGGCCTGGGTAACCGCTCCCGCCTCGACATGGCGTTCGAGGATCGTCTCGAAGTCCGCGAACGACGTCGTGACGACGAAGGTCAGGGTGTAGGCCGCCGCGTTGCCCGCGACGTCGTTGACCGTGACGCGGAGACGATGCGTCCCGAGCGAGAGCGTGGACAGGTCGACCGGGTGGCGGGGGATCTCGGTCCCGTCGAGGACGAGCTTGAGCACGCCTGGGTTGTTGAGCCCGTCTCGGCTCCCGTCCCCGGACCCGGGCTGCGGATCCGTTGCCGTGGGGGTCAGGATCTTCGAGTTGCCGATCCGGCCGTCCACGAGGTCGTTGAACTCGACTTCGGCCGGCCGCGTGTCGATTTGGACCACGATGTTGCCGAGCTGCGAGACGTTGCCGCCCGTGTCGCGCGCACGGAACTGGACGGTCGTCGCGCCTTCCTGCGTGATCGTCGCCGTGCCGGCGTCGTTGGTCTGCAGCCAGGTGGTGCCGCCGTCGAGCGAGTACTCACGCGCGGCGATGGCACCCGCGTCGGTCGCGGTCAGGTTCAAGGTCACCGGACCCACGTACCAGTTGTTGTTGCCTGTCGGTGTAGGCGTGAGCGCGGCGGTCACGGTCGGTGGCGTCGTGTCGAACTCGCCGAGCAGCTGTCCGACGTCGCGGACCAGCACGGTGCGAGCGTCCGTGTCGGCGAGGGCACGTGCGGCCGCCAGCAGCTCGTTGAGCGCCGTGAGGCGCGCATCACCGGTCGACTCGCCGGCGCGGGTCGCCAGCGTGCGCAGAGCGGCTGCCGCGTCGGCCAGGATCCGTCCGTCGGAGGCGAACCGATCGATCAGTGCGGAAACGTCGCCGATCGACGTCGTGACCTCGAACGTCTCGGTCTTGGTGGTGCGGTTTCCGGCGATGTCGCGGGCTTCGACGGTGATCGTGTGCGTCCCCAGGCTGAGCTTGGACACATCCACGGTGTCGCCTTCGAAGGCCGTCCCGTCGATCTTGGCACTGACGATGGACGGGCCACCTGAGCCGGGAGCGATGTCGCTGAGCGCGATCTTGATCGTGCCCGAATCGCCGATCTTGCCGTCCGTCAAGCCTTCCAGCGCGATGGTCGGCGGACTGCGGTCGATCTTCACGTTCAGCGACCCGGTGTTCGAGACGTTCAAGCTCGTGTCGAAGACCCTGAAGAGCACGGTCAGGTCGCCTTGGACCGGGAGCGCGACGCCGTTGAAGCACCGCTGGCCGCAGGTGGTGTCGTACTGGTCGGAGTAGCCCGGCTGCTGCCAGGACTGTCCGCCGTCGACGGAGTACTCGCGGTGGTAGATCGAGCCGTTGTCGGTGCCGACGACATTGAACGTCGGCGCGGTCTTGTACCAGCCGTTCTCGCCGTCCGGCGTCGGCGGGCTCAACGTGCCCGCCGCCGTCGGCGGGGTCACATCCGCGACTCCGTCGCCGGCGAACCGCAGCGAGTCGAGCGTCACGCCACCCGTGGAAGTCACATACAGCTTGCCGGTGCCGCTCGGCGGGTTGACGATGTTCTGCAGCGAGCTCGTCACCTCTCGCCAGCCGAGACCCGGGGCCACCATGATGTTCGCGAACGGTTGCGCCGTCGGGCTGTTCCACCGCAGCGACAGCGTGCCGTTGCCGCTCGCACGCGTGACGACCGAGCTGATGTTGGTGAAGTTGACGGGGTCGTAGCCGAGCCAGTCACCGGCGTCGAAGGACGTCACCGCGCGCGTCGCCGACGCCGTGACATCGTCGCTGAACTCGACACCCGACGAGGTGTCGGCGTGCTCGCCTTCCAGGACCTTGGGATTGAGGACCACTCGCTTGGTCCCGGTCGCGGCCGGGACGCCGTTGGCACCGCCGTCGGTGTAGGAGACCTCGAGCACCATGAAGATGTTCTCGGTCTCGCCGTGCCCGCCGTCGGGCGGGACAGGCGCGCCCACTCGACAGCCTTGCCCCTGACGGAACGGGTGCTGGTGCGTGCCGTGGCCGACGGAGATGGTGTACCTCACGCGATTGCAGGCGACGGCGCCCGTGTCCTCGGGATCGAAGATCTCGACGTTGTAGATGACCGCCTTGCCCCACTCGAAGAAGCCGCCGTCGACGGGCGTGAGGATGTTGATCTCCGGGGCCGTGTTGCCGACGGTGATCTGGACCGACTGCAGCGCGGACTTCCCGGCCGCGTCCGTGACCTGTAGACGAGCGTTGAAGGCGCCGTTGGCCTGGTAGGTGTACGAGGCCTTCGCCGTGGTCGCGTCCCACGTCCCGTCGCCGTCGAAGTCCCACTCGTACGCCAACGCTGCTTGCTCAGGGTCCGACGACCCCGTCGCGTCGAACTCCACCGTCAGGGGAGCGGTCCCACCTGAGCGGCGATCGGTCGCAATCACGGCCCGCGGCCGCTTGTTGCCAGGGCTGTAGTCGATTCGCGAAAGCCCTCGGGTCCCGTACTCGAGCACGTAGAGCGATCCGTCGTTGCCGAACTCCAGGTCCATCGGCCCATCCCACAGCGGCATCTCGAGGGCGCCGAGCTCGGAGTTGGGCAGGAACTGCTCGAGCTTGGTGACCGGGCCGTCCGGCTTGGTCACCGTGAACGCCGCAAGGTAGTCCTGCGAGTACTCACCGAAGAACGCCTTGCCGTCCCAGTACGCCGGAAGCTTGGTCGCCGACGGGTTCGCAGCGTCGAAGTTGTAGATCGGACCGGCCATCGGAGCCTGCTCGATGTTGTCGCTCCAGCGCGTGAGCTCCGGCCACAGCGGATTGTCGCAATCCTCAGGCGCAGTGGTCCTGCAGTTGCGGTCGCCGTACCAGAGGTCGGCCGGGACAACCGGCGGCAGGTCGACCAGTCCGGTGTTGTTGCGCGACGTGTTCTTCGGCGCGTTGCAGTCGAACCACTCGCGCGAGACGCCGTTCACGAAGTCCCAGTTGTTGTACGGGCGGTTGTCCGCGATGCAATAGGGCCAACCGCTGTTGTGCGCGGCGCCCGACGCAGGCGAGACGTTCCATTCGACGAGGCCCATCGGACCGCGCCGGGCGTCGTCGCGGCCCGCGTCCGGCGCGTAATCTCCCCAGACGAGCGTGTTCGTCGCCTTGTCGATGTCCATCCGGTAGGGGTTGCGCACGCCCATGATGTAGATCTCGGGACGCGTCTTGCCCTCCGGATACTGGCCCGCGGGAAACAGGTTGCCCGGAGGAACGGTGTAGGACCCATCCTCGGCCACCTTGATGCGCAGGATCTTGCCGCGCAGGTCGTTCGTGTTGCCGGATGCGCGACGAACATCGAACCCGGGATTGGACCCCAGCGTGTCGTTGATCGGCGCATAGCCCTGGGCGTTGCCGGCCGACGCGCCGGTGTTGTCGCCCGTCGAGAGGAACAGGTTACCCTGGGCATCCCAAGCGACGTCGCCGGCGTGGTGCGCGCTACCGCCGCGATTGGTTTCGATCTTGATGATCTGCTGCTCGCTGGCCATGTCGAGCGAGCTTCCGGTCCACTTGAAGCGGGACAGGACGTCGTAGCCCTTCCATTGCTCCCAGTACGCGTCCGTCTCGCCCGCCGGCAGCGTCGACGGGGCGTTGCCGCCGGGTGTCTCGAGCCGCGGCGAGTAGTAGACGTACACCCATTGATTCGTCGCGAAGTCCGGGTCGAGCGAAACGGTCAGAAGTCCTTGCTCTCCTGCCGTGTACACGTTGAATTGATTGACGACCTCGGTCACGCCCGTCGCTGGGTCGGTGAGACGAAGGGCACCAGCCCGCTGGGTGTGCAGGACGCGGCCGTCGGGCAGGACGGCCATGTCGATCGGTTCGCCCGTGAGCCCTGAAGCGAGCGTGACCTTCTCGTAGTTCGCCCAATCCGTTGCCGGGTCCGACTGGGCGTGTGCGACGGTTGCCGAAGTCACTGCCAGCGCCAGGACGCTGAGGACCGACAACATCAGCAGCTTTCTTGCATGGCGCTTCCTGCGTAGAACGCGCCGCCCGAACCAAAGCTCCACTGAGCCACTCTCCTCGTTCATGAACCAGCTGGACGAAGCGCTGAGGGCGAGCCTGGAACACCTCACAGGCCTGCCGACAGTGCATCTCTGAACGCGGCCACGGAAGTCCGTAGCGCGCTCGATCTAACCCCGCAACCCTCGTCGTCGCGGATGGGCGGGAGCGCCCTCAACTCGTGTGCTGGCACCTCCGAAGCCCCAGCCCCACCTACACGGGTCGATCTTGCGGCGAGCCCGGCGTACGGAGGTCCGCGAACTCGCTGGCCGATTGAACCAGCCGAGCCGTTGCGGGCATGGATCTCGGGCAGCCGCTGACTCGACAGCCGCAATTCGCTCGGCGTTGGGGCACTGTCCGGCAACGCCGCGATCGACGCTTCTTCCATCCCTCTCCTCCAAGTCCTCTCCAGGGAAACTCGTCTGGCGCGCCTACTTTTAGCAGAGTTTCTCAGATATGGCTACTGCAACAACTAATAACGGTGAAGACCTCCGCACACGTGAAGCATCGATGGCAGAAGCGATGAGCTCGCGAGGAGTGACGAGCGGCGAGAGCGCGATCAGCTGCGGACGACGACGGAGCTGACGAGCTCGTCATCGCGAAGCACGGCGGCGACTGCGCCGAGCACTTCTGACCGGTCCTGGAGTTCGGCGTGGACCACGTCGACTCCCGCGAGCACTGGATGCGCGTAACGCTCAAGGGCGTGACACACGCCGTCCAGCAGGTTCGGAGAACGCGAGCCGAGCTCACCGCCGAGCACGACGCGTGCCGGGTCGAGCGCGTTGACCAGCCCGCCGCACACTCGCCCGACGTGGATGCCCGCCTCGAACAAGACCGCGTGCGCGTGCGAGTCGCCGGTGTCCGCGAGTTCCAGGAGCCCCGACACGGTCAGGCGCTCCCCACGGTCTCTCGCCCACGCATCGAGCAGGGCACCCGACGCAGCGACCGTCGAGAGGCATCCCGGTCGGCCACAGGTACAGCGCGGGCCGTCTTCCACGGCCGTGATGTGCCCGACCTCGCCGGCGTAGCCACTGTGCCCACGCCGGAGTTGCCCTCCGACGACGAATCCGCCGCCGATCCCGGGTCCGATGCTGACGTAGATCAGGTCGGCCACGTCGCGGCCGGCACCGTAGTGCAGCTCTCCGACAGCGCCGTAGTTGGCGTCGTTGTCCGGAACCACCGGAAGACCGTCGAGTAGGCGGGACAACGTCTCGCGGACCCGCACGCCTGCCCAACGCGGCGACGGCGATCGAGCATCAATGGAGCCTTCTTCATCCACAGGGCCGGGGATGCCGATCGCCAGCCCGATCACGCGTCCGGGCGGGATACCGAGGCGGCTGATCATCGCGCGAACGCGATCGGCGACCAAGACCAGGATCGTCTCACCGTCCGAGCCGGGGGCAAGGGCCTCGTCATGCTCTGTGAGCACGGTGCCTCGGAGGTCCGCGACGCCGATCTTCAGGCGCTCACGGTTGATCGCCACACCGACGGTCGCGCCCGAGCCGGGTACCAACGCGACTGCCACCGCCGGTCGGCCGGTAAGGCCATGGCGCGCTCCCGTGTGCTCGCCTTCCTCGACGATGCCCCGCTCCTCGAGTGAGCGAATGACGTTCCCGATCGTCGAGCGCGACAAGCCCGTGGCGCTCGCAAGCGCCGCGCGCGTCATCGTCGGGTTCACGCGTAACAGGCCAAAGACCCGCCGTTCGTTCTGGCGTTTGAGGTCCTTGAGCGAAGAACGCGTCGATTCCGGGCCCGGCGTGTGCAACCCCGTAGATCATGGCGTGCAAGCAAGACACCCACGCCAGGCCCAGTCGAAGGGGTAGGGAGCGAGTGCGAGGGCACGTCAGCGACCAGCGTCGCGTCCGTCGCCCGGGGGTCTAGGCTCGCTGCCATGCGACGAACCCGCCGAGCCAACGCGATGGGATGGGTGTTCGCCGCGCCGTTCACGCTGCTGTTCGTCGTCTTCATGCTGGTGCCGATCATCGCGTCGTTCGCGCTGAGCTTCACCGGGTTCTCGCTCGGCAACCTCCAGGACTTGGGCAGCACGCCGTTCGTCGGCCTCGCCAACTACACGCGGCTGTTCGAAGACGCGCAGTTCCTGAAATCGCTGCGCAACACCGCGTACTTCGTGATCGTCGGGGTGCCCTTGACGATCGCGTTCGGACTGGCCCTCGCGGTGACGCTCAACCAGGGCATCGGCAAGCTGCGCGCGGTCTTCCGCGTCAGCCTCTACCTCCCCGTGGTCACCAGCATCGTGGCCGTCGCCGTGATCTGGCGGTACATGCTCGATCCCGACATCGGGATCGTCAACGCCGCGCTCGCCCAGGTCGGCATCCAGGGCCCGGATTGGCTTGGCAACCCGAACACGCTCATGCCCTCGATCATCGCACTCGGCGTCTGGCGCAACACGGGCAACGCGATGGTGATCTTCCTCGCCGCCCTGCAGACCGTCGACTCACAGCTCTACCGGGCGGCGAAGGTCGACGGCGCCAAGGGCTGGCACCTGTTTCGTCACGTCACCCTCCCGATGTTGCGCCCGGCGATCCTGTTCGCCACGGTGGTGACGACCATCAGCTACACGCATGTCTTCGAGGAGCCGTTCGTGATGGCCGGCCCGAACGGCGGCACAGACCAAGCGGGCTTCACCACGTCACTGTTCGTCTACCAGCAGGGCTTCCAGGCCTTCGACTTCGGATATGCCAGCGCGGCGGCGTACACGCTCTTCGTCGCCATCGCGGTGCTGACGATCATTCAGTTCCGGTTCCTGAGCGTACGGAAGTGAGCCGGGAGGGCGATCGCCGGCACGAAGTAGCGCTGAAGCGCGACGAAGAGCACGATCACCGGAGCGATGAGCACGACCGAGCCGGCCATCAGCAAGCCGTAATCGGTCGTGTACTCGCCGATGGCGAACATCGCGACGGCGACCGGCAGCGTGAACCTCTCCTGGTCGTTGAGGACGACGAGTGGCCAGAGGAAGTTGTTCCACGTCGACAGGAACTCGAAGACGGCCAGCGCGGCGAGCGCGGGCTTGAGCTGCGGCATGACGATGCGGGAGAAGATGGTCCACTCCCCCGCTCCGTCTATACGGGCCGCGTTGACTATGTCGTCCGGCACCGACTGCATCGACTGGCGCATCAGAAAGACGCCGAAGGCGCCGGCGAAGAACGGCACCGTGACCGCGGCGTAGGAGTTGACGAGCCCGAGCGTGCTCATCAGCACGAACAGCGGGATCAGCGTCACGCTGCCAGGAACCATCAGCGTGGCGAGCACGACGCCCGTCAGCACGCGGTCCCCGAGAAAGCGCAGCTTCCCCAGCGCGTAACCCGCCATCGAGCAGAACAACAGGTTGGCGAGCGTCACCACGACCGTGATGGCCGTCGAGTTCAAGACGTAACGCCCGACCTGCCCTTCGGAGAACAGACGGCTGAAATTGTCGAGCGTCCAACGTTCAGGGAGCAGCGTCGGCGTGACGCGGATGAGGTCGGCGTTCGTCTTGAACGCGCCGAGCAGCATCCACACGAACGGCCCGATCGACAGCAGCATGCCGAACGCGAGCGCCGCGAACACCCACCACGGCGCACGCGCCCGCGTCGTCATCTGGCTCCAACGGCATTGGCTGCAGCGTCAAGCTGCTCGGCCATCTCCCGGCCGTCACCGTGCGTACGCACCAGCGCGTCGAGGCGCACCTCGACCGCCGCTGCAATCGCCGGCCACTCAGGCAACGCCGGCGGGCGCTTCGCTGTGCGGAGCTGTGTGCGGAACACGCGCGCGTGCGGGTCGTCGGCCAGTGCCGGGAGCGCCCACGCGGCGCGGTTGGCCGGAAGCGCGCCGACGGCCGTGTACAACTCCGCCTGCTGCGCGGGCTGCGACATCCACTTCACGAACTCCCAGGCCGTCTTGCGGTGCTTTGAACCTTTCGGCACCGTCCAGATCCCGCCACCGAACGTGCTGGCTTCGGCCCGGCCACGAGGCAGCGGAGCCACCGCCCACCGGCCATCCATGCTCGGGCCGCCCACTTCGCGGATCAGCCGCATCTGCCAGGCGCCGGAGACGAACATCGGGTGCGTCCCCCGGACGAAGGCCGGCGCGATCTCGAAGCCCTCTCGTACCACACCCGGCGTCAGGCCCTCGTCCACGAAGGACTTGTAGTACGCGCTGGCCGCGGCTACTTCAGGCGTGTTGAGGTTCACGCGCTGTCCGTCGGTGATGTCGGCTCCGGCCTGATACAGGAACGGCAGGAAAATGTGCCAGCTGTCCGTCGGAAGGCTGATGCCGTACTTCGCGCCGCCCTTCGACTGCATCGCCCGGGCGGCCTCCTTGAGCTCGGCCCACGTCGATGGCGCCGCGTTGATGCCGGCCTTCTCGGCGATGTCCGTCCGGTAGACCAGCACCCGGGTGTCAAGGAACCACGGAACGCCGTAGGCGGTGCCGTTGACCCGGACCGCGTCGACAGCCGCGGGAAGGAACTGCCCCTGATCAAAGTCCGCGGGAACCGTCTCCAGCGCGTGCGTATGAGCCAACGCGGCCATGTACGAGGCACCGACCACGGCGACATCCGGCACCTCCCCGCCGGCGATGCCCACAAGCAGCTTGTCGTGCGCCGCCGAAGACGTCACCGACGTGATGCGGACGTCGACACCGGGGTTCTCGCGCGTGAACCGCGCGGCCATGTCGTCGAGCCTCGAACCTTCGGTCCCCCACGCCAACACCCGCAGCACGCCGGCTGACTCGCCCCCGGGCTGCGTTCCACCACACCCGGCGACCGCGAAGAGCCCCAGGACGGCAAGCACAGTGGCGAACCGCCTCACCTGCCCTTCCCCAGGACCGCAGCGCTCATACGGTCACCGCGCAGCACCACCGCCACGGCCCCGAGGACCTGCGCACAGGCGAGCAACTCCGCACGGGCCACCGGCAGCCCGAGGAAGACCGGACGCGAGTGGGTCCGCAGCCCGTACTGCACGCCGGCGACCGGATCGGTCGAGCGATACCCGACCTCACCAACAAGCAGGATCCTTCTGGGGTTCGACGCGTTGACGAATCCGCTGCACACCTGACCCAACGTACCGGCCCGCGTCTCTGAGCATGGTCACCGCACGACGATCGCCATTCTCGGCGTATCGGAGCAACTCCGCCGGTGAAAGCCGACGTCGGAGCGCCCATGAGCTCGTTTGTGATGGCGGAGAGGTCGCGACCATCGCGATGAACCAGCTTGGGCCGTCGACCGTAAGTGGCGTTTGTCGACCGGTTCCGCTCCTTGTGGCCGTACGGCCAACAGCGGGAAGGAACGGCGGTCGGTTAAGCGGCGGCGGCGCAGGCGATGGCGGCGGCGACGGCGGCGTGCGACCCTGGAGGGCGTGAAGCCCGACCGGCTGTATCGATACGTCGGCCCGGTTCAGCTGCTCGACCTGGCCGAGCGTCATCCCGCGGGCCGTGTGATCGCGAGCGTTGCGGATCTGGAGGCGTGGGCGCGTGCGTCCGCTGAGCGGCCGACTCGCGAGGGGATGACACCCGCGACGTTGTCGTCGACCACGGCGGCGGACTGCGGTTGGCGGCGCGCGGGTCTGAGCACGTCGTCTGTGCGGGTGGTCGCCCGGTGCTGGCGCCCGGCGAGCTGTTCGTGTGCGGCGCCGAGGTGGTCGAGATCACCAATCAGTCGACCGCGTATTGCCCTGAGCCGAGTTCGTGGAGGGCGGTCGCGCGGGTGCTGGACCGGATCGGCGTCGTTCACCCGGGCGGTTTCACGCCAGCGTTCGAGTTCCGGCGCTGCGCCCAGTGCTGGACGTTGAACGTCGTCAAAGACGAATGGTTTGTGTGTGACGTCTGTGCGGCGGACCTGCCCTCTGGCTGGAACTGCGACCCAAGCGCAAGCACGACCAGGCCGGGAGAGCGCCTGTTCGAGGCCGGGACCACTGTGCGTGGGCAACTGGACACGATCGCCACCGCGCTTGGGTTGACCGTTCACGGGGACGAGCAGGACTGGGGCATTGAGCTCGCAGACGGCGAGCGCGTGAATACGTTCATCGCGTTCTTTAATCAGCACTACAACCCCGGCTGGGACGAATGGACCGTGACGGAGTACGCGGACTTGGTCCTGGAATCGGCACATGAGGCGCTCGGCTCGGTGCCCGCAAGCCGCATCCCGGGACTACGCGACTTCGTCGACCGCGTGATCCGCTTGAGACCCGAGCGCGCGGACTATTGGGAGGCGTACAGAGACGACGACGCAGAAGAAGGTGACTGGCCGATCTCAGAGCTCATCCGCGAGCTACATCGAGCGAAGACCGGCTGAAGACGGCCGAATGGCTCCCCGACTGATGCGACCCTCGCAGATGGGGCCTCGTGTCCCCAATAGTCGCCCCACAACACCTCAAGCACCACTGGGCTTCGACTACCCGACTGCCTGGCAGGGGCGCGCCACTTTGGTCTTGGAGGCCGGCAGACTCGAGGCGCTGCCCTGCGAGCCGAGTGATTTGATGAGACGCAGGTCGCATGCGCCCCACCCTCGTGAAGTAGTCCCTTTCGACGAGGGCGCTTAGTTCTCGAACGTCATCTGCCAGTGCTGAGCTTGCTGCAGCGTTGCCGCGAGTGACTCGATGCCATCCGCCTCCATCAGCTCGTCGGTGGTCGCGATGGCTGCGATTTCTGCGGCCAGCCGCCGCGCTTGTTCCGGCGCGGTCGGCGGCGCATGCACGGCAAGTGTGACGCTGGATGGACTGAGGTCAATCAGAAACGCGCTGAAGCGCTCTTCCCACGAGCGCAAGACGGCGCAGAGCCGCCCGGGCGGCAACCGCTCTCCATGGAGACCGAGCACTGCAAGGGAATCCGCAGGCCGGGTGCACGGGACCAACAGCAACCGGCGGCCCGGTCGCTGAATCCACGGCTCGGCACCATCAAGGATCGAGAAGGCATCGATCTCGCCCGGCTGGCTCGACCCGTCGGCCAGTCCGAGAAACTGAGCTGGATCGAATCCGTAGTCCTCCCAAGCCGACGACAGGACTTCGGCGACGTCCAGGGTCGTCACCTCGTCGAGGTCGACTTCCGCTTCAGCGTACCCCTGCGGACTTTCAAAATCCCAACTCCACCCGAGCGGCCATAGCCCGGTCTGCGAGAACCGAAGCGCGAGCTCACCGGCAATCGCGGCGGGGCGCTCCAGATAGTCATCTGAGATCCAGAACGTCGCCCCGCTCTCGCCCGTCTCGAGGTGTCCGGGCGGCAGCTTGACGCCGGCGACGGCAGCCGAAGCCGAGGACGGTGGGCCGCCCGGGCAAGCAGCGAAGTACTCGGGCATCTGCGGCAGCGTACTCAGTGAGCGACACGTATCGAAGCGGCGCTTTTCGACGATTCCGCGTATCTCGTCAGCACCGCTCCTTTCGCCTGGATGCGGCGCGGGGAAAGTGCCGTGACGCCATGTGGGTTGCCCCGGATGTCCGCCGGCTCCTCGGCCGTGATCCTCGCAGCATGACCGTGCTCGTCGTCTACGCCAGCCGCCACGGCGCGACCGAAGGCATCGCGGCGCGCATCGCCACGCGTCTCGCCGATTCCGGCGCTGCCGTCGACCTTCGGCGCGTCGACCAGGTCGAGGCGCTCGAAACCTACAACGCTGTGGTGTTCGGCGCGCCGGTCTATGACCAATCGTGGCCTCCCGAGGCCGACCGATTCGTCATCGGCCATCGCGACGCCCTCGCCGCTCAGCCGCTTTGGCTCTTCAGCGTGGGATCGTTCGGCGATACCAAGCGCCTGATCGGCCCGCTGATCCGCAAGGAACCCAAGGGCATCGTTCAGGTCAGGGCTGGGATCCGCCCGCGTGAGTACCGCGTCTTTCAAGGCGTCATTCGCAAGCATCAGTGGCCGTTCTGGTCACGCCTGTTCTTCCACGCCTTCGGCGGACGGTTCGGCGACCATCGTGAGTGGCCGGTGATCGACGCGTGGGCCGACCAGATCGCTCTGGTGCTGCCCACCCTGCGCTCAACGACGCCAGCGTGACGGCACTGCTCCCTGTGAGGCAAGGGGAGCTGCGAAGCGGCGCCGGCAAAGTGGTGTTTGTCGACGAAATGGCGCTTTTGACGACAGCCTCGACCGTCCATCGTCGACGATCATCCCGCCGCCCGTCTCGACGTCGAGAACCACTGAGATCGCGCATCCCGCGACTCTCGTTCCCCTCACGAGGCGGCGCCGTCGACGTAAGGACCGTCCTTTCTGACGATCTGGGCACTCTGCCGAGTGAGGATCTTCTCTACGACTTCAAGGCGGCCTACGGCCGCGGCCGGCTGCGCGCGGCTCGCTTCGCTCGCCGTGCTCGCCGGCCAACACCAAGAGCCCGAGCTCGCGCGGGAGAGTCTCACCGGCGACCGCCGAGCACCGACCAACGTCAACAGCCGGCACCGAGGGAGGCGGGGTCGCGGGGCGCGCCACCCGCAGCTATTCGCGATCGCCGCAGCGACGCCGGCCTGAGCGAACGACAACTACGGGCTGTGTCCTGTCCTCGCGTGCAGCATCGAGCGTCTGGTGAGTCCATTCAATCCGCGGCACGGCTCAAGCCGATGGTCCGCGCGGAGCAGAGGTACGCTGCAAGAGCCATGACCGCCAAGGACAAGCTGCGCCAGGCCGTCGAGGACCTGAGCGAACTCGAAGCCGAAGCCGCGCTCGCGTACATCGCCCAACGGCGAGAGCGCGACCCGGTGATCGCGGCCTTCGAGAACGCGCCGCTCGACGACGAGCCGGTCACCGAGGAGGAAGAGCGCGCGCTCGAAGCGTCGCGCGAGGCCTACCGGCGCGGCGAGACGTACACCGCGGAGCAGATCCGCCAAGAGCTTGGGCTCTGATCCTCCGGCGTGGCGGCTGACGTTCACCGCGCCCGCGCGCCGCGACCTCCGGCGGCTCGATCCGCCGATCGCCAGGCGCGTGCTCGGCGCACTCGAGAACGTCGCCGTCGACCCGGACCGCGCACAACTCCGCCAACTCGTCAACCGTCCCGAGCAACGACTACGCGTCGGCGACTGGCGCGTGCTGCTCGAAGTCGACCGCGACAACCGCGAGATCATCGTCCATCACGTGTTCCCTCGCGGCCGCGCGTACGACTGACGGCAGGAGCGCCCACGTGGCCCAATCCGTGGCCCAAACCCGCCCGTTCGAGGCGTCTGGGCCACACTGGGCCACTCAGCCGCGCAATAGAGAACGGCCGATTTGCAGGGGATTCTTGCGCAGCACCAACAACGACGCGCGCCTGAAAATCGTGGTGTCCCCGGTTCGAGTCCGGGTCTCGCCATACGGCTCGCCCCGGCCTCTTGCACCGGGGACCGCCGCTCGCCTAGCGGCTCGCTATTGGTTCGAGTCCGGGACTCGCCATACGGCTCGTCACGCTCGCGCCTGTTCCTTGGCGATGAACTTGTCGAGGCCGGCCTTGGCCGTGCCAGCGACCTTGGCGCGCAGGAACGGCGTCCAGCCGAGCGCCACGCCCTTCGGGCCCAGTGCCTGACACGACCAGCGCCAGAAGCTGAAGGCGTCGACGTGGTCGACGATCAGCCCGTCGGCGAAGCGGAACGTCGCGCGCACGTCGTTGACCACCGGTCGTCCGGTGGCCGAGAACGTGTAGGTGGCGATCCAGCGCGCCGAGGTGTCGTCGTGCTCGGCCAACTCGACCTTGAGGTCGCGGGCGGTGCGGGTGAGCATCCGCCACATCGCGCCGGCCTCGGCGCCCGTCAGGTCGCCGAAGACGGGGTCGCGGAAATGGCCCTGCGGCAGGTAGGCGGCGGCCATGGTCTCGCCGTCCCGGCGGTCGAAGGCGGAGTAGAACCGCTCGATCAGCTCGGCGCTCATGCGTCCACCCTCCCAGATCGGGGCTTGAGGCGGCTGGGCGGAGCGCGCCGCGGGTTACGCTTGAAGGCGTGGCGGAAGCGGTGCGGTGGTTCCGGCCCGAAGGGCTCGACGGCGTCGAAGCGCTGCACGCGAACTTCGAGCGCCACGCCTACCGGCCGCACAGCCACCCCACGTGGACGGTTGCGGTGATGGAGCGCGGCGCGGCCGCGTTCCAGGTCGACGCGCGGCACGAGCGGGCGATCGACGGCGAGTGCTTCGTGCTCGAACCCGAGGCGGTGCACACGGGCGTGCCCGCCGTACCCGAGGGCTGGGCCTACAAGGTCCTGTACCTGGAGCCGGAGATCCTCAATGCGTGGGAGGAGCGTGACGGCGCGGCGCCGCGGGCCGCGCGCTGGGTCGTGTTCACGGACCCGCACCTGCGCGCGGCGATACGGCACGCGCACGCGGCGCTCGCCGGCGAGCCGTCGCCCCTGGCCCGGGACGAGGCCGTGCTGCACGCGGTGGAGAGCCTGAAGCCGCACCTGAAGCCGGGCCCGCAGCGGCCGCGCGACCGGGTCGAGCACGCCGCCGTGCGCCGCGCGATCGCGCACCTGCGCGAACACTGGGACCAGCCCGTCCCGCTGCACGAGCTGGCGGCGGTGGCGCACCTGAGCCGCTTCGAGCTCGTGCGCCGCTTCAAGCAGCACACGGGCCTGCCGCCGCACGCGTTCCAGACCGACCTGCGGATCAACGCCGCGCGCCGCCTGCTCGCGCACGGGACGCCGCCGGCCGAGGTCGCGGCCCGCTGCGGATTCGCCGACCAGGCGCACCTGACCCGCACGTTCCGCCGCGCGGTCGGGGTCACGCCGGCGCGCTACGCCCGCGCCTGAGCAAGAACGTTCAAGACACGCGACCGCCTCGACGCGACACTGCGCGCACGATGGGCGTCACCGACTTTCCGACCAAGATCGCGGTCGTCGTGCGCGACGACCTGGCCACCTGGCAGCGGCTGAACGTCACCGCGTTCGTGATCAGCGGGATCACCGCCACGAGCGACGAGCAGACCGTCGGCCCACCCTACGAGGACGCCGACGGCGTCACGTACCTGCCGATGCTGCGCCAGCCCGTGCTCGTCTACGAGGCGTCAGCCGACGCGCTGACCAAGGTCCACCGGCGCGCGCTCGAGCGCGAGGCCGACCTCGCGATCTACACCCGCGAGCTCTTCAGCACGGGCCACGACGACGACAACCGCGCCGCCGTCAAGGCCGTGCCCACGGATGAGCTCGACCTGGTCGGCGTGGCGCTGCGCGCGCCCCACCGCCAGGCCGACCAGATCCTGCGCGGCCTGAAGCGTCACCCCTAGATCGCGTCGATCGCCTCGCGCGCGAAGGAGCGCAGCGCGGGCAGGCGCTCGTGCGGGCGCAGCGAGCGCGCGTACTCGTGCGCGTCGGCCTCGCCCGTGATCCGCAGCAGCTTCTTCGTGCGCGGCGTGGCGGAGTGGTGCAGGAACGCGCCGAGGATGAAGGCGTCGACCTCCGGGTCGGACGGGCCGTCGCGGAACGCGGGCGGGGGCGTGGGCTCGCCACCGACGTCCTCCGTCCAGTCCTCGTCGCGCTCCTCGCGCGGGACGGGCTTGGATGCCTCGCGCCGCGCGGCGTCCAACCGGGCCGAGACCTCCTCGTAGTTCTCCGGCGGCGGCGGGACGTAGCCGGCGCCGTACTTGAGCTCGGTCGCGTTGATCTGGCCGCCGGCGTGGGCCTCGACGAGCTCCTGCGCCTTCGCCTCGCTCACGGCGCCGCGCGCGACCTGGCGGCGGACGAAATCGGCGGTGGTGAACGAGAGGTCCCCGCGCTCGACCCGCGCGAGGATCGCCTCGGGCAGCTCGAGCAGCTTCAGCGACCGGCGGGTCCAGTCGACGGGCGCGCCGACGATCCGCGACACCTCGGCGGCCGTCAGCGACTCGTCCTCCTTCATGATCAGCCGCACGGCACGGGCGAACTGGACGGGCTCGGGCTTGCTCTGGTGGAAGTTCTCGGCGAACTGCATCGACAGCGCCTCGCGGGTGGAGACGCCTTCGACGAGCGTGAAGCGCCACTCCTGGGGCTCACCGGCCTGGTCGAGCAGCTTCATGGCCGCGAACCGGCGCTGGCCGGCGAGCAGCTCGTACGGCTGGGCCTCGTCACCGGTCTCGCGCACGAGCGGCGGGTGGAGCAGCCCGGTCTCGCGGATCGAGACCGCGAGCTCGTGGATCGCCTCCAGCGGGCCCGTTCGCATGTTGGCCATCGTCCGCACGTGCGCGAGCGGAGCCGTGATCGAGGAATGGGCCTTGGACGCGGTTTCGTCGAGGGGCGGGCGCCGGAGGTCCTCCCGGCGCGCCTCCTCCTCGGCTTCGCGCATCTGCGCGACCTGTTCCTCGGCCTCTTGAAGCTTGTCGACTGACATCGGACGCGCCAGGTAAGCAGACGCGTCGGAGGGACTCAGCCCGCGGCGCGCCAGAACGTGTAGACCGCCGTGTAGGGCACCTCGGCGACCTTTCCGGCGGTGGCGGCGGTGCACCGGCCGGCCGCCGGCGCGGTGCCGCCGGTGGTCGCGAGGCGCTGCACGAACGTCGTCTTCCCGAGATGGCCGGGCGTGGTGGAGGCGCTGCGCAGCAGCAGGTGCGGAACCGCGCCGATCGGGCTCGGCGATTCGCTGACCTTGGCGCCGACGACGGTGCTGCCGTCACGCGCCTCCCAGGTCGGGCCGCCGTAGTGGGAGATCCGGCCGTGCAGGCCGTAGACGGTCGCGCGCGGGCCGGTGAAGGCCCAGGCGGCGCCGTCGCACTTGTAGGTCTGGACGCCGACGGCCAGGCCGGCGTCGAACGGGACGTGCCCGGCGGGCGGGCTCACCGAGGCCGAGGCCGAGGCGGGCGCGGCGAGCGCGAGGGAGGCGAGCAGGGCGGTGGGGAGGATTCGCATGGCGAGCAACCATGGAGCCTGCCCGTGCCGTTGTCACTCGGGACGGCGCCCTGAACTTAGGCCTCCTCGATTACCGCCAGGATGTTGCCGGCGGGGTCGCGGAACCAGGCGATCGGCGGTCCCGCGTCGCGGGCGATACCGCGCTCGTCGTGCTCGAAGCCGTCGAACAGCTCGATGTCCACGCCGCGCTCGAGCAGCTCGTCGACCGTCGCCTCGATGTCCGGCACCGGGAAGTTGAGGACCGTGTAGGTCGCCGGCTCGTGGTTGGGCTTGAGGTAGATCAGCGTCTCGCGGTCGCCCCCGAGGTAGAGCGTGAGCAGCCCGACGTGCTCGGACGTCTCGATCCCGAGCGTGTCCGCGTAGAACGCGCGGGCGGCCTCGAGGTCGGGCACGGCGAAGCTGCTGAAGGCCTTCGTGTCCTTGAACATGTGAACTAGGACCGTGCCAGGTCCGTCAACTCACCGGGCAGCCCGAAGGCGTCGAACAGCCCCGACCCGAACGTGGTGATCTCGGCGATCCGCCCGTCGACGGCGCGCAGCACGTCGAGCTTGAACGCCCGGAACGCGGTCTCCCCCGGCGCGCGCAGATAGGAGGCGGCGGCCGGCATCCGGTTCGCGCGCGTGGCCACGAGCCGCCACTCGCCCATCCGGTCCGCGGACGCGAACAGCGGCCGGATCGATTCCACGCCGCAGAACACCTCCGGGTGCGGCGGCATCGAGACGCGGATGTCCTCGCGCATGAGCTCGGTCGCGGCCTTCCAGTCGGCGCTCTCGTGCGTGGCGATGAAGCCCTGCAGCAGCCGCTGCTCGTCCTCGGAGAGCTCGGCCTGGCGCGCGTCGTGCTGCGGGAGCCGGTCCTTGAGCGTGGCCCGCGCCCGCTGCAGCGCGCTGTTGGCCGCCGGAACCGACAGGTCGAGGATCTCCGCCGTCTCGGCCGCGGACCATTCGAGCACGTCGCGCAGCACCAGGACCGCGCGCTGGCGGGCCGGCAGCAGCTGGATCAGCGCCATGTAGGTCAGCTCGATCGTCTCGCGCGCGACGACGACCGCGTCCGGCTCCTCGTCGCTCGGCGCGACCTCGTCGAGCAGCCGGTCCGGGTACGGCGTCAGCCACGGCACCTCGCCCTGCACCGGCGCGCGCCGCTTCTTCACGCGCAGCGAGTCCAGGCACACGTTGGTCGCGATCTTGTACAGCCACGCGCGCAGGTTCGCGTCGTCCCCGAGCCCGTCGTGCGCCTTCCACGCCCGCAGGAAGGCCTCCTGCAGCGCGTCCTCTGCCTCCTCGAAGGACCCCAGCATCCGGTAGCAGTGAAGGTGCAGCTCGCGGCGGTGGCGCTCGAGCGCGGCGTTGAACTCGTCGAGGCTCATGACGCTAGAACGACCTCACCGTTCGAAACTCACCGGTCGGGGGACGAGTTCGGTCACCATCGGCTCGGGCGGCTTGGCGACGACCGTCACCGCCGGCGCCGCGACCGACGTCGTGCCGACCGCCGTCAGGCACGCCGCCGTGCACATCTTGGCCGCCGTCGCGTGCAGCTCCCACGCCGGGTTGACGGCGAGCAGGTCGCGCAGCTTGGCCGCGAACGGGATCACGATCGCCACGCGCCGGCGGCGCCGGATCGACCGGTGCGCCCGCGCGCACGCGCGGCAGCCGTCCAGGTGCAGCGTGACCAGGCCGGAGAGCCGCACGCCGCGTGCCGCCGCGGCCTCCATCTGCAGCCGCGCGTCGCCGCAGTCCAGGTCCGTGGCCGCGAGGCGGTGCGTGAGCGCGCGCCGCGAGCGCGCCACCAGCGACTTCGCCGTCTCGGCGCCGATGTCCAACGCCTCGCCGATCTCCTCGAGCGAACGCCCCTCGAGCGCGCTCAGCTTCAGCGCCGTGCGCTGGCGCTCGGGCAGCTCGCTCAGCGCGCTCACGACGCGGTCGAGCTCGTGCGCCTGCAGCGCCCGCGCCTCCGGGTCGTCCGCCGCAGCGCCCGCCA
>CALALQ010000252.1 GCA_937925595.1 uncultured Demequina sp. | reverse complement strand
ACACGGCTGATTCTGGTTCAGTTGTTCTTGGTTCGAGTCCAGGTACCCCAGCAAGACAGAAACCCCCGATTTACCGGGGGTTTTCTTGTTTGCGAAGCGAACTGCGTTTGTCCATGGGTGGAGGCCGTGCGATATACGTGCAATATCCACTCGCTGGTGACCGCGGGTATCTGGTGCCACGATGGGCATGATCACCCAGCGCGAAGGAGCGCAGATGTCCAGGCGAGACGAGTTGAAGCAACAGGCGGTCGCGGCCCTTCGCGACAAGATCGGAGACTTCCATCCGGAGTCCTCGGAGTACTGGGAAGAGCTGGTGCTCGTTGGTGAGATTGACGGGAAGCCACTGACTGCGCGTGTGAGCTTCGCTGGCGAGGGCGAGAACCCGGGCGTCTACGGCGGAGAGTCGATGTGGCGCGTCGAACTGATCGGGGAGAGTGGGCCATTGCATCGTCCGCACAACCCTGGTCCCACGCTTGAGCATCACCTCAGCGACTTTGACTGGTCGCGTGTCAAGACGGAACTGGACGAACAATGACCGGCCTGTTCCACATCGAGTACCGCGTCAAACGGATCTCGATTCGGTTCGGCACCTATGACGACGAGGCGGAGGCCATCGGACATCTGATTCAAGTCAACGGCCGGGAGGAGTCGTTCGAGGGTGGACTCGTATACCGCGGCGGGGGCACGAGTCAGGGTTCCGGTGACCTCGTCTCAGCCGTCGACATCGACAATCACGTCATCGAAGCACAGAGCGCGGTGAAGCCGCGATGGTGGGACAACCTATCCGAGACGCGTCGCCAGGAGTTGCTGGATCTCGTCGGATACGACGTTCCAACCGATCTGTCGAACGCGGTGATCGCTGCCGGCGGGTTCACTGCTATCACGAGCTTTGGACAGCACACGGGCAAGCCGCAGCTGGGTGACCAGGATCGCGACTGGATCAGGCTTCGAAGCGTTGCGGCGGTAGTATGTAGCGATCCTGACCACTGATTCGCGTCTCTGGTGAAAGGAACCCAGATGTCGGAGCACGGATGGTTCATGCTCAGAAGGTCGAGCGACGGCCAGTTCTACTTCAATCTGGAGGCGCCAAACGACGAGGTGATCGCGACGTCAGAGATGTACACCACGAAGAGCGCCGCAAAAAGCGGAATCGAGTCGGTCAAGCGTTGGGCGCCCGACGCGACGGTGCTAGACGTGACTGACTGAGGTGCTCAAAGGGGCTCACACCGACTCCGGGTCCGGATCCTCGCAGTCGAGTTGCACCCGCCTCTAGGCTGTGCGCATGGACGAGAAGATGGACCTGCAAACGCTCGAGCTCGCCCACGGCGAGATTCTACGTTTGCGGGAACGTCAGGTCGCTCGGACTTCAAGTATCCGAGCGAGGTCGACTGGTGTGCTTGGAGCATCCGGTCTCGCAGCGTCCCTGGTATCGGCCGTCGGCACCAACGGCTGGTACGCACTCGCCATTGGCTGTTTTGTGTTTGCGACGATCTATGCCGTGAAGTCAATGGCCGCCCTCCGTGTCTTGGTCATGCATCCAGTCGGCGTAATCCAGCGTCTGGTCGGCAAAGACGCGTATGACGCCCGCGTGGAGCTCATCAAGCAGGTGCGCACCGAGTACGACCGTGCTGAGGACGGACTGAGAGAGGTCGTGAAGCATACCTCGACCGCGACCGGCTGGTTCGTCGCGGGCGCCGTAATGCTATTCGTGGTCAGCGCATTGCACCCACTTATTGAGGCTTTCGGAGAGAGGGGGTGAGTCACATGGGAAACGACGGCAACAACGACGACATCGACGACATGATCTACAAGGGAATCGTCACCCCACAGCCAGACGAGCACGACAGCTTCTTCGGCAGCAAGAAGGGCAAGGGGCAGCACTTCACGATCCAGGAGGATCATGACGGTTTCGTCGAGGAGGAGGGCTAGTTGTTCTTCCCCGTGAGGTTGTGAACGCGTTCGGCAGGCGTGAGGCCTCCG
>CALALQ010000251.1 GCA_937925595.1 uncultured Demequina sp. | reverse complement strand
CCCGCGCCCGCGCCCCCGCCCCCGCCCCAGCCCACCTCGACCCCAGCGCCGAGTGATGCCGATCGCACGCGAGTGTTGGGCGATCTCGGTCACCCTGGCGCCGGATCGGTAACACTCGGCGGGGGATCTGGTGCCGGCCGTGCCGGGGGCATTGTGCCGCTCGTCATGACCGAGCTGACGACGCTCTTTCGGCGGTGGCGGACCTGGGCGATGCTCGCGGCGCTCGCCCTCATCCCGATCCTGATCGGAATCGCCATCCGGATCGCCGGGAGCAGTTCGCCCGGGCGCGGCCCTGGTTTCCTCGACCAGATCGCGGGCAATGGCCTGTTCGTCGGGCTCACCGCCCTGGTGGTCGCCACGCCGCTGTTCCTGCCGCTCACGATCTCGGTGGTCGCGGGCGACACGATCGCGGGGGAGGCGAGCCTCGGCACGCTCCGCTATCTGCTCATCGCGCCGGCAGGCCGGCTTCGCCTGCTGCTCGTGAAGTACGCCGGGGCGGCGGCGTTCTGTCTGGCCGCGGCGCTCACGGTCGTGGCTGTCGGCACGCTGGTCGGCTGGGTGCTGTTCCCCATCGGGCCGGTCAGGGTGCTCTCGGGCGGGCAGATCTCCGTCGGCGAGGGACTGCTGCGGATTCTCGCCATCGCGGCGTATGTCTGCGTGTCGCTGCTGGGATTGGGTGCGATCGGGCTGTGTCTGTCGACCCTCACGACCGTGCCCGTCGGTGCCATGGCGGCGACCGCGATTCTGGCCGTGAGCGCGCAGATCGTGGGCGCGATCCCCCAGCTGGAATGGCTGCATCCGTGGCTGTTCACCGACCGCTGGTTCGACTTCGGGGACCTGCTGCGCTCACCGCCGTCGTGGGCGTCCTTCGCCGACAACGCGGCACTGCAGGGTGCGTACGTCGTCGTGTTCGGCGGCCTCGCGGCCTGGCGCATGATCACGAAGGACGTGCTGTCGTAGCGCTGCTGAGCTGCCTCTGGTCAGGGTTCGGGGTCCCAGCGTGAGGGGATCTGGATGGCTTGGCCGGCGTCTGACGTGCATTTGAGGTCGAGCGGCACCGACCGCGGTTCGAAGTTCCAGTTCATCATGCTGCCGTCGATGCGGGTCGCCGGCTCACCCGAGGTGCTGCCGTAGGCGAAGTCGGTGTACACGTTCTCAGGCAGGGAGCCGAACCATCCGTCGGTGTGCACGTATGGGTGCGACTCGGGGCATTCCTGACCCACCGTCAGTCGGTACCACGCTCCGATGTCTTCGCGCACGAGCGGGATCATCAGGACATCGGCCTGTTCGGCCTGGGGCCCCGGCGCTGGAAGCGCGCTCAGTGCCGGTGACAGTGGCAACGGGCTGAAGAGAGACGCCGCCAGGACTCCTGCGGTCAGTGGGACGGAGAGCATGGGGCTCCTTTCGTTCCGGTTCGTTCGAGTGGGCGGGGAACGAACGAAAGTGCCGGGGCGTGAGCCGCCCCGGCACTCCGGTGGATTGGGTCAGTACATCGGCAGGGCCTGGTCGGGGTCGGAGGTGCACTTCAGGTCGAATGACAGGTATGGGTTGGACGCGTTGGTCCAATTGAAGAACGCGCCACGAAGCTTCGTCGCCGCATTGAACGACGGCGGCAGCGAGGTCTCTGCGGTGTGGGTGAGGGTCACACCTTCCGGCAGGTTCCCGCGGAGCATGTCTTTATGCACGTAGATGTGGGACGCCGGGCATTTCGTCTCGTAGTTGAGGACGTAGGAAAGGCCGATGTTCTCGCGAACGACCGGTTCCCAGTGGATGTTCGATGCGTTCGTCGTCGCGGACAGGGGGCTGAACAGGCTGGCAGCCAGTGCGCCGGCCGCAAGTGCTGAAGTGATCATACCAATATACTAGCACGGCTGAGGCTGAGTTTTCCCTGTATGCCGGCCCCCGGGCCGACTGCTCAGCGCCGCCCGCCGTCGCCGGCACTCGGCGGGATGCGGCAGTAGTCGTAGAAGTACCGCGTCGGCGAGCCCTCGTCGCTCGCGTCGACGATGACATCGGCGGCCGCGTGCGGCAGTGCGCCGTCCGCGAGGACCCAGACCCGGAAATGCCACATGCCGTGGACCGGCTGATCGAGCAGCCCCCGGCCGTCGACGACCAGGATCGTGGAGGGCGACTCCGCGCCCGGGAGGCGGCCGTCCCGGAACGGTTCGATCGTGCCCGATCGCAACGTCGTCTCTTCGGCCGCGCCCACGGATGTACGCGCGGTGAGCTGGTCGTGCGCGATCAGCCTCGCGGCGAGGTCGTCCGCGAAGCGGGCCGCCAGCTCGGGGGACGAGCCGTCGACCGCGAGCAGTCGACGCCCCGATCGGGCGTTGTGCAGAAACTCCTCGACGATCGAGTCGAGCTGCTCCCGCCGTGCGTCGGTCATCTCCGCCATGCGCCCAGGCTACGCCCGCCCGGAGTGCGGCTGTCCGGTTCGCGAGGACGGTTCTCGAGGCTCAAGGCGATCACGCGGCCCAGGGGATCCGTCCCGCGCCGGCGGTGGGAATCAGAATGGCGACACGGTCGCAGCCTCGCGCACGTCGGACGTGCACCTCAGGTCGAGTGAGACGTATCGCTTCTCGGTGTTCCAGTTCGTGACGTACCCCGTGATGCGCACGGCGGCAGCAAACGGGGTGTCGCCATCCGCGTGCACGAAGGTGACGTGCTCTGGGAGGGAGCCTGTCCAGCGTTTGAAATAGACGTATGGATGCGAATCGGGGCACTTCTGATTGACGACCAGTGTGTACGAGCCACCCAGCTCCTCGCGGACGAGCGGGATGCTCGTGGTGGAGTCCTCCGCGACAGCGATGGGTGACGGGCTCAGGAGGGACGCGGCGAGCGCGGCGCTCGCGATCAGTTCATGCAACATGTGCAGTATAGTAGAATACTACGCGGGTGTCGTCAAGACCGCGGATCGTGGCGGTGTGCCGGCGTCACGGCGTCGTGCCGACGATCACGGCCTTGTTCGGGTTGGAGGTGCAGGCCAGGTCGATCGAGACATACCGCTTCTCCACGGCGTTCCAGTTGGTCATGAGCCCGACGAGCACCGTGCCGCGTTGCCCCTTGCTCGGGCCGGGCGACGCGCTGAAGCTGACCCAGCTCGGCAGCGAGCCCACCCACTCGTCGGTGTGCACGTAGGCGAAGTCAGCCGGGCAGTCCTGCGACACCGAGAGGGTGTACAGCTGGCCCAGTTCTTCGCGGACCAGCGGGATCAGGATGGTATCCGCGGCGGCCGCGTACGTGGGTTCGCCCGTGGTGGCACCTGCCGGCGCAGCCACGGGGGAAGCGATGGGGGACGCGAGTAGCGAGGCGGCGAGGGCGGTACCGGACACGAGTGAGAGCAGCATTGCAATATACTAGCATGGCGAATGCGCCTGCCTCGCCGCTCACTCGGCTGCGCGGTGCGCCGGCGGCCTGGTCGGGTTCGCCAGCTCCGCGGCCAGTTCGAGCGCGGCACCCGCGAGGGCGGCGGATGAATCGGCATCGCGCATCC
>CALALQ010000250.1 GCA_937925595.1 uncultured Demequina sp. | reverse complement strand
GTCGCCCAGACCCGGCTCGGCGGTGGCCGCATCGATGGAGGGGGCGGTGCTGTTCGGGACGGATACTCGAACCGCAGCCCGGCCACGTCTCAAACTCTCAGCGATCCAGGGAGGGCGACGCTGATGCCGCGTGTGAAACGAGATTCGCCGTCCCCGGGCGGTGAGAAGGTCGGCCTGGTCTGTCGGGGCTGCGGGTGTCAGCACTTCCGCGTCGTGTATGTCAAGCACCGCCCGGGAGGCGTGGTCGTGCGTCGCCGGGAGTGCCGCCACTGCGGCCGGCTAACCCTGACCCGCGAAACCCAGGTCGGCGGTTGATCTATCGACCGAACTTCCCGTGCTTTCGCCACTTTCGCGGCGGTTCGCGTAGATGGCCCGTAGCGGCGGCTCGTGCCGCGCCTCGGAGCGATCATGCCAGACCCGACCCCCGATCTTGAGCAGGCGATCCGCGACAACGCGGCCGGTCCCGCCAAGGCGGCAGGTGATTCCGGCAGCGTGGAGCAGCATCCGCTCCCGCACCAGATCGAGGCCGATCGGTACCTGGCGTCCAAGCAGGCGGCGAAGTCACCGGCGAAGGCCTTGCGCCTGACGCGGCTGATTCCGCCGGGCGCGGAGGGCGGATGATGCTCGGACTCTTCCGATCCAAGCCGATGCCCCCCAAGCCTCTCACCCCAGCGAAGGGCGGGCTCATTCGCCGGTTCATGCGGGCGGGGTTCGACTCTGCCGTCACCAACGATGGGAACCGCAAGCACTGGGCCAACGCCGACGGTCTGAGCGCGGATGCTGCGGCGTCCCCTGAGGTGCGTCGCATCCTCCGTAACCGTGCGCGGTACGAGGCCGCGAACAACTCCTACGCCAAGGGGATCGTCCTGACGCTCGCCAACGACGTGGTGGGCACCGGCCCGCGTCTGCAACTGCTCACCGAAGACGATGGCGGGAACGAGCGCATCGAGCAGGCATTCATGGCGTGGGCGAAGGCCATCGGCCTGCCGGAGAAGCTCCGCACCATGCGGGCCTCCCGCGCGACCGACGGCGAGGTCTTCGCGGTGCTCGTGAGCAACCCGGGCCTCCCGACCCCCGTTAAGCTCGACATTCGCCTCATCGAAGCAGATCAGGTCACGACGCCGGACCTGTCAGTCCTCAACGACGACGCCGTGGACGGCATCGTGTTCGATGACGCTGGCAATCCGGTCGAGTACCACATCCTGAAGGGGCACCCGGGGGACGCCCGTACCGGCTTCCTCGGGTTGGAGTACGACCGTGTCCCCGCCGAGTCGGTCATCCACTACTTCCGATCCGACCGACCGGGCCAGAGCCGTGGCGTCCCTGACATCACGCCGGCGCTCCCACTCTTTGCGCAGCTGCGACGGTTCACGCTCGCCGTGCTCGGCGCGGCCGAGACCGCCGCGGACTTCGCGGGCATCCTCTATACCGATGCCCCCGCCAACGGCGAGGCCGAGAGCGTCGAGCCGCTGGACGCCATTGAGCTGGAGGCGCGGTCGCTGCTGACCATGCCGGGCGGCTGGAAGATGGCCCAGGTCCAGGCCGAGCAGCCCTCGACCACCTACGCCGAGTTCAAGCGCGAGATCCTCAACGAGATCGCGCGCTGCCTGAACATGCCGTTCAACGTCGCGGCGTGCAACTCCTCGGGGTACAACTACGCCTCAGGCCGCCTTGACCACCAGACCTACTTCAAGAGCATCCGCGTCGAGCAGGACCACATGGCGTGCGTCGTGCTCGATCACCTGCTCGCGGCCTGGCTCCGTGAGGCGGTGATCGTCTCCGGCCTGCTGCCCCTCCGCATCCGAACGCTGGTCGCCACAGGCGAGCGGCTTTCGCACCAGTGGTTCTGGGATGGGAACGAGCACGTCGATCCGGCCAAGGAGGCGACGGCGCAGCAGACGCGGCTGTCATCGCACACCACCACGCTGGCCAGCGAGTACGCCAAGCAGGGGCGCGA
>CALALQ010000249.1 GCA_937925595.1 uncultured Demequina sp. | reverse complement strand
CTTCACCACGACGTCGTTCGGCGCGTTGAACCGGCGACCGCGGTACAAGTCGGCGAGGACCGTGATGGTGCCGTCGGGCTCGGTCCGCGTGACCCGGCCGGCACCCTGCTCGCAGGTGACGAGCCGGCCCTGGAGGTCACGCGTGTTGCCGTTGGCGTTGCCGGACGCCGTGCGGAACGTCGACACGTGACCCGAGTGCTCGTCATATCGCAGGATGCGCTCGTTCGGGATGTCGCTGAACACCAGCGCGTGCTGGTCGGCGAAGTACACGGGCCCCTCCGCCCACCGGCATCCGCTGTACAGGCGCTCGAGCTGGGCGACCGCGTCGATGCAGGCGCCGAACTCGGGCTCGATGATCTCGTAGATCGACTCACCGGTCTCCAGGTGGGTCATCGTGTCGGCACGGCTCAGCGGCCCGGCCGGCACGAAACCGCCGCTCATCGGCCGTATCCATGGTTTGTCATACAATCCATGCTGACACAGCAGGTCGAGAGAGTCGCCCGAATGACACGACATTCGCCTCCGCCTCCCCATGTCGCCGCACCGCCCGCATCCACCGTTCCAGCGACGGGGTGCTCACGCGCCCTTGACGTCATCGCCGTCGGCAGGCGCGTGCACGCCACCGTCGCCGGCCGCGAGCCTCTCGTCCGGATAGCGGAACGCGCGATAGCGATCGCGGTAGGCCCCGGGCGGCATGTGCTTGATCTTGCGGAACTCGTTGCTCATGTGACTCTGGTCGTAGTACCCGCACTTGTTCGCGATCTCGGTGAGCGAGAGGTCCGTCGTGGTGAGCAGGTCCGTCGCCGCATCCATACGCAACCGCCGCAGATAGTGATGCGGCGTCACTCCGAACCGGTCCAGGAATACTCGGCTGAACTGACTCGGTGAGAGCGAGACCGAGGCGGCAAGCTCTGCGATCGACACATTGCGAGCGAGGTTGCGCACCATGAGCTCGGCCGCGGGCTGGAGCATGAGGTAGCGGTCCTCACTCTCGCGCCGTTTCTGGAGTCGTCTGGTGACACCTCCGACGGCGACGATCTCACCCGACGAGTGGTAGATCGGCCACTTGGACGTGATGTTCCACGCGTAGCCGCCGCCCTGGGCCACCAGTTCGACGATGTTGGTCAGCTCGATGCCCGAGGTGAGCACCGCATTGTCGTCAGAGCGGTAGTGGTCGACGAGGTGCTCCGGCGACAGGTCCTCGTCGCGCGAAGCGATGAGCTCCTTCGCCGGCCGACCCATCATGGCCGGGAAGTTCGGACTGAAATGCACGAAGCGGCGGTCACGATCCTTGATGAACAGGTAGACGTCCGGCAACCAGCGGAACGGCTCGAAGCCCGATTGAATCGAGATTCCCTGCTGCATCTGTTCCCAGGGTTCGAAGTCGCGCAGGTTCGTGCGGTACGGGTTCGGTGGAACTGATGAGGGCCGGGGATGCTCGTTTTTTCCAACAGAGTGCACGGGATTTCCAAGTCTCAACGCTGAGCGGATTCGTAGGGTGAGGTGACTCCAGGATACGAACTCAATGACGAGGAGACCGAGCGTGGCCCAAGATTCCGCGGTTCCTACTAGCGCGCCCGCATCCGAAGCACCCAAGCAAGATCCGAAGATCGCATTCGGCAGCTGGGCGTTTGCATTCGGACCCTTCGCATCGGATCCGTGGTCCTTCCAACGAGTGTGCCAGTACGTTGCCAACGCCGGATACGACGGGATCGAAATCAATGGGTTCCGTCCACACCCGCACCAAGACGATTTCAACTCCGACGTCAAGACGCGCAAGTTGCGCGACCAGATCCACTCGTTCGGCCTCGGCATTTCGGGGTACGCACCCGACATGACCTCGGCACCGCCCGGACTGACCTCGGAGGCCGTCTACCTGCGGCTCGTCGATGCGGCGCGCGCCTTTTGCGAACGTATGGAGATCACCGCGCTTCGCGTGGACTCGGTCTCGCCGCCCGTCACGCTCGAACACGAGGAGTACGAGACACGCTTCGCCCGGATCGCCGGCAATTTGACGAGCGCGGCGGATCGTCTCTCACGCTCAGGCGTCCAGCTCATCTGGGAGTTCGAACCGGGCTTCTGGTTGAACAGCCCCAGCGAGGTGCTGCGACTACTCCAGGCCGTAGACAGCGACAACTTCGGGGTGCTTTTCGATACCAGCCACGCCCTGACCAGCGGGCGTGGGCAGCGGCAAACCCCGCCCATTGAGATCCTCGAGGGCGGCGTCGTGGAGTACGCGCATCTCCTCAAGCCTTACGTGCGGCATCTGCACCTCATCGACTCCGTCGGTGAGCTGCACGACGACGAGACCAGCGAGCACCTGCCCTTCGGCACCGGCGAGGTGGACTTCGACGCGGTCATCGAGACGCTCGGAACAGCGGCAACCGACCTCGAATGGTGGACCGTCGACTACTGCTTTTGGCCCGACACCGAGCGCGACGGCGCGCTGGGAGCCCCGTTTGCGCGGGAACTCGCGGAGAGACATCGCCATGCGTGATGTGCTGACGAGCGACGGGACCCGTATCGCGTGGGAAGAGCGCGGAGCCGGCGATACGGTGCTGTTCATCATGGGTCTGGGCGCCGACCACACGGCGTGGGAGAAGCACGTCGTGTATCTCGAACGCAGGTACAGATGCGTGCTCATCGACAACCGAGGCACCGGCGCCAGCGACGCTCCACCCGGCCCGTACCGCACAGCCCGGATGGCTGACGACGCAGCCGAGGTGCTGCGGGCGACGGGCGACGGGCGACCCGCCGGCGTCATGGGTATCTCGATGGGCGGAGCCATCGCGCAGCAGCTGGCGCTGCGGCATCCTGAGCTGGTCCGGCGCATGGTGCTCACCGCCAGCTGGGCGCATGTCAATGCGGTGAGCGCCGACGTGTTCGCTGAACTTCGTGAGTTGCATACGGTGCTCTCGCCCGCGGCATTTCAGCGCCGGTTGCAGCTGCTCATCTGGAGCCCACCGGCATACCTGGCACGAGCCGCCGAGCTCCGCGACGCTCGCGCCGCACCCCAAGGCTCCGGGACGAGCACCGCGGCCTTCGCCGCGCAGGTCGACGCCTGCATCGACCACGACACCCGCGCCGGCCTGGCGGATCTTTCGCTCCCGGTGCTGGTGACCTGCGGCGAGATGGATGTGTTCACCCCCCTTGCGGCGGGCCTCGACCTCGACGACCTCATCCCGGGCGCGGTGGTCGAACGATTCGCGGGCGGGCACGCGCATCACTGGGAAGAACTCGACCGGTACAACCGACTGTGTGAGGAGTTCTTGCAATGACGATCCAGTTTGCCTCGCAGACGTACAGCTGGCAGATGAGCGGAGCGTGGGGCGGACGGCTCGGCGAGATCGCCGCAGTGGTCGCCGCCGCCGGGTTCAGCGGCATCGAGTTCGAGGTGGTGATGTCGGGCGGGTATGAACGGGCTGAGGCCGTCGAGCGGTTGCTTGATACGAACGGGCTTCGTCTCGCCGCCCTGACCCTGGTGCTTCCCTGGCGAGGAGCCGAAGAGACCGATCCGGAGCGGATCGAAGCCGACCGAGTGATCGAGGTCGTGCGGCACTTCTCCGGCGCGAAGCTCGTGCTGGTGCAGACGCCATTCCAGGAGCCGCCGGCCGATCGTCTGGCAGCTCAAGAGCATCTGCTGCGCTGCCTCGCGGCGATCACCGAGCGTGCGGTCGAGGCTGGGGTCTCCCCGACGTTCCACCCGAACTCACCGCGCGGGTCGATCGTACGCACGCGCGACGACTATGAGCGGGTCATCCCTGCATTGCCGGCTCAGCTGGGCTGGACACCCGACACGGGCCACCTGGCGGTCGGCGGCATGGACCCTGTCGAGATGATCCGCGCGTTCCGTAGTCGTGTCGACCACATCCACCTCAAGGACGCCGACGCTGCCGGCGACTGGGCGCCGAACGGGGCGGGGGCGATCGACATGGCGGCTGCCGTCGCGCTGCTCGCCGAGACCGGGTATTCCGGCTGGGTGGTTGTCGAGGATGAGTCCCCCGACGCCGAACGCGACCCCAACGCGGCAGCCGCGAGCAATGGCGACTTTGTCCGCCGCGTTCTGCAGCCCCTCGTGACGCCGACCACGTGACGTGGACCCACACTGTAGGCCCCCGAGCA
>CALALQ010000248.1 GCA_937925595.1 uncultured Demequina sp. | reverse complement strand
CTCGTGGAGCTCAACCACGCGCAGAACATCAAGTCTGCGAAGCGCATGGTCGAGCGCAGCCGCCCCGAGGTGTGGGACGTCCTCGAAGAGGTCATCACCGAGCACCCCGTGCTGCTGAACCGCGCACCTACGCTTCACCGTCTGGGCATCCAGGCGTTCGAGCCTCAGTTGGTTGAGGGCAAGGCCATCCACCTGCACCCGCTCGTGTGTGGCGCCTTCAACGCCGACTTCGACGGCGACCAGATGGCAGTCCACCTGCCGCTGTCGGCGGAGGCGCAGGCCGAGGCCCGCATCCTGATGCTCTCGAGCAACAACATCCTCAAGCCGTCGGACGGCCGCCCCGTGACCATGCCTTCGCAGGACATGATCATTGGTCTGTACCACCTGACGCTCGAGAAGGCTGGCGCGAAGGGTGAGGGCCTTGCCTTCACCTCGGAGGCAGAGGCGATCATGGCGTACGACGCCGGTCAGATCGAGCTCGGCTCCAAGATCCTGCTGCGCGTCGACGGTGAGACCGTGCCCCCGATCGGGCACGAGCTTCCTGCCGACCACGAAGAGGGTCAGCCCTTCCTGCTCGAGACCACGCTCGGCCGCTCGCTGTTCAACGGCCTCCTGCCGGTGACGTTCCCCTACGTCAACCGCAACGTCGACAAGAAGGTGCTTGGCGACATCGTCAACACCCTCGCGGAGCGCTACCCCAAGGTTGAGGTTGCGGCCTCGCTCGACGCCCTCAAGGCGGCGGGCTTCCACTGGGCCACCCGCTCCGGCGTGACGATCGCCATCGGCGACGTCGCCACCCCGGCGAACAAGCAGGAGATCCTTGACCGCTACGAGGCTCAGGCCGCGAAGGTTCAGGACCAGTACGAGACCGGTCTGATCACCGATGACGAGCGCCGTCAGGAGCTCATCGAGATCTGGACCCAGGCGACCAACGAGGTTGACCGCGCCATGCGTGACAACTTCCCGGAGCACAACACCGTCCACACGATGGTTGGCTCTGGTGCTCGTGGTAACTGGATGCAGGTCCGTCAGATCGCCGGTATGCGTGGCCTGGTGGCGAACCCGAAGGGTGAGATCATCCCTCGCCCCATCAAGTCGAACTACCGCGAGGGCCTGTCCGTTCTCGAGTACTTCATCGCGACCCACGGTGCCCGCAAGGGTCTGGCGGACACGGCTCTGCGTACCGCTGACTCGGGTTACCTCACGCGTCGTCTTGTGGACGTGTCCCAGGACGTCATTATCCGTGAGGAGGACTGCGGCACCGAGCGTGGCCTCACGATGCCCATCGTCGAGGAGGGCACCAACACCCTCCACGAGCGCGTGGCGACCTCCGTGTTCGCCCGCACCCTGGCGTCGGACGTCACGGACGCCAAGGGCAACGTCATCGCGAAGGCTGGCGCCGACGTCGGCGACGTCCTCATCGACGCGCTGATCGCGGAGGGTGTCACCGAGGTCAAGGTGCGTTCCGTGCTCACCTGTGAGTCTGCCGTCGGAACGTGCGCGAAGTGCTACGGCCGTTCGCTCGCCACCCGTGAGCTTGTGGACATCGGTGAGGCTGTCGGCATCATCGCCGCCCAGTCCATCGGTGAGCCCGGCACCCAGCTGACGATGCGCACCTTCCACACTGGTGGTGTCGCGTCGGCTGATGACATCACGCAGGGTCTGCCGCGTGTCCAGGAGCTCTTCGAGGCCCGCACCCCCAAGGGTGAGGCCCCGATCTCCGAGGTCGCCGGTGTGCTCAAGGTCGACGACTCCGAGGCGACCCGTCGCCTCGTGGTCACGCCCGACAACGGCGACGACCCGGTCGAGTACCCCGTCACCAAGCGCGCGCGTCTGCTCGTTCAGGACGGCGAGCACGTCGAGGTGGGCCAGCAGCTCATCGCGGGTGCCGTCGACCCCAAGAACGTGCTGCGCATCCTTGGCCCGCGTCAGACGCAGAAGCACCTTGTTGACGAGGTGCAGAACGTCTACCGCTCGCAGGGTGTGGAGATCCACGACAAGCACATCGAGGTCATCGTTCGCCAGATGCTGCGTCGCGTGACCGTGCTCGACTCCGGTGACACCAACCTGCTGCCGGGTGAGCTCGTGGAGCGCTCGCGCTTCGAAGAGGCCAACCGCGCGACCGTCACCGCTGGTGGCAAGCCCGCGTCGGCCCGTCCGGAGCTCATGGGCATCACGAAGGCGTCGCTCGCGACCGAGTCGTGGCTGTCCGCGGCGTCGTTCCAGGAGACCACTCGCGTGCTCACCGAGGCGGCCATGTCCGGTCGCTCGGACGCGCTGCTTGGTCTCAAGGAGAACGTCATCATCGGAAAGCTCATCCCTGCCGGCACCGGCCTTGCGCACTACCGCGGCGTGACGGTCGAGCCCACCGAGGAGGCGAAGGCCAACCTCTTCCCGACCTTCGGGTACGAGGAGTGGGACGGCCAGTTCTTCTCCGAGGGCACCGGCGAGGCCGTGCGTCTCGAGGAGTTCGACTTCCCGCGCGACTGATCGCAACTGCGCATGGGCCCCGGTCACCGTCAGGTGGCCGGGGCCTTTCGCATGCCCGACGCTGTGGCCGGCCGGGCGCGGCACTCCAGTGTGCGGGCGGCTCAGTTCTCGCGCACGTACGGGTATTCGGTGAGGTCCTGGGTGATGTAGATGCGGTCCTCGTCGACATAGGGGCTGTCGTCCACCCAGTCTTCGCCGTACTCTGCGCCGGCGGGGCAATAGATGAAGGCAGCGCCGCTTTCGCCCATGAAGACGTCGATGGTGCCCAGCCAGCAGTCACCCTGATTGGCCGGAACGTCAAGGTCCCACGTGGACGGATCGGTCGCGAAGTCAGTGCCTTCCGGGGCGACGTACTCGACGAGCGATGGCGCGTCGTCGTAGCGCACCTCGGGCAGGGAGATGGTGATGCAGGCGTTCTCCCAATCGGCAGGCGTGGTGGGGCACCAACGACCGTCAGCGTCGGTCAGTGCCGCCTCAGCCACAGGAGGAGGCGTGGGGCTTGCATCAGGCGAGGGGGTGATGGAGGGCGACGGGGTGGCAGACGCCGACTCCGAGGGCGAGGGAGAGGGGCTCTCACTCACCGTGGGCTCGCCGTCTCCGCCCCGCGTGAGGGCCCAGAACACTGCGACGCCAGCGATGGCCGCAACCACGGCGATGATGGCGATCGTCGCACCGGAGACGCCGTTCTTGTCCTGGGCTGCGTGCTGCGCTGCGTCGTCTGTCATATCCCCAGTGAACCCCATGCCAGGCATGATTCAGGGCAGGGCCGACGCTAGAGTTGCCGTCGTGTCCGCGCTCACTGTCTCCGTTCCCGTGCGCTGGGGCGACCTCGACGCGTATGGCCACGTCAACAATGTCGCGGTCCTTGGCCTGCTTGAGCAGGCGCGAGTGCAGGCGTTCTGGGCGGAGAAGGAGCCGGTGCTCCCTCCGCTCGCGGCCAGCGCGCCCGTGCAGGTGGTGGTGGCCGACGCTCAGGTGAGTTATCGCCGAGCCATCCCCTATGTGCAGGCGGTCGATGTCACGCTCACTGTTCCCAGCGTCGGCGGGGCAAGCCTTGTCATTGCGTACGAAATCATCGTTGGGGGGCAGGTCGCGGTGACTGCGACTACGACGCTCGCTGTAGTCGATGCCGCGACGTGGCGCCCGATGCGCCTGGATCGTGCTCAACGAGACCGTCTCAAGCAGTTCGCGCCCACGTGAAGTAGACTGATCTGACCGCTTTCTCACAGCGGGGGCCGAGGTGGCCCACTACCACGCCTCATCTGCTTTGACGTTCAGGCGCCGCGCGGGTATCGTAGATACTCGTGCCCGCGCCGTCGGGCTCTTGCGCGCGCCCTAGCCGGCGCGCCGCAACCAAGGTACGACACGCCCGGGCGCGGGGGTCGGACCAAACAGTTTTGAGACAACTCACGAACACGGAGATGTAGTGCCTACGATTCAGCAGCTGGTCAGGAAGGGCCGCCACCCCAAGGCGTCCAAGACCAAGACCCCGGCCCTCCAGGGCAGCCCGCAGCGCCGCGGTGTGTGCACGCGTGTGTACACGACCACGCCGAAGAAGCCGAACTCGGCACTTCGCAAGGTTGCGCGTGTGCGCCTGTCCCACGGCGTCGAGGTCACGGCCTACATCCCCGGTGAGGGCCACAACCTGCAGGAGCACTCGATTGTGCTCGTGCGCGGCGGTCGTGTGAAGGACCTGCCTGGTGTGCGCTACAAGATCGTGCGCGGCTCGCTCGACACGCAGGGTGTCAAGAACCGCAAGCAGGCTCGCAGCCGCTACGGCGCGAAGAGGGAGAAGAAGTAATGCCTCGCAAGGGACCGGCGCCTCGTCGTCCGATCATCAACGACCCGGTGTACGGCGCCCCCGTCGTCACCCAGCTCATCAACAAGGTGCTGCTCGATGGCAAGCGCTCCGTGGCTGAGGCCATCGTGTACGGCGCCCTTGAAGGTGTTCGCGAGAAGTCCGGTCAGGACCCCGTCGTCGTGCTGAAGCGTGCGCTGGACAACATCCGTCCCGCCCTTGAGGTCCGCAGCCGCCGTGTTGGTGGCGCGACCTACCAGGTGCCGGTGGATGTGCGCCCTGTCCGCGCCACCACGCTCGCCCTTCGCTGGCTCGTCGACTTCTCCCGCAAGCGTCGTGAGAAGACCATGACCGAGCGCCTCATGAACGAGATCCTCGACGCCTCCAACGGCCTTGGTGCCGCTGTGAAGCGCCGCGAGGACATGCACAAGATGGCCGAGTCGAACAAGGCGTTCGCGCACTACCGCTGGTAGTCGCTGCCTCGTTCGACGGATCCGAACAACTTTAGGAGAACCCCCAGTGGCACAGGACGTGCTCACGGACCTCAAGAAGGTCCGCAACATCGGCATCATGGCGCACATCGACGCCGGCAAG
>CALALQ010000247.1 GCA_937925595.1 uncultured Demequina sp. | reverse complement strand
AACGGCTTGCGGCGCACCTTCTCGGTGAGCTGGCCGCCCTCCTCGAAGCCGACGTAGCCGGGAGGCGCACCGAAGAGACGAGCAACGGTGTGCTTCTCGCCGTACTCGGACATGTCGAGCGAGATGAGCGCGTCCTCGTCGCCGAACAGGAACTCCGCGAGCGCCTTCGCGAGTTCGGTCTTGCCGACGCCAGTGGGGCCGGCGAAGATGAACGAGCCGCCGGGACGCTTGGGGTCCTTGAGGCCGGCGCGAGTGCGGCGGATGGCCTGGGACAGCACCTTGATGGCCTGCTCCTGGCCGATGATGCGCTTGTGCAGCTCGGCCTCCATCGACAGCAGTCGCGAGGACTCGTCGCTCGACACGCGAGCAACGGGAACGCCCGTGGACATCGACAGCACCTCGGCGATGAGCTCCTCATCGACCACGGCGGCCACGTCGAGGTCGCCGGACTTCCAGGCGTCCTCCTTGCGGGAGCGCTCCTCCATGAGCTGACGCTCGACGTCGCGCAGCGAAGCGGCCTTCTCAAACTGCTGGTCGTCGATCGCCGACTCCTTCTCGCGGCGGACGCTCGCGATCTTGTCGTCGAGGTCACGCAGCTCAGGCGGCGAGGTCATGCGACGGATGCGCAGGCGAGCGCCCGCCTCGTCGATGAGGTCGATCGCCTTGTCCGGGAGGAAGCGGTCGGAGATGTAGCGGTCGGCCATCTGGGCGGCGGCGACGACCGCCTCGTCCGTGATGGTGACACGGTGGAACGCCTCGTAGCGGTCGCGCAGTCCCTTGAGGATCTCGATGGTGTGCGACAGCTCCGGCTCCGGCACCTGGATGGGCTGGAAGCGACGCTCGAGTGCGGGGTCCTTCTCGACGTGCTTGCGGTACTCGTCGAGAGTGGTGGCACCGATGGTCTGGAGCTCGCCACGAGCAAGCATGGGCTTGAGGATCGACGCGGCGTCGATGGCGCCTTCGGCGGCACCGGCGCCAACGAGCGTGTGGATCTCATCGATGAACAGGATGATGTCGCCGCGAGTGCGGATCTCCTTGAGAACCTTCTTGAGGCGCTCTTCGAAGTCACCGCGGTAGCGAGAGCCGGCAACGAGAGAGCCCAGGTCAAGCGTGTAGAGGTGCTTGTCCTTGAGCGTCTCAGGAACATCGCCGCGAACGATCGCCTGGGCGAGTCCCTCGACCACGGCGGTCTTGCCGACGCCGGGCTCACCGATCAGGACGGGGTTGTTCTTGGTGCGGCGAGACAGCACCTGCATGACGCGCTCCATGATGAGCTCGCGACCCACGACGGGGTCGAGCTTGCCCTCGCGAGCGGCCTGCGTGTAGTTGCGGCCGAACTGGTCGAGCACGGTGGAGCCAGCGGGCGAGCCCTCCTGGGGACCGCCGCCGGAGTTCACCGGCTCCTTGTTCTCGTAGCCAGACAGCAGTTGGATGACCTGCTGGCGCACGGACGACAGGTCCGCGCCAAGCTTGCCGAGCACCTGGGCGGCAACGCCTTCGCCCTCACGAATGAGTCCAAGGAGGATGTGCTCCGTGCCGATGTAGTTGTGGCCAAGCTGGAGGGCCTCGCGCAGCGACAGTTCGAGGACCTTCTTGGCGCGCGGGGTGAAGGGGATGTGGCCGGAGGGCGCGTGGGAGCCCTCGCCGATGATCTCCTGCACCTGCTCGCGCACGGCGTTGAGAGAGATGTCCATCGACTCGAGTGCCTTCGCCGCGACGCCTTCGCCCTCGCGGACCAGGCCGAGCAGGATGTGCTCGGTCCCGATGTAGTTGTGGTTGAGCATGCGCGCCTCTTCCTGGGCGAGCACAACCACTCGACGGGCCCGATCGGTGAACCGCTCGAACATCTCTGACCTCCTAGGGTCGCCGACTAGAGAACTGGCGACTGCACTCAGGCTAACCAGGGGTCAAGTCGCCTCATGCCCGTGTTCGCCAGCGGCGTGACAACTGTTACAAGCCCGACACAGACAGTTATCGGCACCTTGGGCATCGATGAGTACCGCACGACGGCCCGACGCTGTGGTCGCCTTGGGCTTGACACATCGATAATCGATACATATCGTTTCTCGATAGCAACGTTTATCGATAAGGAGTGCGTCATGTCACAACCCATCACGCCACCTCGCGACGACCGGCTCGGACTGCAGCTGTCCTTGGGTGCCGCGGCCGTCGGCGCCGTGGCGACCGTCGTCACCACCGTCAGGCGCCTCATCGATGTCGCTCCCGGCCACGACATCCCGGTGACCGTGCCGCTCAACGGCGAGAGCGTCGGCCTGCCGATTGGGCCCGATGGCGCTGCGGTGACGGCAACCGTTGATGCCGCCACAGTCATCGTCGCCGATCCCGCGCCCGCCACCCTGTTCGCTCTGTGGGCACAGCCCATCTGGACCGGCCTGGCCGTGCTTGCAGGGCTCGCGATCGCCTGCGTGCTGTTCTTGCGCATCGCTCGCGGCACGGTCTTCAACGGCGGTGCCAGCCGCCTGGTCTACGCCGCAGCCGTGGTGGTCATGGTGGGCTGGTTCGGCGGCTCGATGCTGACGAACATGACGACCAACGGGGCGCTGTCGGCCATCAGTGACTACACATACGACTCGACGATCTTCTCGCTGTCGCTGGTTCCATCCGTTGCCGTGCTGGTGCTCGGTGCGCTCGGCGTAGCCCTCCAGATCGGCGAGCGTCTTCAGAAGGACACGGAGGGCCTCGTATGAGTCCCGCGGACGAGGGCCCCAGCGGCATCCACTGTCGCCTCGATGAGCTGCTCGCGGAGCGGGGCATGACCCTCGCGGCACTCAGCGAAGCGGTGGGTGTCTCGGTGGTCAACCTGTCGATCCTCAAGAACGACAGGGCGCGAGCCATCCGCTACTCGACGCTCTCCGCGATCTGCAAGGCGCTCGACTGCGAAGTGGGAGACCTGCTGGTGAGGGCCGACTAGGCCTCGAGCAGGATGGTCACGGGACCGTCATTCGTGAGCGTCACTTCCATGTGCGCCCCGAACACCCCGGTCCCCACCTCAAGTCCGTACCCGCGAAGGGCGTCGACCACGGCTGCAACGAGCGGTTCGGCCACGGGTCCTGGAGCCGCGTTGTTCCACGTCGGTCGGCGTCCCTTTCGCGTATCCGCGTAGAGCGTGAACTGCGAGACCACGACGATCGGGGCACCCACGTCGAGCGCGGACTTCTCGCCGTCAAGGATGCGCAGATCGGCGATCTTGCGAGCGATAGTCGCGACAGCGTCGGGCCCATCATCGTGGGTCACGCCAACGAGAGCGACGATCCCCTGGCGGTCGAATGCCGCGGTGACCTTGCCGTCGACGACCACGGATGCGCGCGAGGCGCGCTGCAGGACGGCGCGCACTTACCAGCCGCCCCTGTTCTGCCCGCCGCCGTATCCGGGTTGGTGATGCTCGCGCAGCCGCGGCAGCACGTCAACGAGGAACACAAGGCTTGCCACCGACGCGGCGATCATGAAGAAGAAGCCAAAGCCAAAGCCCATGGCGGGCGGCAGGTTGAGGAAGGCGCACACCGCGGCACCAATGGTGATGCCGGTCCAGAAGCCTTTGGTGCGCTTGCCGGCCGCGGTGTACGCGCCCGGTGGGAAGCGCAGTGCATTGATGAGCGCCCACACAGCGGCGATGAAGATGGCGAACGAGATGAGCAGGAAGATGCCAGCCTGCAGCGAACCGAACAGTGACATCAGTTCACGCAATCGCCGGCGGCAGGACGGTGAGACCTTCAGCGCGGCCAGCGGCGGACAGCCTGCGATCCCACGCGGCGAGCACCACCCCGGCATCGGCAAACAGCAGCGCCGACGCCAGATGCAGGGCGTCTCCCGCGCGCAGGGGGCGGCGGTCGGCGAGGTCGGCGGCACGCTCGGTGATCTGGGGCGTCACCTCAACGAGCGCGAGGCCCGGCTGAAGCTCCCTCCAGCGGTCGCGAGCCTGAGCGGCAGGGGCCGCGTCGATGCGGCCAATCCGCTCCGCGGCGGCCAGGACCGACTTCACCTCGACGTCGGCGATGCGAGAGGTGACCACAGCGTCGGCCCTCTCCCACAGGGCCACCGCCAAGGGTGAGCCGGTCTCAAGCACCAGCAGCTTCACGAGGGCCGAGGTGTCAAAGTAGACGATTGCCATTGCTACCTGCGCAGACGTCCGAGCAGGCTCGACAGCGCGTCTTTCGCGGCCTCCGCCTGCGGCAGTCGCGGAACGGCGCGGTCTTCGGCGGGAACGGTCACGAGGCCGTCCTTGACGAGGGAGGTGAGCAGATCGCTCGACTCGACGGACGTGAGACGAGCGACGGGGACGCCCTTGTTCGTGATGATGACGTCTTCGCCGCCCTTCACGGAGTCGAGGTGCTTCGCGAGGGATGCCTTGAACTCGGTGAGGGTGACTTCCATGTCCTCACGGTACCCCGGCGGCCGGGGCTGAGCCTGGAAATGCCGAGCCTTGAAACGCTGAGCCTTGAAATGCTCAGTCGGGAACGTCGCCGCCGTCTGCGGCGCAGCCGCGGCCCATGAGCAGGCCCTTCATCGTCGGTCCGGGCGGTGGGGGCCGATCAACGGAGAAGCCGGAGGGGTCGACGATCGGTTCCTGCGTCGCGGAGATGGGCCCTCCATCCGACGCGGCGAGCAGCACCGCCGCCGGGTCCACCGCTCGCTTCACGAGAGCGAGAGCAATGGGTCCGACTTCAAAGTCGCGGGCCACCGAGGTGATGCGACCGGCGGGCTTGTCCGAACCCTCCACGGTGAGCTCCGCTCCCGGCTCCGGAAGCAGGTGAGAGGAGCCGTCGAGGTACAGGAAGGTGAGCCGGCGCGGAGGGCGGCCCACGTTGTGGACCTTCGCGACGGTCTCCTGGCCGCGGTAGCAGCCCTTGTGCAGGTGCACCGCGGTGCGCAGCCAGTCGTATTCGTGGGGCAGCGAGTGGTCGTCGACCTCGAGGATGGCGCGGGGCCGGTGGGCGGCGATGCGCTCGGCCTCCGTGGCCCAGGTGCCGGCGAGGGACCAGCCCGACTCGAGTCGCGCGTCGATCTCACGGTCGAGGTTCTCGCGAGGGACCAGCACCAGTCGCCACTGACGCTTGCGGCCAGCGAACTCGCCGACGCTGTAACTGGTCCCGCCCGCCGTGATGCCTGGCCACGGGTCCACCCACGTGATCGGCTCACCTTGGGCGGCGGGGCGGGCGATGGGCTCGCCGAGCGCGGCCCACTGTTCGGTGACGTCCGCGACCTCAACCCGCAGCATGAAGCGCATGCGATCCAGGTAGGCCGCGAGAGCAGGGGCGGTCTCGGTGATGAGCCATGCGGTCTCGCCGTCGTCGACAAGGCCCGCGACGTGCTCGATGCGCCCCTGCGGGGTGAGGATCATGAGCTCCGTCGAGACGTTCGGGGCAAGCTCCGCGACCTCTTGGCTCGACAGCGAGTTGAGCCACGACAGCCGGTCGGGACCGGTGACGGTCACGACGCCAAGGTGAGACTGGTCCACCACCGCGCGGCCGCCTGCCAAGGCGCGCTGCTCCGCAACGGGATCGCCATAGTGCCAGGCGACCCCAGCGTCGGGCCCGGAAGCCTCGACGGCGCCATGGCGGGTGAGAAGCGCGGAAGTCATGTGGGGTGAACCGGAATCGGCCATGGGAGATTCCCTAGGACTCGACGCGAGAGAGGCGACCGGAGGCGTAGGACTGCAGCTCGTGGCCGAATGCGGCGAGATCCCAGGCCCACATGAGTTCGCCATTGACCAGGCCATACAGTCGCGTTGCGCCGCCCACCTCGGGGGCCGAGGCCGTGCGGGCCATGAGATCCGTGCCTACGTCGATGCGGCCATTGCCCACGGCTCCCACGTAGACGGAGACGTAACCGGAGGCATCGGTCAGCACCACCTCGATAGGGTGCTGGAAGTCCTCGAGCTCCATGTCATCGGGCCGGGTGGGGGAGACCCTCCAGAAGCCCGACTCGACGGACCAGACCTGGCCCTCCTCGCCGTCGGGCCCCATGAGGGAGATCGACGAGCGGTACTCAAGGTAGGGGCCGCCGTCGTGAGTGAAGTCGATGCGCTGGCGGAAGTCCGCCGTGGGAATGTCCGGGTAATTGATGACCCCATGACCTTCCCAGGCGCCAACGAGCCACGCGAGGGGGTAGACCTCGGGAGCGAGATCGTCAGGGATGATGAACGTCACCGCTTGGGAGCCTTCAGCAGGCGCCACGCGACGATGCCAGCAACCCAGGCCGTGGCGACGAAGCCCAGCACGGCGAGGACGATGAAGATGACTTCTACGGCGGTCATGGTGATTCGATTCTAGGCGCGGCGGTCAATAGACGAGAGCAGTCGTGTTGGGAGCGGTGGACTCTTCGACGAAGGTCGCGGCACCGGCGATGCGCGCGCCAGGCACGAGGTCCTCGACGGTGAGGTCTCTGCGGGCCGCGCATTGGGCGCACACGGTCACGATGCCGGTCGCGAGGATGGTGTCGCGCAGCACGGACAGGTTGGGGGAGTGGGCGAGCTCGGCGTCGGGCGTAGCGGCGACTGCATGCCACACGGCGTCTCCCGTAAGCCACAGGCTCACCTCGCGACCGGATGACGCTGCGGTCGCCGCCACTGTGAAGGCTTGGAACAGCGTCTCTGGCCTCTCAAGCCCCCACGTGCACTTGATGACGAGACGATCCACGGGCTGTCCTTACGCAGTACGAGTGGTCAGGCGCTTGGCGAGCAGGTAGATCTCGCAGCCAAGGCAGAAGCCGAACACCGAGTTGAGGAAGGACGCAAACACCACGAAGCCCGTGAAGATGTAGAAGCCGGCCGCGACGTCGAGCAGGCCGAACACCACGGCAAGGATCGAGAAGCCCAGACCCATCTGCTGAGCGAAACGCGGGGGACGGAAAGACTCCGTCTCCTTGGGGGCGCCGATGCGAGGGCGGATCGTGGTGCGGAAGATCCAGCTTTGGAGGGTCTTCTGCGGACCCACGGTGGCGCCGGGGAGGAACAGCAGCGCCTGGATGATCATGGCGATCACACCGGCGGTGTTGGCGCCAAGGACGATGGCGACCACGGCAACCGCCAAAGTCACCGCCGCGCCGAGGCGATACCCGCGAGGGTCGATCTGAATGTCCTTCGCCTCAGTCACTGGATCCTCCTCAACCCGCTGTCTCCATAGGAATTGCTAGATAGCGTAGTCCGTGGGCGGAGGCACGGTCTTGAGTGCTTCGCGCGCCTGGTGCTCACTGGGGGCCCCGTCCATGCGGGCGACCACCACGCCGTCGGAGTCGAGCACGAGAGTCGTAGGCGTGCGCATGATGCCCAGTTCCCGCGCGAGATCGAGGCGCTCCGCGGCGTCGATTTCAATATGGGCGACATGGGGCTGCTCGCTCGCGACCCTCTTGAGGATCACCGCCGTTGGAGGGCACTTGGCGCACATCGGGGTGGAGAACTGCACGAACGTGGCGTGGAGGCCGCGCTTGTCGCCAAGGACAGCGGAGGTCAGCGCTCCCGGCACCTCTACCTGGCGCACCCTGCCTTGGCGCGACTGCCACCACCAATAGAACAGCGCCGACCCAACCAGCAGCACCGCTATGGCGATGAGGCGGTAGATCATGTGCGTTCCGTTCAGCCGACGAGCAGGCGACCCGCGATGTACACCAGGGCTCCCGCCACCAGAACGGGCGCGACGCCTGCGGCTATTCCCGGCCACCAGCCGCGCGGTCGCGGCTCACGGCGGTACAGCTCCTGAATCAGCACGGCGGCTACGGCGCACACCAGACCGATGAGCACTCCCGAGTACCACGGCAGCGCGGGGAAGAAGTAGCCCATGACGCCGCCCGTGATGGTGCCCAGCCCCAGCGCGGAGAGCGTGTTGACGGTGGGATGCGTCGTGAGCACGGACAGGATCGCGGCCACCGCGAGAGCGGCTCCACCACACACCACGAGGTCCTCCGCACCATTGGTCCTCGCCACTGCGACCCATGCGGCCCCGGAGGCGACGATCGCGCCGCCAGCTGCCGTCGCGGCGACGTACGTGACGGTGCGTCCGGGGACGGTGGGGAAAAGGATCACCGCGGCCAGGGCGGCGACAGTGACCGCCGCCGTCGCGACCGTCATGTACCTCAGGTACGGCGCCGTGCGACCCAGCACCACCGCCACGAGGGCAAGGACGCCTCCGCCGATCACGATGAGAGTCGTCACGCGGGGCCGGGTCACGCGCATCAGATACGGATAGCCGACGGCGGTGGCGACGATGCACGCGAGGACTCCAACGGCCAGGTACCTGGTGCCCAAGTAGCCGGTGACAGCGACCACTGCAGCGGCGACGGCAGTGATCGTCGCGCGGGTCGACGGAATCATGGGGGTTAGTGTCCCACGGGTCGCGCCGCTAGAGTAAAGGCCAACCGGAGGTGGCTATGGCAGATCTGCTCGTGCTCACTCCCGCTCAGACTGGGGCGGCTGACGTGCTGCCTGCGCTCGCGCTCCTGTCGCATCGCACCCGCGTCGTTGCCCCCGTTCCTTCGGCCATGCTCGACGCAATGGATGCCGATGTTCTCATCGTCGACGCCCGCACGGACCTCGCCGAGGCCCGCAACAACTGCCGCCTGGTGCAGGTCACCGGCGTGACCGTCCCTCTGCTGCTCGTGCTTCGCGATGGCGGCATGTCGATCGTCAACGCCGACTGGGGCGCCGATGACGTGGTCATCGCCGACGCCTCCCCCGCCGAGGTCGAGGCGCGCATCCGCCTGCTCATGGCTCGCGCTCGCGAGGGCGACCCGCTCGACAAGATGGCGGAGTTCTCCTCCGGGGACCTCACCGTCGACGTTGGCGGCTACACCGCCCGCCTCAAGGGTGTTCCGCTCGACCTCACCTACAAGGAGTTCGAGCTCCTCAAGTACCTCATGCAGCACCCTGGTCGCGTCTACACGCGCGACCAGCTGCTCCAGGAGGTGTGGGGCTTCGACTACTACGGCGGTACGCGCACCGTTGACGTTCACGTTCGTCGCCTGCGCGCGAAGCTGGGAGCCGAGTACGAGCAGCTCATCGGCACCGTCCGCAATGTGGGCTACCGATTCGACCCGCCGGCCCAGCGCACCGCGGCGTCGCAGCAGGCCGTAGACGCCTGACCCGTATGGCACGTCGCAGGCTGTTTGGCGCACTGAGCGCCTCGGAGAGCCGCACCCTCGCGGACATCCTGCGCACCGAGCGCGCCGGCGGACTCATGCTGCTCGTGGGAGCAGCCATCGCGCTCATCTGGGTCAACTCACCGTGGGCACCCGGCTACGAGTCGATGAGGGCCTTCACCTTCGGCCCCGAGTCCCTGCACCTTCACCTGTCCCTCTCGACATGGGTGCAGGACGGTCTGCTCGCGATCTTCTTCTTCGTGATCGGCCTCGAACTCAAGCGAGAGATGGTGGCCGGAGAGCTTCGCAAGTTCTCGACGGCCATCGTGCCGGCCGCAGCCGCCGTCGGTGGAATGGTGGCTCCCGCGCTCATCTACCTTGGGATCAACGCGGCGCAGTCCGGAGGGTCGCTCAAGGGCTGGGCCATCCCCACCGCGACCGACATCGCCTTCGCCGTCGCCGTCCTCGCGATCGTCGGCAAGGGACTGCCCAACGCGCTGCGCGCCTTCCTGCTGACCCTGGCCGTGGTGGACGACCTCCTCGCGATCCTCATCATTGCGATCTTCTTCACCGATGACGTGTCGCTCCTGTGGCTCGGCGTGGCGGTCGTGCTGATCGTGGCCTTCGGCTTCGTCGCGCGCCAGCGACCCACGTGGTGGTGGCTGCTGGTTCCCCTCGCGCTCGTGGCGTGGGTCGCGATGCACTCCTCCGGCATTCACGCGACCATCGCGGGCGTCGCTCTCGGCATGACCGTCCCCGCTATCGCCCGTCGCGGCCAGAAGGAGTCCACGGCGGAGCACTGGGAGCACCGGTGGCGACCGGTCTCTGCGGGCTTTGCCGTGCCCGTCTTCGCGCTCTTCGCCGCTGGCGTGCCCATCTCCCTCGCGGCCCTGAGCGCCGCGGCGAGCGATCCGCCCGCGCAAGGCGTGGCCTTGGGCCTTGTCCTCGGCAAGCCGCTGGGCATCCTGCTGGCCACCTTCCTTGTCGCCACCTTCACCAAGGCGCAGCTGGCGCGGGGCCTGGGCTGGCTCGACGTGCTCGCCGTTGGCGCTGTCGGCGGAATCGGCTTCACGGTGTCTCTGCTCGTGAACGAGCTGTCGTTCAGGGGTGACGAAGCCGACCTCGTGACGATGTCCGTGCTGCTGGCCTCCGTCGCCTCGGCGATCATCGGCGGCCTGCTGCTCACCGCGAGGGCGCGCGCCCGCGGCAAGTAGCGCCTAGACCCCGATCCGCGGGCACAGCGCCGCGATCTCGCAGTTCGCGCAGTCGGGCTTTCGCGCCGTGCAGCGCCTGCGCCCGTGGAAGATCACGCGATGGGACCACAGCGTCCACTCGCGTCGCTCAATGAGGCCCATGAGGTCGCGCTCCACCACCACGGGATCGTCATTGACGGTGAGCCCAAGTCGGCGCGCGAGCCTTCCCATGTGGGTGTCCACCGTGATGCCAGGCACCCCAAAAGCATTGCCGAGCACCACATTCGCGGTCTTGCGCCCCACCCCGCGCAGCTTCACCAAGTCCTCAAGTCGGCCTGGCACCTCGCCGCCATGCTTCGCCACCAGATCCGCGCTGAGCTCAAGAATCGAGCGTGCCTTGGCCCGGAAGAAGCCCGTCGACTTGATGACCTCCTCCAAAGCCGCCGGTTCCGCGCCCGCCATGGCCGCAGCGTCGGGCCAGCGAGCGAACAGACCGGGGGTGACCTGATTGACCCGGACATCCGTGCACTGCGCGCTCAAGACGGTGGCGACAAGCAGCTGGAACGGAGTCTCGAAGTCGAGTTCGCACTTTGCGTCGGGGTACACCTCCGCGAGGCGACGGTTGATCGCCCTCGCCCTGCGCACCAGGCCGACGCTGCGGTCACCGGTCCCGGCAGCGACAGTGAGTTTGGGCATGCCAAGAGGCTACAGAACCAGGGGCGGCGGGCCGATACACCCCATAGCGGCAGGCGCCGCTCGGAAGGAGAGCGTGTGAACGCGACGGCAGCGGCAGACGAAGTCGCCGACCTTCGCCATCAGCGCAGAGACCTGCGGCGCGAGCTTGCCAGGGTGCGTTGGTGGCGTCGGCTCATTGCTGCGCGCCGCGACCTGACGCTCGCCTCGCTCACCTTCCCCGACGGCGTGGGAAACGACGACTCCGCATGGCACGCGCTCGCGACCGACGCCCCTACCGCGCTCGAGCTGTCCGGCGCCGTCTGGCCCGACGTTCACGAGGTTTCCATGGCTGATCTTGAGGTTCTCGACGCGCTGGATGCGCGTCTTGACCGGTATGAACAGCGTCTCAGTGCCACTCTTGATAGCGTGACGGCGCACATGGTTGAAGCCATGGGCCGAGTCAATGGCGTTCGTTGAGGGAGGTGGGGATGGCGGAGACCACGCGAGACGTGACGCGCGAAGAGCAGCTGCTGCGTTCGGCACCCCTCTTTGGCGGCATGGATGTCGCGAGCGCGCGCTCCCTCATGGAGAAGATGACGCGCAAGGACGTCTCCAAGGGAGACACCATCTTCAATGAGGGCGACGACGGCCGCGCGCTGTACATCATCGTGCGCGGCAAGGTGAAGCTCGCCCGCACCGCGCGCGACGGTCGCGAGAACTTGTTGGGCCTGCTCGGCGTTGGCGACATGCTCGGCGAGCTGTCCGTGTTCGACCCCGGTCCGCGACTCGCTCGCGCCCACGCCGTCGAGGACTCGACCGTCTACGAGCTTCCCAAGGACGTGCTCGACGAGTGGCTCGACACTCACCTCGAGATGTCGCGGCCCATCATGCGCGCGCTCGCGCAGCGCATCCGTCGCGCATCCAACACCATGGCCGACCTGGTCTTCTCCGACGTCCCCGGCCGCGTCGCTAAGGCGATCCTCGACCTTGGCCACCGCTTTGGCCGCATGGAGCGCGGCCACATCGTGGTGCGCCACGGCCTCACGCAGGAAGAGCTCGCCCAACTGGTCGGAGCTTCCCGCGAGACGGTGAACAAGGCGCTCGCGGACTTCGCCTCTCGCGGCTGGATCGACGTCCACATCGGCTCTGTCGAGGTGTACGAACCCGAGCGTCTGCGCGCCCGCTCTCGATAGCGTCGGGCCTATTGCCGCTTAATTGCGCGCGATGGCGACGATCTCAATCTCCACCGGTGCCCCCAGGGGCAGCGCTGCGACGCCAACGGCGGAGCGAGCGTGACGGCCCGACTCGCCGAAGATGTCGACAAGCAGGCCGGACGCTCCGTTGACGACCGCGGGCTGGGCGGTGAAACCGGGGGCGGAGGAGACGAAGCCGGTCACCTTGAGGATGCCCTCGATCGAGTCGAGACCTCCCGCGGCCTGAGCGACGGCGGCCACAGCGTTGAGCGCGGCGACCCGGGCGCATTCGAGCGCTCGCTCCGGCGTGACGTCGCCTTCCCTCTGCCCGACGCTGCCTTGAGCGAGCAGCGTGCCATCCACAAGCGGCAGCTGGCCCGAGCTGTAGATGAGGTCGCCGTGGCGCTTGGCCGGCACATAGGTGCCGACGGGTGACGCGACCTCAGGAAGCGTCAGCCCGAGTGCCGTGAGGCGTTCGCTCGCGCTCATGCGTCGCCCTTGGGTCGCTTGAGATACGCGACGAGTCCGCCGGTGGGTCCAGTGACCACCTGAACCAGCTCCCAGCCGTCGTCTCCCCACTGGTCAAGAATCTGCTTGGTAACATGGTCGATCAGCGGCACGGTCGCGTATTCCCACTTGGTAGTCATATTCAGAGCGTATCCCCGGTGCGGGCAACGTTCCATGGGCGCCAATCGTTGGATTGGCCGACGCTGCAAATCGAGCACGTGAGGACTGGCAGATGGCACGAGGCACACGACCGCGCACGCGCGTGACCGTCGTGCAGTTCGCGACCGCTCTCTTGATGTTTGCGGTGCTTTCCGTGGCTGGCGGCGTGCTCGTCGCTGGCCTGGCGCTCCCGCTGGCATCAGTGGCGACGGACGCGGCGCAGGAATCGTCTGAGCTGTTCGAAGAGCTCCCCCAGTCCGTGAAGCTCAACACGTCGCTTCCCCAGCAGTCGAATATCTACGATCGCACCGGAAAGCACCTGCTTGCGACGTTCTATGAGCAGAACCGCATCGTCGTTCCGCTTGAGCAGATCTCTCCGTGGATTCAAAAGGCCGTTGTCGCCGTTGAGGACAAGCGCTTCTGGGACCACAACGGTGTTGACGGCCAGGGCATCCTGCGAGCCGTCTACGTCAACGCGACGTCTGAGAAGGCGCACGGCGGCTCGACGCTCACCCAGCAGCTCATCAAGAACATCCTGCTGCAGAACGCCGTCCAGGCCGACGACCCCAAGGCGATGAAGGCCGCGACCGAGGTCTCCGTGACCCGCAAGGTCCGCGAGTGGCGACTGGCGCTCGCGTTCGAGGAGCAGGTCAACGCTCGTTACGGCACCACGTGCACCGACGCTCCCGAGGTCGACTGCGGCAAGGAGCAGGTGCTCGAGCAGTACCTCAACATCGCGCAGTTCGGTGGCCGCGTCTACGGCGTCGAGGCCGCTGCGCAGGTGTACTTCGGCAAGACTGCGGCCGAGCTCGATGCGCTTGAGGCCGCGACCATCGCAGGCATCACGCAGAACCCCTCGAAGTGGGACCCGCTGCGTCACCCGCTGGCCGCACAGAAGCGCCGCAACGTGGTGCTGCTGACGATGTACCAGCAGAACATGATCACCGAGGCGGAGTTCCGCCAGTGGCGAGCGACCTCCATCGAGAAGACCCTTGACCCCCACGAGCCCAAGTTCTCGTGCGCGGCGGCCAAGGAGGCTCCGTTCTTCTGCGACTACGTCACCAAGATCATCACCAAGGACCCCGTGTTCAACACTGGCGAGATCAGCGGCTCCGAGCTACTCAAGCAGGGTGGCCTCAACATCATCACCACGCTTGACTACAAGAAGCAGAAGATCGCCAACCAAGAGCTCCGCAAGGAGATGAAGCCCAAGGACAAGAGTGGCTGGGCGCTCGCGCTCGTCGCGCTGGACAATAAGACGGGCCAGATCCTTGCGATGGCCCAGAACCGCACCTTCGACCCTGCGGGCAAGGCCAAGGGCTCCACGTCGATCAACTACGCGGTTGACCGCCAGTGGGGGGGATCGCGAGGCTTCTCGCCTGGTTCGACGTTCAAGCCGATCGTGCTCGCCGCGTGGCTCGAGTCGGGGCGTTCTCTCAACCAGGTGATCAACGGCTCCGAGCGCGCCTACGACCCCGAGTCGTGGAAGGCGTCGTGCATGGGCCCCAACCCGTTCCGCGGCCAGACCAAGAAGTGGAAGCCGGGCAACGCCGAGGGCCACGGTGGTGGCCAGATGACCATCACCAGGGCGACCGCATTCTCGATCAACACCGCGTATGTGGCCATGGCGCACGAGCTCGACCTGTGCGACATCCAGGACACCGCCGAGCGCATGGGCTTCCACCGCGCTGACGGTCTCGACTACCAGCCCTTCCCCTCGTCGACGCTCGGCACGCAGAACGCCTCGCCGCTGACCATGGCGTCGATCGGCCAGACTCTCGCGAATGACGGCAAGTACTGCCCGCCTACGGCGATCCTCAAGGTGACGAGCCTTGACGGCAAGGAGTACGACGTCCCCGAGTCCAAGTGCACCAAGGCGCTCACGAAGGACGTCGCCGCTGGCGTGACCTACGCGCTGCAGGACGTGGTGAAGTACGGCTCCGGAACCTCGGCTCAGCTCGAGGGCGGACGCCCCGCAGCCGGCAAGACGGGTACCGCGCAGAACAACGCACACCTGTGGTTCCTTGGCTACACCAAGCAGATCTCTGCAGCCGTGTGGATGGGCAATCCCAAGCACGACGTCAAGGGCAAGTACGTCACTATCAACGGGACCACCCACCGCATCCTGTGGGGATCGACGATCAGCGCTCCCGTGTGGAAGAAGTTCATGGACCGCGCCCTGAAGGGCGTGGAGCACAAGGGCTTCACCCAGCCATCCAACGACGTGCTCTACGGCGTGCCTCGCGAGGTTCCGAACATCATCGGCCTGACCGAGAAGGAAGCGCAGAAGGTCCTCAACGAGGCTGGCTTCCGGTACGCCAAGGCCACCCAGGTGGTGCTTGACCCCAACTACGTCAAGGGCACGGTCATCAACCAGGCTCCTGGCGCTGCCAACAAGGCGCTCCCCGGCTCCGTTGTGACCTACTACGTGGGCACCTCCAAGCTGCCCAAGTGGTGGTACAAGTGGCCCAAGAAGTGGGACCCGATGGTTCCGCCGGATGACTACTGGGGCGACGTGTGGCCCCCGCCGGAGTTCTACACCAACCCGCCTCAGGGCTGGAACCCCGACGGCGGCCCTGGAGGCGGCCCGGGTGGCCCCGGCGGCGGCGGCCCCGGCGGCGATGACGGTCCCGGTGGCGGCGGTCCTGGCGGCGGTGGACCCGGCGGCGGCGACTGATGGTTCGTCGCACCCTGGGCGCGCTGGCGCTCGTGGGCGCAGCCACGCTCGCGTGGTCTCTTGCTGAAGCGCATGCCTTCACGCTGCGTCGCGTCACGGTTCCCCTGCTGCCGAAGGGCAGTGCGCCCCTGCGGATCCTGCACCTCAGCGACCTGCACCTGACGCCCACGCAGCGCGACAAGATCGCCTGGGTTCGTTCACTCGCGTCCGAACCCGTAGACCTGGTCGTGACCACCGGTGACAACCTCGCGCACCAGCAGGCGGTTCCGCCACTGCTGTCCGCCTACTCACCGCTCATGAGCCGCCCTGGGCTGTTCGTCTTCGGGTCCAATGACTACTTTGGGCCGCGCCCCGTGAACCCCTTCGCCTACTTTGGCGGCCCCTCGCTGTTCAGCCCGTCGCGGCAGGAGCTGCCGGCGGAGGATCTGCGGGAAGGGCTCGTTGCCGGCGGCTGGACGGACGTCAACAACGCGCGCACGTCATTGACGATCCGCGACCTGCGGATTCGGGTGACGGGCCTTGACGACCCGCACATCGAGCGAGACGAGATGCCGGCTGCGGAGCAGGCCGAGGACGCCGATCTGGTGCTTGGCGTGGTCCACGCCCCGTATCAGCGTGCTCTGGGTGCGCTGGCGCAGGACGGCGCTGACCTGATCCTCGCGGGCCACACGCATGGCGGCCAGGTGTGCATTCCGGGCTACGGAGCTCTCGTCACGAACTGCGATCTGGACACCGCGCGCGTCAAGGGATTGAGTCGTTGGCCGAATGCAGATGGTCCGTGGCTTCACGTGTCTGCTGGCCTTGGCACCTCGCCCTTTGCTCCAGTGCGGCTCGCCTGCCGACCTGAGGCGACCGTGCTGACGCTGGTCGAGCGGTAGGCGGATTTCATGGCCGGTCGCCTGACCGGGTATCCTGGGCAGGCTCAAAACCGGGGTGTGGCGCAGTTTGGTAGCGCGCGTCGTTCGGGACGACGAGGCCGCAGGTTCAAAT
>CALALQ010000246.1 GCA_937925595.1 uncultured Demequina sp. | reverse complement strand
GTCAACAACGACGAGGCCCCCGCGGGAAGTGACACCACGCTACGAGACGCACCCCGGCCGCCACCAAGGCCAGTAGACCGCCAGGAATCGCCCACAACGGACTTAGACTCATTAGTCCGAAAGAGGCGCCAGATAACAGGGTGGTCAGCACCGAGGCTATTCGCGCCGACCGATAGAAAGGGATCCGCCCTCGCGACATTCCGCCTCGGATTGCGAGGATTCTTACCGCATTCGCTACATGCCGCGCGGTATAGGCAGTGTCGGTGGACGCGCCATCTCGATGCTCCCACTCTTGCAGGCTCATTTCGTCCAGCAAGTTGTCTGCGTACCTGCGAACAGCTTCGGTGAAGGACTTGTGGGCCGCGCCGCTCAGCGTCTCCGAGTCGGAGACCCGAACTTCAATGTCTGATGGGACAGTTCGTGCGGGTCGTTCCAATGTGATAGCCCTCCCACCAGATTGCGTAATGCCTTCGAGACAACACATCCACTCGACTGCGCTGGCTCCGATTATCCGTCCTTGTTCACGGGGCTGGCCTGAGCGCCGCGGACGCAGGCGTCTGGCTTCCCGTCATGTCGGCTCCGGAGAGCCACGAAGTCCGCGCATACCGCTCAAGTGATCCGCCAGAATCTCGTCCACGACTGCAGGCGACCGCGAGACATAGATTATGAGCATGACAACAGGCCTGAAGCGGCTCGAGAACCCTGCGGTTCGCCGTGTCGCGATTCTAAGGCTCGCCCATGCGCTTGATCTAGGGCAGAAGCTGCACGACGATATGCACGAATGGTGGGCGTCGGCAAACCCGCGCGCAGAGTGGATTGTCAGCGATGATGGTCGGGCGCAGGAGTTCGTGATCAATGTCCCCCAGCCCCCGGTGGAACGTTGGCAACTGCGTGCGAACGATGTCGTACAGAACCTGCGATCATCTCTCGATGCACTAGCCCGCCACGCAGCCGTTGAGTTCGTAGGCGGTGGCAGAAAGAGCGACGTCGGGTTTCCGTCGGCGCTTACCGAAGAAGTGTGGACTCAGTGGAGAGGCCACAATGTGTTTCCACCGGACGTTATTGAGCGATTCCGGATGTTTCAGCCGCTCGTGACTCGACGCGTCGAGCTCGATGGGCTCCGGCGAGTTAGCAATCTCGAGAAGCATGACTTCACTGTTACGGCATCCTGTCAGCCCTCCGAGCTGTCAGCGAACGGACACGTTACCCTCGAGGGCATTCTGTCGGAGGCGGATCTCGAGAGCGTCAGGCTCGAGATGGTCGATCCTGTAATTCGGGGTGGACGCCAAACGGTGCTCCGCATCCATTACCCGCAACCGATCGTCGAGCAAACCGGCGAGCCGACGGAGTATGCGCTATCGGTTTGGCTGACCGTCCCGTCATTCACCTTTCCAGACGGCTGGGAGGAAGAATCTTCTGCTGCGGCGCCATCGACGGGCCCGACCACCGACATCAAACTCCTCCAAGTGCTGGATGCGTGGCGGCATGAAGTGGCCTGGGCGATCGCCTATGTCACTGGCCAGTATTCCAGTAGCACCGAGGAACCCGTGGACGGATTGTCGCTGTAGCCATTGGGGAGCGTTCTGGCCGTGCGTCGGCCTCGATCGCGTCGCCGCCAAACAGCGGCACTATGAACCTGCGAGCCCGATCGCATAACTCGGGGTGTGAATATCGATCAGGCGGTCGATCGGTGACCCCGTTGAGCACATCGCGTTGTAATCCAGTAGATCCTTGGCGGCAATCTGTAGCGCGTCATCGAACGTGCCAGCGCTGGCGAGATCTGCGAGTTCGCGTCCGACCCCGCCGAGCACGTCTGCGACCTGGACTCTTGCGTCCGATCTGGAATCCACGAGCCGGATGGAGCGAATATCGGGGCGGGGAAGGCTGTGTCCCGCGATTTCAAGGGGCAAACGGGCAGCGGTGATGATGGCGTCGCGAAGCACATCGTTGAGTCCGCTGTAATTGTCCGCCACAAACTCCATCGGTACGTTCCCGAGCCGCATGCACCACGTCATTGCGACTGCGGTCAATGCGGGTCCCATCGGATCGATCTCGCGCAACTCAAGCGGCCCCGCGGTCGCGAGCTTCAGGACACGCCGGCGTGCGTCCCATATAGCAGAGAGCAGCGCCTCGACAGTTGGGTCTTCGCAGGCGGCTCTCGCTTCTTCGAGGGAGTCGAAAAAGACCCGGGGTTGCGGGGGAGTTGATCCCTGGCGCAGATAGGACCTGATCAGTCGGTTGAAAGTCGTTAGCAAGTTGTTCCATCGTTGAGAGCCGACGGCGCCTGGACCCAACGTATGTAGGAGGTCTGCCCATTGGCGCGCGAGTCCCGCGAGTCCGGCGACGCCGTCGGGAGACAGAGTGACATCGACCATCTTCGCGACGACAAAGTAGGCCTTGTCGACGAGATGGATGTTTCCCGCATCACCGATCGCATTGAGGAACTCGATCAGTGCCGAGCGATTGTGCTGAGCCAGCGCAACTTTCGATTTCACCTCCACGGCTTGTGATCGTGTGGCTCGGCGGAGGTCCGCCATGAGGGACTCCGCGAGATCGAGGCTGACACATGTGCTTGCATGGACGAACACCTGGTGGTGGCTCCCCATGAGGTTTTCGCCTTCAGAGCCGGACTCATCACAGGCAATGGTTACGACAGACATCTTGCTCTCCGTGAAAGCGCAGTGCGCATTTTGAACGTGGTGAGCACCCGCGCGCGTATGCCTCAGGCGTCCATCGAGGTCGCGTCTACTTCTTGCCCGAGCTTCGCAAGCTCGAAGGAACGTCGGCGATCGTAGTAGCACAGGTCTCGGCGGATGAGTGCACGGTTCGTGTTTGAGCTCGCATCTTCGGTCCCGTAAAGCTCGACCAGGGCCTCGCGCAACTCATCCAGCGCGTACCCAGAGGGGTCGAGAAGTACCAAGCAGTCCAGTTTGAAATAGGTGGTGTAGTCGGAGTCCAGAATCTCGCGAGGCGTAGTGAGATTCCCCGCGACTTCGCGCGCGAACCTGCTCTTCGATTGCGCCGACGCCTCGAGGGGACGCTCGGCGAGCGATTTGATTATGCTCGGCAGCCCGTCAAAGTCGATACTCCCGTCCTTCGAGATCCGCCCGGTCTCCAACAGATACTTGTGCACCGGTAGGTACGAGTTTGTCGGAGGACGGATAGCCCCTGGAATACCAGAGAGGAGTACATTCGTCGGGTCGAGCGCGCGTTTACGCACACCCAACACATCTTGTTCGACGTCGTCACGTGTGAGCGCCCTGCCGATCGTCGAGAGGTTTTGGAGATCACGTTCTGTGAAGATGCCGACACCGAAAACAACCCGGTACTCGCTTTCGGTGTCGTCATCAATCGGGATGGCGCGCACAACCTCGCGGGTTTGGGTTGGGTCCGGGTGAGTCACGAGGTCAAAAACATGCTTGCGTAGTTCGCGAAGAATTGCGGCCGGGAAGGGGCGTTCAAGCGTCGTGAGGCAGCCCCAAAGCCAGCCAAAACTATTGGTAGATATGCGGGTGATTGGCAACCGTGCGCCAGCGCGCTCGATACTCGTCTGCTCGATTAGGACGGGTTCGTCGGGGCCTTGCGCCCATTCGACGAAGTAGATGCGCTTGCCGAGTTCTCCGAGGCGTTCGGGACCGACCGCCGTGGCAATATTGTCCAGGATCTCATTCAAGTACTGATCGTTGAGGCTGTAGCCGACGAAGATCACCGGATGCTCCGCAAAGATCGTGAGTAGCTTTGCCGCGAGGTAGTGATTGCGGTCGGAGAACCGCTGATAGTCATTCTTGGTAAGGACGAGAGAAAGCGGCTGGGTTGCCGACCCGTGAATCTTGTATGCCTCGGCAATGAACTGTGCGTCGCTCATGAGCAGCTCATCCTGCCCGACGTACGGCTCGAACGAGGGGAAGAGTTGGTCCGTCAGCGAGTCGTAGTTGGTAGTGATTACACCGTCAACAACCGCGCCTCGAAGTAGGACGATCTCTTGCGCGAGGTCAGGATCGTCTACTCCCGGCACACCGGACTTCAGGACGTCGTTTGCCCTGATGAACTCCGATATGGCTACTTTCAATCCGCCTTCCTCATCGCGCACGATCGATGAGTACTGCTTCCGTTGGTCGTCGTATCGTTCGTCCTTCCACCATGCCGTGTGAAAAGCGCGAGCGACGCTGCTAGCCGCAGAGGGAAGATCGCCATTCGCCGACGCGAGGTGAAAGTTGAAGTCCTCGCCTACTTCTGCCGCGAACGCTCTAATAAGCCCCTCCCAGTCGGGGAGATCGAGGTAGCGCCTCGAAATGCCGCTGCCGATGAACAGGTACGGCAGAGCTCCGTGAGAGGCGAGTGAATTACGCAACCACTCGGTGTGTTCATCGTCAGTCAGTTGCTGTTCAACGTCGCTCTGTGGCCCCATGCGATCAATCTATGGATTGTGTGCTCTGCCCGGGTGCACCTCGGGAGGGCGTTTCTTCGCCCTCCGGAGCATCTGTGCCGTTTGCCGCAGGGTATACGGCGTGGCATACCGTCGAGTCAAACTTCCCATCAATCCGTCGCAGCACGCGCGGGCGCAGTTGGCGCGCGTGTTCGGGTGCGTGCGGTGGGTGAAGAACTCGTACATCGCGTTTGCGCGTGACGAGCACGGCGCTGGTCGGCCGCACCCGGGATTCGCGGCGGTTGGGCGCCGGCTCACCGAACAACGGGCCGCCAGCGAGACACGCTTTCTCGCGGAAGTCTCCCGTGCTGTGCTGGGGGAGGCGTTGAAGGATGCGGATACCGCGTTCCAGAACTTCTTTGCATCCCGCTCTGGTCGCCGCCGTGGCAAGCGCGTTGGTTACCCGAACTTTCACAAGCGGCCGGGCCGGCAGACCGCGACCTTCGGCGCCCGCCGGTTCAAGATCCGGGGAGGATGGCAGAACACCGGCCGCACCGGTGGTCGGCTGAAGCTGGAACGGATTGACGACTGGATCCCCGTTAACTGGCAGCGGTGCTTGCCTGCGGAACCGAAGAGCGTGACGATCATCCTCGACCCAGCCGGCCGCTACTGGGCCTCGTTCCTCGTCGACGTGCCGGAAGCGCCCACCACTCCCACACACTCCGGTCGAGTCGCCGCCATCGACCTGGGGCTGACCGACTTCGCCGCCGTCGTGTACAGCGACGGCACCCGGGAGAAGATCGAGAACCCGGCCTACTTGCGCAATGGTCAACGACAACTCCGCAAGGCCGACAAGAAGCTTGCCCGCGCCAAGCGCGGATCCAAGAACTACGAGAAAGCGCGACGCCAGCGTGCGCGCGCTCACGCACGAGTCGCCAATCAACGCGCCGACTTCGTCCGCACCCTCAGTGCACGCCTCCTCCGTGAGAACCAAATTGTGGTTGTCGAGACGCTGAACATCCGCGGACTGGCCAGCGGAACGTTGGCGAAATCCGTCAACGACGCAGGATGGGGCCAGTTCCTGGCCGCGCTCGCGTCGGGGGCGGAGACACGAGGGCGCACCCTCGTATACGCGCCGGCGGGTTTCGCGTCCACACGGACCTGCTCGGTGTGCGCGGTGAACAGTGGCGCAAAGCCGTTGAGCACCCGCGACTGGCGCTGTGAATGCGGCGCCCACCTCGACCGCGACTACAACGCTGCGGTCAATCTGCTCATGCTCGCGTCGGGGCCCGGCGAGAGTGAAAACGCCTATGGACGTGACTTCAGACTCCGGCTCGCCGTAGCAGTCGCGGATGAAGTAGGAACCCGCCCGACCGGGCGTCCGACACAGGGCGCGCGGGGAGGGAAATCCCGGTCTGACCGGGGTGGAGGCAGTTCGGACTCGACCCGCCAGAGGAATATCTCGTGAGCGGTGGAGGAACCGTGTCATCCCGGGGGGAAAACACCCGCGGAATCACGCGGCAGAACGAGTTTCCCGAACAACCCCACATGACCATCAATCACTCTCTCAGCAAGGCTCACCAGGACGCGTCGGCAAACCGAGCGGCAACGGAAGATCAGCATCTTCGACTCGTGTCCGAGTGGTGGCACGGGGACTGGCGCGACGTGCACGACGTAGTCGGCTCCGACCCGCGCGCCAT
>CALALQ010000245.1 GCA_937925595.1 uncultured Demequina sp. | reverse complement strand
GAACACCTTCACGGGCTTGCCTGCCGGTATCAGCAGCGCGTTTAAGGACCGACTCAAGTCCGCAACCGACGCGACGCGGGTTGAAGCCGCCTCGCTGATCGCTGACGACCGCTTCGATATGAAGTTCCTCCGGACGGGCAAGAAGCCCGGCGACACCGACGCGTGGCAGACCGTAACTGATGGCAGCCCTGGGCAGCGCAGCGCGGCGATGCTTGCCTTCACCCTGAGTTACGGCGACGGCCCGCTCGTTCTCGATCAGCCCGAGGACGACCTCGACAGCGCGCTGGTCAGCGAACTGATCGTGACGCAGTTCCGCGACGCTCGGTGGAAGAGGCAGCTGATCGTCGTCACCCACGAAGCGAACATTCCGGTGAATACCGATGCCGAAGTCACGGTCGCCCTGGAAAGCGCAGGCGGCACCTTGCGTGTGATGGAGAAAGAGGGCGCTGCCGTCTCCGGCCCGATCGATGATGCGAACGTTCGAGAGCAGATCCAGCACCTACTGGAAGGCGGAGTCACCGCCTTCGTCAACCGTGAACGTCGCTACGATAACGAACTCTCGCAGTACCGGCGCGATGTCCACCTTCTCGGCCAGAGCACGAGGCCTAAGGGCTGATGTCCTCGAGCGTTAGTCAAGCCGAATGAGGTCACATGCAAGGGGGTAACGGTCGCTCCGCGAAGGGCCGTCCCAGGATGGAACCGCACTAGACGGCTACCCTGGAGACGAGGGAGGTCGAGATGCACACGCTGCGATCGTTGTTTACGACGCGCACCCGTGCGAGCCGTCGCCTCCTGCTTTCTCTCAGCGCTGCGCTCCTTGTGATTGCCGGCCTGCTCGCGATGCATGGCTTCAATGTCGACGCCGGCCACGCTTCGATGGGAAGCGCCGACCCGACCGTGGCGCACGCCGTGCTCGGCCACCACGCCGACACTGATCAAGGTGCCGAGAACGCCCTAACGCAGTGCGGTGATAGCTGCGGCGGTGCGGGTCACCTCGTCATGGCGATGGTGTGTGTGCTGGCGATCATGGCAGCGTCGCTCGCACTCACCATGCTGCCCACTAAGAGTGTGGGCAGCTATGTCAAGCAACTACTGCGACGGCTATCCGCCGCCGTCACCACGCTCGCACCACCCCACCCTCCTTCTCTCGTTGCGCTCTCTATTAGTCGGACGTGATTAGCGGCTTCTCAGCCGCAATGCGGCGCGCGGTCAATGCCGCGTGCCCACCTCACTTACCGACTACGAGAAAGACACAAATCACCATGAAGGTACGCACCACTGCGCTCATTGCGAGCGCTGCACTTACCACGCTGCTCCTGGCGGGATGCTCAGGAATGAGCGGGGACATGGAGGGTATGGATCACGGCTCCGGTGGCGCCACCAGCGCTCCGTCGGAGTCCGTCAGCGCCGACTTCAACAACGCCGACGAGACGTTCGCGATGGAGATGATTCCGCACCACGAGCAAGCCGTCGAGATGGCGGACATCCTGCTCGCTAAGGAGGGCGTTGACGAGCGAGTCGTCGCGTTGGCCGCGAACATCAAGGCAGCCCAGGACCCCGAGATCGATCAGATGTTGGGCTTCCTCGACGCTTGGGGTGTCGAGATGGCCGACGGCATGGGCGGTATGGATCACGGCATGGACGGCATGATGTCGTCCGAGGACATGGCGGCGCTCGAGGAGGCCTCCGGTGCGGAAGCCTCCTCGCTCTTCCTCGAGCAGATGATCCAGCACCACCAGGGCGCGATCGAGATGGCGCAGCAGGAGCTCGATAACGGGCAGAACCCTGAGGCACTCGAGTTGGCCCAGAAGATCGTCGACGACCAAACGGCGGAGATCGCCGAGATGCAGTCGCTCCTCAGCGAACTCTGAGAACCGGCGAGTTGGGGGAGCGGCGCTCTCTGGAGCGTCGCTTTCCCGACTCGCCCCCTCTTCCCTCGTGAACGATTCACGCCTGACGGCGATGCTGCTGCTCTGCGCTGGCCTGCTCCTGCTGGCTGTCGTTGGGGCGCTCTTTGCCATGAACTCCCTTGGATGATCATGATTCGCTCTTCTCTTTCTCGCCTCACCCTGACTGCAGGCGTCGGCGCTTTACTGCTGACCGCCTGCACTGCGGCACCCACCGCAGTCGAGACCCCGTCCGCCGAGCACATTCACGAACTCGCGTTTGATCGCGCCGACGATGCACTGCTGGTCGCCACGCATGGCGGCATCTTTCGCCTTGATCTTGAGAGTGGTGCCGTTGAAGGGCCAGTCGGCGGCCTCGATTTCGACGCAATGGGCCTCACCGTGGCCCGCAACACGGCCTATCTCTCAGGTCACCCGGGACCCACGACTCCCACTGAGTTCACCGGCCCCAATCTGGGCATCCTCGCCAGCAGCGACGGCGCGCGGACCTGGACGCCGCTGGCACTTGAGGGGGAGGCGGACTTTCACTCCCTCGCTGTGAGTGCGTCACGCCCCAGCCGCATCTTCGGGCTGCACGGCGAAACCCTGCAACGATCGGACGACGGAGGATCGAGTTGGACGGACGTGAGCAATCTCGTCGCCAGAGACCTGCTGGCGCCCGCCGGTGATGACGCGGTGCTGTACGCCACCACGCCAGAAGGACTGAGGGCGAGTCGTGACGGCGGCGTCACGTTCGAAGCCGTCCCCGACGCCCCGGCGCTGCTCCTCGTAGTGGACGGGGCCGTGCCCGACGGGCGGCTGGTCGGTGTCGACACCGGGGGCATCATTTGGTACCAAACTGAGGCTGGCGGCGAGTGGGTCGAGGGTGGCACTGTCAGCGGGCAACCCGCGGCGATCATGGTCCTGCCGGCAAGCGGTGAGCTGCTTGTTGCTGACGACCGTGGGGTGGTCACCAGTGACGACTACGGCGCATCCTGGTCGGTGGTATGGGCGGCGGATGATGCGCTGAGCTAGAGGTCCGCGAGGAGGCGTTCCATCTCAGCGATCTCGGCGGTCTGATCCGCCACGATCTTCTTGGCAAGTGCGACTGCGTCTGGGTAAACGCCGCCGGTCACCTCAACCTGGGCCATGTCGATCGCTCCCTTGTGGTGTGTGATCATGCCTTCGAGGAAGAGGCGGGCGGCTTCGGCGCCATCAGCCGATTCGAGGGCTGCCATGTCTTCGTCGCTCATCATGCCGTTGATCATCATGGTGTGACCGCCGTGTCCAGCCATGCCATCGACGCCCCACATATCGAGCCACCCACTCATTTGATTGATCTCGGGTTGCTGCGCATCCTTGATGCGCTGAGCGAGTGCCCGGACGTCTGCCGGTACGCCGTCCTTCTCAAGTAGCACGTCGGCCATCTCAACCGCTCCTTCATGGTGCGGCACCATGTTGGCCGCGAAGGCGGTGTCGCGTTCGTTGTACGGCATGCCTCTCGTGAACCAGGCGACGGCGCCGACTGCCGCGAGTCCTGCGACGACTACCACGGCCGCGATGATTGCTATTCGTTTCTTCATGTATCCCTCCTTCCACGCGTAGTGGGGTTACTTAGTTCTCGACACATAAGTCGAGGCGCGGAGGCAGGTGCCTGCCCCCACGCCTCGTCTCATTGTCAGGAACGCACCAAGCGCGCGATGGCGTCGGTTGCCTCCTGCAGTTTGAATTCCGCCACCTCGCCGCCTGCTTGGACGGCGTCGGTCACACAGTGCTTCAGGTGGTCATCGAGCAGCCCGATAGCGACACCTTGGAGCGCGCTGGTGAGCGCCGAAATCTGCGTCAGGATGTCGATGCAGTACTGCTCCTCGTCGACCATGCGGTGGATGCCACGCGCCTGCCCTTCGATTCGCTTGAGCCGGGCGAGGTACTTGGATTTGTCCGAGATGTAGCCGTGGTGCGCGTGGCTATCCGACATTGACGGCCTCCTTCTTCTCGGCAGTGCTGTCACCGAGAATCTCGCGCGCACTCGTCTCCGGGCGCAGGTCCAGGCGGCGAAGTAGCTGCGCGTTGAGCGCCACGACGATGGTCGAGAGCGACATCAGGATGGCACCGACCGACATCGGCAGGACGAAGCCGACCGGCGCCAGGATGCCCGCTGCCAACGGCACCGACAGCAGGTTGTAACCCGCCGCCCACCACAGGTTCTGCTTCATCTTCCGGTAGGACGCCCGCGACAGCTGAATCACCGACAGGACCGATCGGGGATCCGAGCTCGCCAGAATGACGCCCGCCGAGGCGATGGCAACATCCGTACCGGCCCCGATGGCAATGCCGACGTTCGCCTGCGCGAGCGCTGGAGCGTCGTTGACGCCGTCACCGACCATCGCCACCGAGCGACCCTCCGCCTGCAGTTGCTGGACCTTGGCGGACTTGTCCTCCGGACGGACGCCCGCGAAGACGCGGTCGATGCCCAGTTCCTTCGCAACGGTGTTCGCCACTGCTTCGGCGTCGCCCGTGATCATGACCACTTGACGACCGAGCGCGTGCAGGGCGTCGACGGCCTGGCGAGACTCGTCTCGGATCGCGTCGGCCAGCCGGAGCGCACCGATCACCTTGCCATCTGCCAAGACGTGCAGAATGATCGCACCTTCCTGACGCCACACATCGGCGATTGGCAGTTCGCTCGCCTTCTCCTCGCTCAGCAGATTCGGCCCGCCGACGCGGATCGACTTGCCGTCGACCGTTGCCGTAACACCTACCGCAGGTGAGGACGTGAAGTCGGTCGCGCTCGGAATGCTCAGGCCGCGGTCGCGAGCGGAGGCGACGATGGCGCGGGCCAGCGGGTGCTCAGAGTCAGCCTCGGCGGCCGCCGCCAGGGTGAGCAACTGATCCTCGGTAATGCCCCCGGCGACCTCGGCGCCCGTGACGCTCGGCTCACCTCTCGTCAGGGTGCCAGTCTTGTCGAACAGGATCGTGTCGACGGTGCGCATGCTCTCTAGAGCCAAGCGGTCCTTAATGAGCACGCCGCCGCGGGCCGCGCGCTCTGTGGCAATTGAGACAACCAGCGGGATCGCCAGACCGAGCGCGTGCGGGCAGGCAATCACGAGCACGGTGATCGTGCGAATGATGGCCTCGTCGGGTAGTCCGACCAGGCTCCAGACGATGACCGTGATGACCCCGGCACCGAGCGCGAACCAGAACAGCCAGGCGGCTGCCCGATCAGCAATGCGCTGCGCCCGGGACGACGAGTTCTGCGCCTCGGCGACCAGTCGCTGAATGCCGGCGAGCGTGGTGTTGTCGCCGACCGCCGTGATTTCGACGCGAATCGATGAATCGGTGGCGATGGTACCCGCCACGACAGATGCACCCTCACTGCGGGTCACGGTCTTGGACTCACCCGTGATCATGGACTCATCCATGCTGGCCGAACCCGAGACGACCCGGCCGTCAGCCGGAACGCGTCCGCCCGGACGAATTACCACGACGTCGCCAACCTTCAAGTCAGACGGCGCGACCGTCCGCGTGCTGTCGCCGTCGACAACCTCCGCCTCGTCGGGCAGCAGCGCCGCCAACGAGTCGAGCGCCGAAGTGGTCTGCGCGAGCGAGCGCATCTCAATCCAGTGACCGAGCAGCATGATGACGATGAGGAGCGCGAGCTCCCACCAGAAGTCGAGTTCATGGTCGAGCAGCCCGAGGCTAGCGCCCAGTGACGCCACGAAGGCCACCGTGATGGCGAGGCCGATCAACAGCATCATGCCGGGACGCAGGGCTCGGACCTCCGATACGGCACCAGTCAGGAACGGCCAGCCGCCCCAGAAGAACATGACCGTGCCAAGCACCGGGGAGATCCAGTTGACCCATGCAACGTCGGGAAGGTCGTAGCCGAGCAGCATCGAGAACATGCCCGAGAAAGCCACCACCGGTACGGCAAGACCGAGCATGATCCAGAAGAGGCGGCGGAACTGCCCGACGTGGTCGCCATGGCCGGCATGACCGCCATGCCCGCCGTGACCCGCGTGGCCACCGTGGCCCATCGTGTTGTGATCCATGTGGTCGTGGCCAGCTGCCCCGTGCGCCGCGTGAGACTGGTGCCCGTGGTCATCTGAACCGTGGTGCTGGCTGTGGTGATCGTGATCGTGCTCGTGCTCGTCGTGACTGTGCGCAGACGGCGCGGCGCGCTGCGCCAGCACTTCGCGAGGCGACGGCAGCGTGCGGGCGGCGGCAACGAAGCGCTCCGGGTCCGCATCGAAGCGGGGCCCGCAACCGGCGCAGCAGAGCCAGTATCGCTTGCCCTCGTAGTCCCGATAGAAGCCCGCGGCTTCGGCGTCTTGCTTCACTACGACGTTCTGCGGCATGACCGGGCAGACCGCGAGATCATGCTCGGGCGCGCCGAGGGCGGCATGTGACGTGTGGTCGTGATCGTGCGGCACCAATTCCTCCATACCCGTAGGGGGTTTACCTATCCAGTATACCCCTAGGAGGTATCGGCGTGAAGTGGCGAGCAACGCTTAGGCCGGAGGGCGACGCGGACAAGCACCTCGACTGCGAAGCGGCAACCCCTTCGAAGGCCTGGGCACGCGTGCTTAGCGTGATGAGTTCAACCACCAACGAGAGGAAGACCGATGACCGCAACTGAAGACATGCTGCGCACCTACCCCGCCGATCTAGGCGATGTGGATGCGAGCGTGCTGGCCCGCTGCATCGACGCGTGTATGGAGTGCGCACAGGCCTGTACGGCCTGCGCTGACGCGTGCCTGAGCGAAGAGATGGTCGGCGAGCTCACGAAGTGCATTCGGACAAACCTTGACTGTGCCGACATCTGCGAATCGACGGCGCGGGTGCTTTCACGTCACACCGGCTACGACGCGAACATCACGCGAGCAGCGGTCGAAGCATGCCTGGCCGCATGCAAAGCCTGCGCTGACGAGTGCGAACGACACGCGGACATGCACGAGCATTGCCGGGTGTGCGCGGAAGCGTGTCGCCGATGTGAGCAGGCCTGCGAAGACCTGCTGCGCTCGCTCTGATTACAGCGAGTACCAGCGCTGCGCCAGAGTTCGACGGCGGCCTGCCGCAGTCAAGCGGAAACCTGTCGCAAGGCGACTGGCTTCCATAGATCGGAAAAGTCCGATATAATCGGTGTATGCCGATCTCAACTCAGCAACGCGATATGAGGGCCGCGGTCTCCCTCTTCCACTCACTAGCCGACCCAACGCGCCTTGCCATTCTTCAGCGACTCGGCACGGGAGAGGCGCGCGTTAGTGATCTGGTGCG
>CALALQ010000244.1 GCA_937925595.1 uncultured Demequina sp. | reverse complement strand
ATGCCCCCCCGGCGGATGTACCGGCGTCGGTCAGCGCGCCCGCCGTGGCGCCGTCGAGCGAGACGTCCGTGGACAGCGCCCAGCCGCCCACGTTCCCGGCCGTCCACGAGAATCCGCTCGATCCTGTTCGCTTGCGAGGCGAGAGTGATCTTGACTACCTGCGCCGGCTGGAGCGCGCCAACCCCAAGCTCCAACTTCTGCTCCGCGAGTGGCGTCTGCGTCTTCGTGAGCTCTCGCTCCGTGAGCTCCAAGCAGCCAAGAATCACAAGCTGCTCAAGCACGAGCGCCGGGGTGAAACGCGTGGCGGGAACGGGCACCTGATCGGCGTGTCCGAGATCGTGGGTCTCGTCTCGGTCCTCGAGCGCGTCGAGAAGCGCGGGGAGGAGCCGCCGGAGTGGTACAAGGGGGTGCGGTCGAAGACCCACCAGCCGCACAGGCTCGCGGCGTAACGCTCGCGCCTTCGCCTTCAGGCTGCCCCCCACTAGCCTCGGCGGCCGCGCCGCACATCGGCGGCGCCTAGTTCGGCTCTCCCCTACGATCCATGTGGCGGCGTACCTGCCGTCGTTCCCCCAGCCCTTTTCTCTCCCCTCCGATGCGCTTCACCCACTTCACGCTCGAAGACGGTCAGATCATCGACCGGTGCCGCCTCGACACCCAGATCGCCGCTCCGGACCGGCTCGCGAGGTGCGCGCGGAACCTGATGGCCCTCAGCCGCGCGCCGCAGCGGGGTGCAGGATCACTCCGCCTCCCGCATGGCGAAGCCGGACTGGCGCGCTTCGAGATCAGCCGTGGCTTCCCGGTGCCGACGGCTGCCGTCGGCGACCTTCCGGAGGGCTTCCGAGCTGCCCTCAAGGAGCGGTTGATCTCCTTCTGGGCGCCCAGCGCGCCGCTTCCCTTCGCGCTCAGCTTGACGCTGCCTCCGGTCTCCTATTCGCCGGAGAGCGAGGAGAATGACTTCGCAGCCATGGCGACGCTGGTCACGATCTCGGCGAGCTTGGGCGGCAGGAAGGTTGAGCGGGATGTGTGCGACACGATGTGGGCCCACCGTCCGTTCGTCGCGGTCGCTCCGCTGGGCCCCGCCCACGACGTCGATCCGCGGGTGCTGATCGCGATGACTGAGTACAGCGTCCACCTCGCGGTATGTGCGCTGACCCGCCCTACACCGGACCATCCGTCGATTCGCCGAGTGGCGTAGCGGACAGCTCGCAGTGACCCGGCCGGGCAGCCATCCCCGGACCGTCAGGACCAACGTCTCATGGATGACGCGGGAGCGGCAGGAGCACCGTCCGAGTTCGGCGCTCGCGAACGTGGATCCCTCCCTTGGCCCTTCGGAGGAACGGAGGGTCGGTTCTTACGGGCATAAGGGCCCAAGTTCCTCGCCCGCCAGTTGCCCCGATTGCGACGCTCCTCCTCCAAGTCGGCGCCGAGCTTGGCGACATCCGCTGCCAGGATGACCCGGCAGCCACGGGCTGGATCGAACCGGTGCTGCAGACGCGGGAGGAACTTGCGAAGCGTGGTCTCGGAGCAGCCGAGCGCCGCGCACGCAGCGGCGAGGGTGATCTCTCGGGACGGATGGTGGGACATGATGCGGGGATGAAGGAGAACACACGAACGCGTGCTCTCCTTCTACCGGGATCCTCACGCTGCCGGCAACAGCTCGCCTCCCTGCTCGGCCGGCCTGCTGGGGAGACGCTGGCCCGGCCTCGCCTTCCGAATCCGGCGCCTCCGGGGATTCCGGTCATGTTCCCTCGAGGCGGTCCGCCGGTCGGCATCGAGCAGAGCTCGGACAGGGTCGGGTAGTGGGAGCCGCGGGTCCTTGAGCAGATCCGGCGTCGCGAACCGATGATAGATGTCGTCCATCCAGCGGTCGAATGCATGTGGCGACTCCCACGTGACTTCGCCGGCGAGTTCCTCCTTCAGCTCGAAGTCAGGTGCCTGATATTCCGAGCGGAGCGTCTCCTCAAGGTCGTCGGTGAGCTCACAGCCGACCTCCCAGCGGCCGCGCACCGCACCCCAGTACGTCCCAAGAAGCAGCCGCGACACGTGCATGGACCAGAGCTCACGCCAGTCCTCACCCAACTCGCCCCAGGCAGGAAGATCGCGACCGAGCCACTCCCGGCAGGCGCGATGGAGTACCGCCCCGAACCGGTCGCTCAGGGTTGGCCCGGCGAACCCTCCAAGCTCTCCGGCCGCGCCATGCCGGGAGAGAAAGAACGGGAGCATCTCACCGGCGAGCGTGTACCTCCTCGGGTTCTTCTGGACATCCCGTAGGGCACGGATGCGCGCGTGTGGAATGAGCACTGGACGGACCACGCGCAGGTAGAGGTCGAGGACGTACGGGCTCACGATTCCTGGACGCAGTCGACGAAGCCGGCGTGGTGGCTTCCCTTTTCCTCCCTTGGTGTCCTTGAGGTGCGCGCGGTCGGTCCGCAGACGGGTGAAGCAGATCGTTGCCCCGGTCACGGCGCCGTTCGCATCGAGCGTGGGCCGGAAGTGCCCCTCAGGCCCGACAAGCATGCGCTGGTAGTTCTTGAGCCGCTTCCCATCGTCGATAGGGATCGCCACAACCAGATAGTCGAGCGCGGCGCGCTCCATCTCGTCAAAGGCCGCCTGAACTGCCTTGTGTCGGTCCGGATTGTGGCCTGCCGCGACGGCCTCATCTCGTGCGATTCGCCACGCGGCTTCAGCGGCACGGACCGCGCGCTCAAGCAGCGGCAGGACGACACAGACGACAATCGGGTATGTGATCGTCCGGATCATCTTCGACTTGTTCTTCGCGAGCGGATTCTGCTCATCCGGAAGGCAGTGGGTCCGGATATGACGGTCGAGGGTGTCGAACGTCGCCTTGAGGTTGGCCCACCGCGTCGGCTGCTTGTCGCGGAGCTTCGGGCCGTAGCTCTTCTCCACCACGGCCCAGACCGTGGTCACGATGCTCTGGATGCTGCGCGTGTACTGCGCGCCTGCCGCCTCGATGTGATTGCGAAATGGCGAGCGTTCCACTGCGCGGGGTGCTTCCCTGTCCACGAGCCAGCGCAGCAGAGGGAGGAGGGCCTCACCCTCGGAGCCGGCGACGGCGAATGGATCGGCGTCCGCGCCGCTGTCGACGCTCCGAGTATGCTCGAAGAGGTGCAGGTACTCGAGCGTGGGTAGCAACTC
>CALALQ010000243.1 GCA_937925595.1 uncultured Demequina sp. | reverse complement strand
TAGCGCACCTGCATGGCATGCAGGGGGTCAGGGGTTCGAGTCCCCTCAGCTCCACTCTGGTTGAGACAGAACGAGAAGGACCGTCCGTGAGGGCGGTCCTTTTTCGTTGGAGAGCACCCACTTGGGCCGCACGGCGGGCAGCTGGCGCATCTTCGCCGACGCTGACGAGCGATCGGGACCAAGGTCCCAAGGCCCCTTCCGTGCCCAACATCTAGTGTGGGAAGTCGCAAGACACCCCTAGATGTTGTGGCCAACTCCCCGGTGGCGCCACGGAGGAGGAACCATGACTGCCACCGATGCCAGTCCCACCCACGCGACCAACCCAGCCACAGCGTCGGGCACGCTGACCGTTGTGAAGCGCGACGGACGCGCGCTCACCTTTGACGACTCGCGCATTCGCCAGGCGCTCCACAAGGCGTTCGAGGCGGTGCACGGAGACATCACGGACCTGCACGTGCGCACCATCGCCGCGCTCACCGAGCAGATCACCGCCGAACTCGATGCCCGCTACCAGGACACGGTGAAGATCTACGAGATCCAGTCGGTCGTGGAGCACGTGCTGCTCGAGGCTCGCGAGTACGACGTCGCGCGCGCGTACATCGACTACCGCGTGCAGCGGGACTTCGCGCGCAGCCGCGCCACGGACCTCAACCACTCCATCAACAAGCTCCTCGAGAAGGACCAGACGCTCGTCAACGAGAACGCCAACAAGGACTCCGAGGTCTACAACACCCAGCGCGATCTCACCGCGGGCATCGTGGGCAAGGCGATCGGCCTGAGGATGCTGCCGCCGCACGTGGCGAACGCCCACCAAAAGGGCGACATCCACTACCACGACCTCGACTACCACCCGTATCAGCCCATGACCAACTGCTGCCTCATCGACTTCAAGTCGATGCTGGCGACGGGTTTCCGCATCGGCAACGCGGCCGTGACGCCGCCGCGCAGCATCCAGACCGCCACGGCGCAGATCTCGCAGATCATCGCGAACGTGTCCAGCAGCCAATACGGCGGCTGCACCGTCAACCGCGCGGACGAACTCCTCGCGCCATACGCGCGCCTCAACTACGCGAAGCACCTGGCAGATGCGGAAGAGTGGATCGAGGATCCCGAGCGGCGCCACGAGTATGCGCAGGCCAAGACCCGCAAAGACATCTACGACGCGATGCAGTCACTCGAGTACGAGATCAACACGCTGTTCACGTCGAACGGCCAGACGCCGTTCACCTCCGTCGGCTTTGGCCTGGGCACCGACTGGTATGAGCGCGAGGTTCAGAAGGCGATCCTCAACATCCGCATCCGCGGACTGGGAGGGGAGGGGCGCACCGCGATCTTCCCCAAGCTGCTCTTCACGCTGAAGCGCGGCCTGAACCTCAAACCTGGCGACCCCAACTACGACATCAAGCAGTTGGCCGTTGAGTGTGCCACCAAGCGCATGTACCCGGACGTGCTGAGCTACGACAAGATCGTCGAGATGACGGGCTCGTTCAAGGCTCCCATGGGCTGCCGCTCCTTCCTCCAAGGGTGGAAGGACGAGGACGGCAACGACGTGGTCGAAGGCCGCATGAACCTTGGCGTCGTCACCCTCAACCTGCCGCGCATCGCGCTTGAGTCGCGCGGCAGCAAGGAGGTGTTCTGGGCGCTGCTCGAAGAGCGCCTCGCCACGGTCCACGACGCGCTCATGTTCCGCATCGCGCGCTGCAAGGAAGCCACGCCGGCAAACGCGCCCATCCTGTATCAGTTCGGCGCGTTCGGTAAGCGCCTTGGCCCGGCCGACGCTGTGGATCAGTTGTTCGCGAACGGTCGCGCCACCGTGTCGCTGGGTTACATCGGGCTCTATGAGGTGGCCACCGCCTTCTATGGCGGCGAGTGGGAGCGCGACGACGAGGCCAAGGCGTTCACGCTGTCTGTGCTGCGCTCTCTCAAGACGCACGCGCAGAACTGGACCCGAGCGTCGGGCTATCAGGTGAGCGTGTACTCGACGCCGAGCGAAAGTCTCACCGACCGGTTCTGCCGCATGGATAAGGAGCGGTTCGGCTCGGTGCCTGACATCACGGACAAGGACTACTACACGAACTCGTTTCATTACGACGTGCGCAAGAACCCCACGCCGTTCGACAAGCTCGACTTCGAGGCGCCCTACGCGGAACTCGCGACCGGCGGGTTCATTCACTACTGCGAGTACCCGGTGCTGCAGAGCAACCCCAAGGCGCTCGAGGCCGTGTGGGACTACGCGTACGACCGCGTGGGGTACCTGGGCACGAACACGCCCATCGATCGCTGCTACGAATGCGGTTTTGCGGGCGACTTCAACCCCACCGCGCGGGGGTTCGCGTGCCCCGAATGCGGCAACGACGACCCGCGCACGTGTGACGTGGTGAAGCGCACGTGCGGCTATCTGGGCAATCCGCAGCAGCGGCCCATGGTGCACGGGCGCCACCAGGAGATCGCGTCGCGAGTCAAGCACATGCCCGGGCGGACGCGGGTGCCGTAATGGCTCCTTTGGCTCCTGATCCGACGCTGTGGCGGGCCGAGCGCGTCAGCCGCGGCTTTGTTGCGGACTACAAGC
>CALALQ010000242.1 GCA_937925595.1 uncultured Demequina sp. | reverse complement strand
CGCGCGCCGCGAATTGCTCAGCGCACGCGGCAGCCCGCCGTTCGAGGCCTCGATAGCTGAGTTCTTCGGTCACGTCGCGCACGGCGGGCCGTGCGGTCCCGGCTGAGGGGCTGCGCCACGGCAGATGCGCGAGGCCGGACGCGGTGCCCCGTGCCGCGGTGCGCGTGTCGAGTTCGTCGAATGGCATCGTCGTTCACCTCCCCGCGTCGACGGCTGCGTCGGACGCGATTCGAGCGTTCTGGTGCGCGTCTTCGCGCTCCCTTCACGCTAGAAAGGTCGGCCGAGCAGCACAGTGGCGCGGGTGGCGAACTTGACACCGGCGAATGTGCACGGTGCACGGGTGGGCGGACGCGGATCGCGCGATGGCCGACGCGGATCAGGGCGGTCCTCGCGAAGGTCGCTCACCGAGGCGGGCGCGGGGCGGCCTCGGCATCCGCTCCGCATCGCGAAGAATGCCACACTGACCGCGTGGGGAACGGAAAGCGGTGTTGGCCGCGCACAGGGTTCGGGTGGGGCTGGATCGCCCTGGGCACCGGCGCGATGGTGGCGGGCGGCGCGGTCATCCTCTTCTTCGTCGTCTTTGTTGGGGCGGGATGCCGTGAGTCGGGCCTCGACTGGGGCGAGAACCGGGCGTTCTTCTGCCGCAAATTCATGTCGGGCGCCGTGTGGCCATCACTGCCGTGGGTGGTCGTCGTCGCCGCGGGCCTCGCTGTCACCGCCGGTCTGGTCGGGGCGACCGTGACGGCGCTGCGTCGCGGCGGTCGGCTGCGGGGCGCGTGGCTCGCGTCCACGGCCCTCGTATACGCGCTTCTTCTCGCCGCCGCGGCGCGGATCCCGAGCGGCGGCGACGTCGACGCCGCTGTCGCCTTCGACGTCCTGCCTGTCACGGCCGCGATCGCCACCGGGCTCCTCGTCGTCTGGGTGGGCATCACCGGCGGTGTCGCCGCAGTCGTGCTCGCGGCGCGGGCGTGGCGTCTTCGGAGGCATGAGCCGACCGCAGCCGTCGCCTCGCACGACGCGTGAGCGAGCGACGGTCCCGCGAGCACGACGCTCACGCGCTGGTTACAGTCAGGGGGGTGCCGTCCCACCGGCCCACGTTCGCCGACTCGTGAGGGACAGCACGCCACTCGGGAAAGGTCCGCGCATGTCCTCCGCCGTCACCCTGATCCGTTCCTCTTCGCTGTCCGACCGCGCGGAGTACGCCTACGCCGCCACCGCTCCCGCGGGGGCCCGGCTCATCTTCCTCGCCGGTTCCTGTCCCCTGAACCGCGACGGCACGACCGCGGCCATCCGCAGAAGGGTGTCGCAGGGTGCGATGGGCACGAGAACGCACGCATCAAGGAACGCTGAGAAGCGCGTCACAGGTCATTGCCTCCGTGCGCGTCGCAGAGCCTCGGTGTAGTCCGACGCAGCAGCGCCATAGAGACCATCGTCATTCGCCTGCCGGGTCATCTCGTCGAGACGACTCCGCCGCTCCTCGCGTTTACGGTCGCGGTACGCCAGAACATCGTGCAGTCGCAACCGGCGGTGCCGGGTTTCCCCCAGGCGCTCGAACGGGAGCTCATGTTCATCCAGGAGGCGCACCAGAGTGTTCCTGCTGATCCCCAGGAGTGACGCCGCCTGCTGGGTCGTGAGCTGGCGATCGATCGGTTCGAGGCTGACAGATGCTCCCCGCTCCATCGCGTCGACAACGCGCTTGAGCGCCTCGTAGACGGGAAGGGGCAGGGGCACTTGTTCGCCGTCCGGGCCGAGCAGCGCGGCCGAAGCCGAGTGCTGCTCCAAGAAGTTCGCGAGCCGCATCATCTCGTCGAGGTCGTGCGGTGGCTCGACGACCTGCGCCTGACGTGTCGAGGATGAGCGAGGAGTCATGGCCTGATTATCGCTCAAAACATCCAAATCGTTCAATTCACCCGTTCTTGCACTGTGGCCTCACGTCGCCCCGTAGGTGATGACGATCGGGCGGGGTGATTGAGGCAGAGCCAGGCTCATGACCCCTCACCCCCGACGCCGCAAGCACCGCCGCCAACCCCTCCCGCAGATCGCGCACGAACTCCCCCGGCATCTCCAACGCCGGAAAGTGGCCGCCCGCATCCGGCGCCCGCCATCGCACGATGTGGCGGAACCGTTTTTCCGCCCAGGGCCGCGGATGCTTCTCGATGTCGTGCGGGTAGGTCGTCATGGCCGCAGGCACCGTCACCCGCAGGTCGGGGTCGAGTGACTGGTGACTTTCGAAGTAGATCCGCGCCGCTGATGCCCCGGTCGAGGTGAGCCAATAGAGCGTCACGTTGTCGAGGAAGC
>CALALQ010000241.1 GCA_937925595.1 uncultured Demequina sp. | reverse complement strand
GTCACCTTCCTCGACGTCACCGCGTCCTCTGGCGAGCGCGAGACGATGTTCGACGTGGTGCGCCGCACGGCGGAGCAGGTGTTCGTGCCGCTCACGGTAGGCGGTGGCGTGCGCAGCGCCGACGATGTCGACAAGCTGCTGCGCGCGGGAGCGGACAAGGTGGGCGTGAACACCGCGGCCATCGCTCGCCCTGAGCTCATCGCTGAGATCGCCGAGCGGTTCGGCAGCCAGGTCCTGGTGCTCTCTGTGGATGCCCGACGCTGCGGCGAGGGCATCTCCACACCCAGCGGGTATGAGGTCACCACCCACGGCGGACGCCGGGGAACAGGAATCGATGCCATCGAGTGGGCCCGTCGCGGCGCCGAGCTCGGCGCCGGAGAGATCCTGCTCAATTCGATGGACGCAGACGGCACAACCGGCGGCTTCGACATTCAGATGATCAAGGAGGTCCGCGACGCAGTGCGCGTGCCTCTCATCGCATCCGGAGGAGCCGGCAAGGTGGAGGACTTCGTCGCCGCGGCACAGGCGGGAGCTGACGCGGTGCTCGCCGCAAGCGTCTTCCACTTCGGCACATTGACGATTGGAGAGGTCAAGGAGCACATGCGCGCGGCGGGAATCGACGTCCGATGAGCAAGCGCGACCCCAAGGACGAGTACGAGCTGCATGGCTCGTTCATGAAGAAGGCAGGGCAGCTGCTGAGGCACGCCCTGCGCACCGAGCCTTGGCGCTTCGGCATCGCCATCACAGCATCGGGCGTGTTCTCGATCTTCACGGTGCTGTTCGGCCGACTGCTTGGCCACATCACCGACAACGTGGTGATCCCTGGCGTCAAGGGCGCGCCCATCGGGAGCGTGTGGGGAGAGATCACCCAGGACCCGCGTGAGGCCATTCTGCTTGCGGGAGCCGCGTTCCTCGCGATCGGCATCATCAACGCGCTGCTCGTGTTCGTGCGCCGCAATTACCAGGGTGCGGCGGTTGCTGGAGTGGGTGCCCGCCACCGTCGTGTGGTGGCCGACGCTCTCGCTTCGCTTCCGCTTGGCTGGCACCGGGCCAACCCGCCCGGTCGCATGCTGAGCGCGATGTCCTCGGACTCGGAGACCGCCACCGACACGCTGCACCCGTTCGCTTTCGCCGCGGGCTCGATCGTCATGATGTTCGCGGCCGGTTGGGCGATGTTTGCCATGGACCCGTGGCTCGCCGTGACAGGCATCGCGGTGATCCCCGTGATCCTCGTCATCAACTTCATCTACGAGCGCGTCATCACGCCGCGCTGGGATCTTGGCCAGTCGCTGCGCTCCGAGGTGTCGAACATCGCCCACGAAAGCTTCGAGGGCGGCACCGTGGTCAAGGCGCTCGGCGCGGAAAACCGCGAGACCGAGCGCTTCGCCAAGGCGGCCAGGGGACTGCGTGACGCCGACACCCGAGTGGGCAGAACGTCGGCTTGGTTCGAGCCGATGATGGACCTTGTCGTGCCGCTCGGCTCTGTCGCGCTCATGATCGTTGGCGCCTACCGCGCCGCGAGCGGTTCGGTGACGGTCGGTGAGGTGGTCTCGGCCATCTACCTCGTGACGCTGCTCGGCGTGCCGATTCGCGGTCTTGGCTGGGTGCTTGGCCAGATGCCGCAGGCGCTTGTGGCCTTCCGCCGCGTGGGCGAGATCGCGAAGGCGGCGACCGAGGTCGACGAGCCCGGCTATGTGGATGTCGCGCGCCAGGGTGCCGGGTCGATGAGCTTCGTGAACGCGGACATCGGCGCCGACGACGGTGAGGGCAACCTTGCGGTGATCCTTCGCGACGTCTCGCTTGACCTGGCTCCAGGCACGGTCACCGCGCTCGTGGGTGCCACAGGCTCCGGCAAGTCGACCGTCGCTCTTGCCGCATCGCGACTCGCTCGCCCCGTCACAGGAGAGGTCACTCTCGATGAGGTGGACCTGCAGACCATCGCAGAGCTCGGCACGCACGTGGCCCTCGCGCCCCAGACCGCCTTCGTGTTCGCAGGCACGGTGCGCGACAACGTGACGCTGGGCGAGACCTACTCGGACGAGCAGATCTGGAACGCCCTGCGCCGTGCGAACGTCACCGAGGTCGTCGAAAGTATCGGCGGTCTGGATGCGGTGCTGCACGAGCGCGGCATGAACCTCTCGGGCGGTCAGCGCCAACGTCTGGCGCTTGCCAGGGCGCTCGTTCGCGAGCCGAGAGTGCTGGTGCTCGACGACGCGACAAGCGCCGTGGATCCGCGCGTCGAGCGCGAGATCCTCACCGGACTGTCGAAGGACGGCAACGGCCCAACGGTGCTCATCATCGCGTACCGCCTCGCGTCGATCCTGCTCGCGGACCACGTGGTTCATGTTGACCGCGGCAAGGTTGTGGATTCAGGAACGCATGCGGAGCTCCTGAAGCGCGACGAGGGCTATCGCGAGCTCGTGCTCGCCTATGAGGAAGACAGCAGACGACAGGCAGAACAGGAAGCGGGGTACATCGGATGAGCAGGCGCTCCCGCGAGATCCCGCCGCTGCGCGAGACGTTCCGCAGAGGATTCGAGGTCAGCCCAGAGCTTCGCAAGGGACTTGGCGTCACCTTGGCGCTTGCCGCGGTCGCTGCGGCAGGTCAGGCTGCCGTGCCGTTCCTCACCCAGCGCATCACCGACCACGGCCTGCTGGCGCCGGGCGGCGTCGACACCGGCCTGGTGCTCAAGTACGCGCTCGTCGGCATTGCCGTCCTCGTCACCTCAGCGGTGGTCGCCTGGCGAGTGCGCTCTCGCATGGTGACCGCGGCGGAGGCGGGCCTTGCCACGCTGCGCATCGAGGCATTTGGCAAGGTGCACGAGCTGTCCGTTCTCACTCAGAACGAGGAGGCAAGGGGCCGCTACGTGTCCCGCGTCACGGGTGACGTCGAGACCATGCGCGACCTCATGCAGTGGACCGGAGCGGCCATGATCATTGCCGCTCTCGAGTCGCTCATCGTGTTCATCGTGATGGTCGCCTACTCGTGGCAGCTGTCCCTGCTGGTCGTGGTCGCGTTCGTGCCCGCCGTGCTGTCCCTGCTGTGGGTGCAGCCTCGCGTGCGCCGCGCCTATGAGAAGGTGCGCGCGATGATGGGCGATCTCCTCGCGTCGACCTCTGAGCAGCTCGTCGGCATCGCCACGATCCGCTCCTACGGCGTGCAGCAGCGCATGCGCGGCCGCCTCGGAGCGCAGATCGACGAGATCCTCGCGGGAGACCGTCGCGCGGCGAAGCTGTCGAGTCTCAACTTCTCGTCAACGGTGATCGGGCAGTCGCTCGCCACGGGCCTTGCGCTCATCGGCGGAACGCTGCTTGCGCTCGACGGGAAGATGTCGGTCGGAACCGTCGTCGCGTTCCCGTTCCTCGTGTACACCTTCGCGGGGCCGCTCATGTGGATCATCGAGATGCTCGCCGAGTTGCAGCGCGCGATGGTCGGCTGGCGGCGTGTGCTCGAACTCGTCGACGCCGAGGTCACCGTCAAAGACCCGGGCGACAAGGGCACCCCCATCCCTCACGGCCACGGTGAACTTAAGATCGAGGGCGTCCGCCTCAGCTATCCCGGCGGTCCCGAGGTGCTCAAGGGAATCGACCTCGAAGTGCCATCCGGAAAGCGCATCGCGCTCGTGGGCCAGACTGGCTCCGGCAAGACGAGCCTCGCTCGACTCATGTCGCGGTTCATCGACCCCAGCGCGGGTCAGATCTCCGTTGGCGGCATCGACCTGCGCAGCGTGCCCATGAGTTCGCTGCGTCGCGCGGTCGCCGTGGTCCCGCAGGAGGGCTTCCTCTTCGAGGGCACCATTCGCTCGAACCTCGCCTACGCACTGCCCGACGCTGACCCTGAGGATCTCGGCAAGCGCGCCCAAGCGGCACTTGAGTCTCTGGGCCTCGAGTCGTGGCTGGGCACGCTGCCCAACGGTCTCGACACGGAGGTCGGTCCGCGCGGGGAGCTGCTGAGTGCAGGGGAGAGGCAGCTGGTGTCGATCGCTCGCGCCTACCTGCGCGACCCCGACCTGCTGATCCTCGACGAGGCTACTTCGGCGGTAGACCCCGCCACTGAGGTGCGCATCTCGAGGGCACTCGAGGGACTCATGCAGGGGCGCACGGCCGTCGTCATCGCTCACCGTCTGTCGACGGCAGAGCGCGCCGACCTCATCGGCGTGATGGAGCACGGCGAGCTCGTCGAAGTGGGACCCCACCGCGAACTTGTCGACAAGGGCGGCATCTATGCGGAGCTGTACGCCGCTTGGGTGTCGCAGACTCGCGACTGACCGCTCGGCAGTGTGACGGGCTCACGCCCCTCCCGTGGAAAGATGGTCGCCATGCTCGCCCCAGACATCGCCTCTCGTCTCAAGCGCACCCCTGACGGCCTTGTGGTCGCGGTGGCGCAGCAGCACGACACCGGTGAGGTCCTCATGGTCGCGTGGATGAACGACGACGCGCTTGAGCAGACGCTCACCACTGGCCGTGCCGTGTACTGGAGCCGCTCTCGTCAGGAGCTGTGGCGCAAGGGCGACACCTCTGGGAACATTCAGCGCATCGTCGATGTCAGCATCGACTGCGACGGCGACGCCCTGCTGCTTCGCGTCGACCAGACCGGTCCCGCGTGCCACACGGGCGAGCGGTCCTGCTTCGACGCCGGCGGCGACCTTGGAGCGGTGAAGGGGATTGAGGCGTGACCGGAGTGAAGGTCGAGTGGGGCCAGACCTGGCCCTCTTTCGAGCAGTTCGTGGAGCTGGGCGCGACCCATCGCGTGGTTCCCGTGGTGCGCCGCGTGCTCGCCGACTCGCTCACGCCGGTCGCGGTGTACCGCGCACTGGCGGACTCGCGGCCAGGCACCTTCATCCTCGAGTCTGCGGAGCCAGACGGCTCGCGCTCGCGCTGGTCTTTCGTAGGAGTGCGCTCTCGAGCAACGCTCACCGTCAATGGCGATGACGCGCACTGGGCGGGCGAGGTGCCAGTGGGCCTCGCAGACGGCGCGCCGCTCGATGCCATCCGCCGCGTCCTGGCAGAGCTGCAGTCCGAGCCCATTGAGGGCCTGCCCCCGCTCACGGGCGGCATGGTCGGAGTGATCGGCTGGGACATCATTCGCCAATGGGAGCCGACCCTGCCCAAGAAGGCGCCGAAGGACATCGATGTGCCCGACGCTGTGCTTGCGTTGGCCACCGACATCGCGGCAATCGATCACCACGACGGGTCCGTCTGGCTCATCGCCAACGCCGTCAACGCCAACGCTCAGGAAACCGGCATCGAAGCCGCCTATGACGACGCCGTTGCGCGAGTCGATGCGATGCAGGAGGCCCTGTCGGCGGCGTCGGCCGGTGAAGTCTCCGTGCTTGGCGAGGGAGAGGATGAACCCATCCGCCCTCGCAGCGCGGAGGGCGAGTTCGAAGAGGCCGTGCGCTTCGCGAAGAACGCGATCCGTGACGGCGAGGTGTTCCAGATGGTGCCCTCGCAGCGCTTTGACGTGAGCTTCGATGGCGACCCGCTCGATGTCTACAGGGTGGCGCGCACCATCAACCCCAGCCCGTACATGTACTACTTCCAGATTCAGGACGATGAGGGCCGCGAGTTCGCGATCGTCGGCGCCAGCCCTGAGTCGCTCGTGGCGCTGCAGCAGGGTCAGGTGCGCACGTACCCAATTGCGGGTTCCAGGCCGCGCGGAGCGAGTCCCGAAGAGGACAAGGCACTTGCCGAAGAGCTCATTCAGGACCCTAAGGAGATCGCCGAGCACGTCATGCTCGTCGATCTTGCGCGCAACGACCTCGTGAAGGTGTGCGAGCCCACCTCCGTCGAGGTGACGGAGTTCATGGCGATCAACCGCTATAGCCACATCATGCACATCTGCTCAACCGTTGTGGGCCGCATCGAGCCGCAGTACACCGCAGTTGATGCCTTCACCGCGACATTTCCTGCCGGAACGCTGTCCGGCGCACCCAAGGCAAGGGCCATCGCGCTCATCGATGAGATTGAGCCGGTGCGCCGCGCCTTCTATGGGGGAGCGGCCGGCTATTTCGACTTCGCAGGCAATATGGACTTCGCCATCACCATTCGCACCGCGCTCATTCGCGAAGGCGTCGCCCACATCCAGGCCGGCGCCGGAATCGTCGCCGACTCTGTGCCCGAAAGGGAGGCGCAAGAGACCCGCGACAAGGCCGCCGCGATGGTGCGAGCGGTGCGGCTTGCCTCCCGCCTGACCCCAGCGTCGGCACGCTAGAATCCACGCAGCAACCGAGATCTAGGAGCCCCCATGTCCAGCGTCCACCTTGAGCCCCAGGACCTTCCGGACCCCGCGTCCCCCAACCACGGCATGACTCTTGCCGCCTGGGTGCTCAACGTCGGCATTGTGATCGGTGCGATCGTTTCCGGAACAGGAATGATGATCGAGGCCGGTGCTGTGCTGTGGACCGGCGTCGTGATCATCGGACTCGCCCTGATCTCCGGCGGCGTGCTCCGTGCGCTGGGCTACGGACAGCCGCTAAAGTAGCGGGAACCGACGCCGTCCCGGGTGTCGGAGATCAAGGGAGATTGCATCAATGTCTGAAGTCACCCCGCCGCCGCCGCCCGCGGTCCCGCCGACGCCCCCCATGGGCGCAGCGCCGCAGCCTGGCAAGGGCAAGGCCGTCGCGGCGCTCATCCTGGGTATTGTCTCTGTCGTTCTGTGCCTGTACTGGTTCATCGCGCTGCCTGCCGGCATCGTCGCGATCATTCTCGGCATCCAGTCCCGCAAGCAGGGCGTCGCCACCGGCATGGCCACCGCTGGTCTCATCACCGGTATCGTCGGCGCGCTGCTCGCAGCCATCATCCTGATCCTCGGCCTCGCCGGCGGTGGACTGGTGGAGTACTGCGAGGAGAACCCGGACAACGCCATCTGCTCCACGCAGTGACGTCGGTCGGCAGCCGCGGGACCAGCTCGGGAGGCGCACGCATCGCGTGGCGCGCCCTTGCGGGACCCGCGGCTGCCGCATTTCCGCTTCTAGCGGGGGCCGTGTACGTCTACGCGAAGAACCCCCACAACCCGGGCGCCACCTATGTGTGCCCCCTCTATGCCGCGACCGGCCTGTACTGCCCGGGCTGCGGTGGCACTCGAGCCGCGTATGACCTGATGCACTTCGACGTGCTGGGCGCGCTGTCGATGAATCCGCTCGTCACGATCTCGATCCCTCTGCTGGTTGTGCTGTGGGTCCGCTGGGTGTTGCGCGGCCAAGGAGTGCAGCTGCGCGAATGGCCCTTCCCCAACTGGCTGGGATACGCACTTCCCGCCGTCATTGTGCTTTTTGCCGTGTTGCGCAATTTCGGTCGATTTGCGGGCCTGTTGTCGCCATGATGGCGCGGCCGTGCGCTGCTGCGCGCAACAGGCCGCACACCTCGCGCGTGGTGACGTTGGGCGAACCATCCCGCGGTAAGTCAACATCGTCAGCGGCGCTACCATAGGGCCATGGCAGAGGCGGGGAGCAGTGTGCTTGACAGCATCGTCGCGGGTGTCCGCGAGGACTTGGCGCGTCGAGAGCAGCTGACATCAATGGAGAGCCTGAAGGCGCGCGCGGCGCGTCTTCCGAGCGCTATCGACGCTCGTCAGATCCTTGCTCGCGACGAGGTCGCGGTGATCGCCGAAGTGAAGAGGTCGAGCCCCTCAAAGGGTTCCCTTGCAGACATCTCCGACCCCGCATCGCTGGCCACCGAATACGAGGCCGGGGGAGCATCGGTCATCTCCGTGCTCACTGAGGAGCGTCGCTTCGAGGGTTCGCTGAGCGACCTTGACGCGGTGCGCGCCAAGGTGGACATCCCCATTCTTCGCAAGGACTTCATCGTCACGCCGTACCAGGTGTGGGAGGCCCGCGCTCACGGTGCAGACATGGTGCTGCTGATTGTCGCCGCGCTTGAGCAGATGGCCCTCGAGAGCCTCGTGGAGCGGGTGCACTCGCTCGGCATGTGCGCCCTTGTTGAGGTTCACGATGAGGAAGAGGTCAAGCGTGCCGCCGATGCCGGTGCTCGCGTCATTGGCGTCAACGCGCGCAACCTCAAGACCCTCGAGGTGGACCGTCACACGTTCGCGCGCGTCGCACCCACGATTCCCGATGGCATCCTGCGCGTCGCAGAGTCCGGGATCCGCGACAGCCACGACGTCGTCGAGTACGCCCGCATGGGCGCCGACGCGGTGCTCGTTGGCGAGGCGCTCGTGAAGGACGACAACCCCCGCCAGGCGGTTGCTGAGATGGTCGCGGCGGGAGCGCACCCGGCCCTGCGCTCGGTGCGCCCGTGAGCGATTCCCTCCAGGCGGCACCGGGGCCGTACTTCGGAGATTTCGGCGGTCGTTTCGTTCCTGAGGCGCTCGTCGCCGCTCTCGACGAACTCACCGACGCGTACGACAAGGCGAAGATCGATCCGGGCTTCCAGTTCGAGCTTGAGCGCTTGGCCCGCGACTACACGGGCCGCCCGTCGATCGTCACCGAGGTTCCCCGTTTCGCTCGTCACGCGGGCGGCGCGCGCATCCTGCTCAAGCGCGAAGACCTCAACCACACGGGCTCGCACAAGATCAACAACGTGCTGGGCCAGGCGCTGCTGACCAAGCGCATCGGCAAGACGCGCGTCATCGCAGAGACCGGCGCCGGTCAGCACGGCGTCGCGACGGCGACCGCAGCGGCCCTCATGGACCTCGAATGCATCATCTACATGGGCGAAGAGGACACGCAGCGACAGGCACTCAACGTGGCCCGCATGCGGCTGCTCGGTGCGGAAGTGGTCCCAGTGACGTCCGGCTCGCGCACGCTCAAGGACGCGATCAATGAGGCGTTCCGCGACTGGGTGGCCAATGTCGAGACCACCAACTACATCTTCGGCACCGCAGCTGGGCCGCATCCGTTCCCCGCGATGGTTCGCGACTTCCAGCGCACCATCGGTCTCGAGGCCCGCGAGCAGACGCTCGCCATGGGGGGCCTGCCCGACGCTGTGGTCGCCTGTGTGGGCGGCGGCTCCAACGCGATCGGCATCTTCGACGCCTTCCTCGACGACGCAGACGTGCGACTCATCGGCTGTGAAGCCGCGGGCGATGGTGTCGAGACCGGCCGCCATGCCGCGACCATCACGGGCGGTCGCCCCGGCGTGCTGCACGGCTCACGCTCGTACATCCTGCAAGACGAGGACGGCCAGATCACCGAGTCCCACTCGATCAGCGCTGGCCTTGACTACCCAGGCGTGGGTCCGGAGCACTCGTGGCTGGCGGCGATCGGTCGCGCGGAGTACTGGCCCATCACCGATGCGGAGGCGATGGACGCGTTCTCGCTGCTGAGCCGCGCCGAGGGAATCCTGCCTGCTATCGAATCGGCCCACGCACTCGCCGGCGCCATCAAGGTCGGTCGTGAGCTGGGTGAGGGCGCGACGATCCTCGTGAGTCTTTCCGGCCGCGGCGACAAGGACGTCGAGCAGGCCGCGCGCTGGTTCGGTCTGCTGGAGGGCGACGCGTGAAGTCGATGATCGCGGCGATCGACGCCGCCAAGGCGGAGGGGCGCGCGGCGCTCATCGGGTACCTGCCAGTGGGCTACCCCTCGGTCGAGGGTTCATGCCGCGCGATTGCGGCGATGGTCGAGGCGGGTGCCGACGGCGTTGAGGTGGGCGTGCCGTACTCGGACCCGAGCATGGACGGCCCGACTATCCAGGCAGCCGCCGAGGCCGCCCTTCAGCGCGGTGTTCGCGTTCGCGACACGTTCAAGGCTGTGCGCGCGGCGGTTGAGGCTGGTGCTCCAGCCGTCGTGATGTCGTACTACAACCCGATCCTGCAGTACGGAATCGATCGCTTCGCCTCCGAGCTCGCCGAAGCCGGGGGAGCGGGAGTGATCCTTCCCGATCTGACGCCAGACAACGCGGAGGAGTGGCTCGCGGCCGCAGAGCGCCACGGGCTTGAGACCACCTTCCTCGTGGCTCCCAGCTCGACGCAAGAGCGGATCCACTTCACCGTGAGCGCCACCACGGGCTTCCTCTACGCGACCGCCGTCATGGGAGTGACTGGCGAGCGTGCCCAGATTGGCGCCGAGGCCGAGCGACTCGTTCGCGACTCTCGTGCCGCTGGCGCGAAGCATGTATGCGTAGGCATTGGCGTGACGACCGGCGAGCACGCGGCCCAGGTGGGCGCCTACGCTGACGGAGTGATTGTCGGCTCTGCACTCGTACACCAGCTTCTTGACTACGACGACGAGAACGCCGCTCTTGACGCGCTGCGCGCAAAGGTGGCCGAACTCGCCCAAGGTGTGCGGAGCGTCGGGCAGTGAGGGCGTTCATCCCCGCGCCGCCAGAGGGGCTTTCCGCGTTCCATCTGGGACCGCTGACCATCCACATGTACGCCCTGTGCATCCTCACAGGCATCTTCTTCGCGGTGTGGTTCACCACCCGACGCTGGGTCGAGCGGGGCGGCGATCCTGACGTCGTGGGGTCCGTGGCCTTCTGGGCGGTGCCGTTCGGCATCGTCGGCGGCAGGATTTATCACCTCATCACGTCTCCCGACGCGTACTTCGGTGAAGGCGGCAATCCCGTCGACGCGCTCAAGATCTGGAATGGCGGCCTGGGAATCTGGGGTGCGGTGGCGCTCGGCGCCGTGGGTGCCTGGATCGGCTGCCGTCGCTACAACGTGAGCTTCGTGACGTTCATGGATGCCGCGGCCCCCGGCGTGCTCATTGCGCAGGCGATAGGCCGCCTTGGCAACTACTTCAATCAGGAGCTGTTCGGCGGACCCACGGAGGTGCCTTGGGCGCTCGTGGTGGACCCGCGGTTCCGCCCCAGCGGCTTTGAGCAGTTCGAGACCTTCCATCCCACGTTCCTGTACGAACTGCTGTGGAACCTCGCGGGCGCCGCCCTCATCGTGTGGCTCGACAAGCGCTTCGACCTGCGCGGTGGGCGCGTGTTCTGGCTCTACGTGATGGTCTACACCGCGGGCCGCTTGTGGATCGAGATGGTGCGCATCGACGACGCGCACACGTTCTGGGGCATTCGCGTGAACGTGTTCGTGTCCATCGTGGTGCTTGCGATGGCGATTATGATCTTCTTCTGGCTGAGGGCGCGGCAGCGCAGCTTGGCCGATGTGCCCCGTGGGGAGCTGGCGGCTTCTCGCGTGGCTGACGGAGGCGATCCCTCCGCGGACCCTGACGGGGGAGACCCTCCCGTGACAGACGCCGACAGTGCTGCTGAGGGCGGCGTCAAGGAATAGCGCTCGCGACGCGGGACCAAAGGGGATTCACTGGCCCTCCGGTCACGCTGTACGCTGTGTACCCGTGTGAATTGCGGGTCGACGGCGCCCCGATACCCAATACCGCTGGCAATGCCTGCGGTGACGAAGGACGGTGAGATGGCCGCGGAGCCTCGCGACCACCTGCGCGCAGGTGGACTGTACGACCCGGCGTACGAGCACGACTCGTGCGGTGTGGCATTCGTTGCCACCCTCAGGGGATACGCCGGCAGGGACATCGTCGAGGCCGGTCTCACCGCGCTTAAGAACCTTGAGCACCGTGGTGCCGTTGGTGCTGAGACCGAGACCGGAGACGGTGCGGGAATCCTCACCCAGATCCCTGATGGCTTCCTGCGCGCCGTTGTCGACTTTGAGCTTCCCGAGGTGGGCTCGTATGCCACGGGCATCGCCTTCCTTGAGGTGGGCCGCGAAGCCGAGCAGGTCGCGATCTTCGAAGCTCAGGCCGCGGCAGAGGGCGTGAGCGTCCTCGGCTGGAGGGATGTGCCCGCCGACGGCTCGTCGCTTGGCCCCTCTGCTCGGGCCGCCATGCCGACGTTCCGCCAGGTCTTCATCTCCGCCGAGCCAGCGTCGGGCATTGATCTTGACCGCAAGGCGTACCGCGTTCGCAAGCGTGCTGAGAAGGAGGGCGGTCCGTTCTTCGCGTCTCTGTCCGCGCGCACCCTGACATACAAGGGAATGCTCACGACGTATCAGCTGGAGCAGGTCTTCCCTGACCTCCAAGACGAGCGCTTCACCTCCGAGCTCGCGCTTGTTCACTCTCGCTTCTCGACCAACACGTTCCCCAGTTGGCCGCTAGCGCAGCCGCTGCGGTTCATCGCCCACAACGGCGAGATCAACACCGTGCGGGGCAACCGCAACTGGATGGCCGCTCGCCAGGGAACCCTGCGCTCGGAGCTGCTCGGCGAGCTCGCCGACCTCATGCCCGTGTGCACCCCGTCCGCGTCCGACACCGCGTCGTTCGACGAGGTGCTCGAGCTGTTGCACCTTGGCGGTCGCTCGCTGCCCCACGCGATCCTCATGATGATCCCTGAGGCGTGGGAGAAGAACGAGGAGATGGACCCCGCTCGCCGGGCGTTCTACGAGTACCACAGCACCCTTATGGAGCCGTGGGACGGTCCTGCGTCTCTCACCTTCACTGATGGGACAGTCATTGGCTCGGTATTGGACCGCAACGGTCTGAGACCGGGCCGTTTTTGGGTCACCAACGATGGGCTCGTTGTGCTTGGCTCGGAGGCAGGCGTTCTCGACATCGACCCCGCGACGGTCGTGCGCAAGGGACGTCTCCAGCCTGGGCGCATGCTGCTTGTCGACACGGCAGCTGGCCGCATCATCGAGGACGAGGAGATCAAGACTCGCCTCGCTGCCGAGCACCCCTACGCGGACTGGATCCGCGAGCACACCGTGCGCCTTGCCGAGCTTCCTGAGCGCGAGCACATCGTCCACTCGACGCACTCCGTGAACCGTCGCCAGCGCACCTTCGGCTACACCGAAGAGGAGCTGCGCGTCCTGCTCGCACCGATGGCGAAGACCGGCGCGGAGCCGCTTGGCGCCATGGGCTCTGACACCCCGGTCGCGGTGCTGTCCGGTCGCCCCCGACTGCTCTTCGACTACTTCACGCAGATGTTCGCGCAGGTCACCAACCCTCCGCTCGACGCGATCCGCGAAGAGCTCGTGACGTCGATCGGCGGTGCGATCGGACCCGAGCCGAACCTGCTCGAGGAGGTCCCCGAGCACGCGCGCAAGCTCATGCTGCCCTTCCCGGTGCTCGACAACGACCAGCTCGCGAAGATCGCGCACGTACACCGCGACCCGAGGCTCGCGGGGATCTTCTCCGCGATCACGGTGCGCG